>JAFWEX010000121.1 GCA_017512705.1 Paenibacillus sp.
CTCGTGTCGGCGGTTCGATTCCGTCCCGAGCCACCTTTTACTTTGGAGGATTAGCGAAGTGGCCAAACGCATCAGACTGTAAATCTGCTCCCGTACGGGTTCGGTGGTTCGAATCCATCATCCTCCACCAGTTTTTGAGCCATTAGCTCAGTTGGTAGAGCACCTGACTTTTAATCAGGGTGTCGAAGGTTCGAGTCCTTCATGGCTCATCTTAAATAGAGAGTGATTGATCATCAATATGATCAATCACTTTTTTTGTGCTGTAAGAAAGATGTTAGTCATAGGTTAGTCTGATGATACAGAGCGTTGCATGACAAGATATGATAAAATGATGTTAAAAAAGCAGAGTGGTGACGTTCATTACATGAAGCTTATATCTGATCTGAAACAGAAAATTGAAGGCGTTATAGGAACCACCTTGGATGAATATGAAATTACGATGTATGAGTGGATGCAGTCCGTTGAAAATTTGATAGGTTTAGACGAAAACATGCCCCAGTTCTATCAAAGCAAAGATGGTGAAGAAGAACGTGGGGCTTTAACAAGTTCACGGATATCTTCCAATATTATTAGTTTACACAACGGTGAGCGTGTTTTTTTCAAAGTAAGCACGAAAGAACATGAGAAAAGCGTTGTATGTTGGGGATGTGACGCTGGATCAATCACAAAGGAAACTCGTCAACTGATAGAATTATTGATCCTCAGTTATGTTAAATCATCAGAGTGCGATGATCCAATGCAATATATGAACGATACGGACAAAAAACTATCGTCACTGGGGATGTGGCTTCAGGAGAAGATTAAGGCGTATAGTTCTGGCAATCCTGAACCTGAACCATTGCCTGATTCGTATACGTCAATTGCAGGATTTCAGGATAAAAAGGTTCTCTTTCTTTTGCAGGGGGAGACTCCTGACTCTCAGCGTGTGGACTCGAAAGTTCTTAACAAGCTGCTGGAAAGCTATTTTGGTGAAGAGATCACATTGATTCCACTTGGAGAGCAAGAGTGGATTTTTATGGGGAACGAAGAGATTGTTACTGGCGAGGCAGATGAAGACACGGTAGAGGCACGAAAAGATTCGCTCAATGCATTTTGCCTGGGATTGTATGAACTGATTGCCAGTGAGTTCGCAGGGGTTTTCCATCTCTCCGCATCATTGCCATGTATTCCGAAGGAAGCATTAGTTCAGATGGCATTCCTTCTTCAGGAAAGTATGTATCTTGGTCGCTCCTTCCATGTTACA
The DNA here is from genome assembly GCA_017512705.1 of Paenibacillus sp. GTDB lineage: Bacteria > Bacillota > Bacilli > Paenibacillales > Paenibacillaceae > Paenibacillus. The sequence continues at coordinate 1,244 of JAFWEX010000121.1, forward strand.
CAGCATATCCACCTTCCGTGGAATCTTCAGTTGGAGCAGTTGGTGGCTAGCATTTCAGAGCAGCAACGGCTGCGTTTTATTCAGGATACCGGCAAGGGTACACTTATCTTTAAGGATAGTGAGACACTGGCAACACTAGAGACATTTTTTAGTTTAGATTGTAATGTCAGTGAGACAGCCAAGCGTTTATTCATTCATCGTAATACGCTTGTGTACCGTCTAGACAAGATTAAGCAGGAGATTGGCTATGATGTCAGACACTTCAAGAGTGCGATTGTTGTGCAACTTTTACTACTGATGTACAAAGTGACGAAAAAGGATTGATATTTTTGTGCAGTTTGCGAATAGTCAGATAACCAAGTGATAGGTTATTATAAAACTACAAATTGTATTCGATTACAAAATGATCTCTGAGGAGGCAACAATCATGGCAGGAGTACGTTTAGAGCATATTTTCAAAAAATACCCGGGTTCAGATAAAGCAACTGTAGTTGACATTAACCTGGACATTAAAGATAAAGAATTTTTGGTACTGGTAGGTCCGTCCGGTTGTGGTAAATCAACAACACTGCGTATGATCGCAGGCCTTGAGGAAATTTCTGAAGGTAAACTCTATATCGGTGACCGTGTCGTTAATGATGTTGCACCTAAAGACCGTGATATCGCGATGGTATTCCAATCCTACGCCTTGTATCCGCATATGAGCGTATATCAAAACATGGCATTTGGTTTGAAATTGCGTAAGGTTAAAAAAGACGAGATCGACAAACGTGTACGTGAAGCAGCTAAAATCCTTGATATCGAGCATTTGCTTGAGCGTAAGCCAAAAGCATTGTCCGGTGGTCAACGTCAACGTGTCGCTTTGGGACGTGCGATTGTCCGTGATCCACAAGTCTTCTTGATGGATGAGCCGCTGTCCAACTTGGATGCGAAACTTCGTGGACAAATGCGTGCTGAAATCACTAAGTTGGCTAAACGTTTGGAAACAACCGTTATCTACGTAACGCATGACCAGATCGAAGCAATGACGATGGGTGACCGGATCGTAGTTATGAAGGATGGTATCATCCAACAAGCTGCTTCTCCTGAAGAGCTGTACAATCACCCAGCAAACCTGTTCGTAGCTGGTTTCATTGGTTCCCCAACAATGAACTTTATCTCGGGTAAATTGGCTGAGCAAGGTGCTAACCTTCACTTTGTTGCTCCTGGTGTGGATGTTGAAATCCCACAAGGTAAAGCACAAGTGCTGAAATCCAGAGGATATGCAGGCAAAGAAGTGATCTTGGGCGTTCGTCCAGAAGATATTCACGAAGAGCCAGTATTCTTGGAAGCATCTCCGAACTCTGTATTCTCTACTCACGTAGATGTAACAGAGAACCTGGGTCATGAAATGCTCCTCTACTTGAGTGGTGTAGGTAACGATACTACAATCGCACGTGTAGACGGACGTTCCAACACTCGTGACGGTTCTACAGTTAAAATGGCCATTGACATGAACAAAGTTCATATCTTTGACAAAGAGACTGAAGTTAACGTACTCCTTCAAGACTAATATACTGAAGATCCTCGGTATCGATGGAATCTGGCAGTAACGCTATTATATATTGTAGATCGAGCCCCTTCCGTTATAACTGGAAGGGGCTTTTTTCAGAAATTTGAAAGAGATGTTAGCCTTCACTCAACCAGAGTGATATGCTACAGGTAAGAGGCTCTGTGATTGCATTCAATCCAAAATTCATTTAAGATTATTTGAAGGTCTGTCCTCAAGAGGGGAGCCTGTTGAAGTATACAAAATCAGCATCTCAAGGGCGAACTGGCTTGAATATGAATGCTGTTGTGAATGCGCTAATAATGGAAAGAAATGATACACAAGTGTGAGGTACATAGAGGTACAGCGAATGCTGAAAGGAAGAGACAAATGGCGAAAAAAGTGAAAGTATCCGAATTGGTACAACAATTTCAGTTGGAAGTGGTCTCTGGGTCTCAGGGATTAAAAAGATTTATTACAGTGGATGACCTGAACCGTCCTGGCCTGGAAATGGCCGGTTATTTTGAATACCATCCAAAAGAACGGGTGCAACTGCTGGGAAGAACAGAGCTAGCCTTTTTTGCAATGCTGCCTGAAAAAGAGCGTCGTGAACGTATGGAGCGTCTGTGTAATGAGGAGACACCTTGTATTGTTGTTACACGTGGATTGGAAGTTCCACAGGAACTGATTGATATCAGCGAGGAGCAAAATCTGGCTGTACTCCGCAGCAACATGGCAACGACTATTCTTTCCAGCCGTATTACTGGTTTCCTGGAAGGGAAGCTGGCACCCACTGCGACGATTCACGGTGTACTATGTGATGTGTATGGTGTAGGTATGCTGATCACAGGTAGCAGCGGTATTGGTAAAAGTGAAACGGCTCTTGAACTTGTAAAACGCGGTCACCGTTTGATTGCCGATGATGCGGTAGAGATCCGTCAAACATCTGATTTTCAGCTTCACGGTACTGCACCGGAGTTGATCCGTCACCTGCTTGAGATCAGAGGTGTTGGTATTATCAACGTGATGACTTTGTTCGGAGCAGGAGCTGTACGGAATAATAAACGGATTACCTTGGTTGTACGTCTTGAAGCATGGCAGCAGGATAAGCAGTATGATCGTCTGGGACTGGATGAAGAGACTACACGTATTATTGATACTGATGTACCTCTGGTTACAATTCCAGTTCGTCCCGGTCGAAATTTGGCTGTAATTATTGAAGTAGCTGGCATGAACTACCGTTTGAGACAGATGGGGCTGAATGCGGCACTCCAGTTCACCAACAAGCTGACAGCAACCATTTCAGAAGATATGGAAGACATGGACTAAGAAAGGTTGCTCACAAGCCAATATATAGCTCGATCGTAAACGATCATGCTATAAAGTTATTATGAAGCATGACAGATTGAAGCTTGCATGTAGCTCTTCAAACCTGAAGAGTGCTGCAGGCTCCAAGAGTCATGCTTACCGATGTGAATCGATAGGAGTGTGAATCAATGGATACATTATTACTATTGAACCCGGTCGCGTTCTCTATTGGCGCTTTAAAGGTTCACTGGTATGGCCTGATCTTGGGTGCTGCTGCACTACTGGGTCTACTGCTCGTAATCCGTGAGGGAAAAAGATATAACATTCCACAAGAAGTTTTCATGGATATGGTTCTGCTGGGTGTGCCTTCTGCAATTATTGGAGCTCGTATCTACTATGTAGCGTTTAAGTGGGAAGATTATAAGGACAACTTCTGGGATGTATTTAAAATATGGAACGGCGGTATCGCCATATACGGCGCACTGATTGGTGCTATTATATGTGCAGTCATTTTCTTTTGTCGTAAAGGGTATAACTTCTGGCGTATGGCCGACATCTGTGCACCTGGACTAATTGTGGGACAAATGATCGGGCGCTGGGGGAACTTTGTAAACCAAGAGGCATATGGAGGTCCGGTTGAAGAGTCCTTTTTAAGAGACAAGTTGCACTTACCAGACTTTATTGTCAACCAAATGAACGTGGAAGGTGTATTCCACCATCCAGCCTTTTTGTATGAGTCAGTATGGAGTTTGGCAGGACTGATTCTGCTACTGATCCTTCGTCGTCAGAAGTTTTTGCGTTCAGGTGAATTGTTTATGTCCTATTTCATCTGGTACTCGATCGGCCGTTTCTTTATTGAAGCTGTGCGTACGGATAGTTTGGCTTTTCAGGCTCCGGAATGGGTCGCTTCATTCGTGAATGGACTGTGGTCTCCAATGACCGCACTTGGATTCGAACAGGGTTATCTGGACCCTGCGTATGGTAATGTACGAATCTCGCAATTGCTTGCCATCGGTATCATTGTTGTTGCGGTTGTATTCATTGTGGTGAGAAGAGTGACAGGAAAAGCAGATGCACGTTACAGTGATCCGATCATCTCATCGAAAGTCACTGTTGATGATATCGAACATATGGGGACAGCCTCGGTTGAAGAAGTGAAAGGAACGACTACACCAAGTCCTACTCAAGAGGAATCAAAGCAAGTTGAAGATAAAAAGGAGTAATGCAACGTGATTAACACGGTACTGTTTGATCTGGATGGAACGATTATTGATACCAATGAGCTGATTATTAAATCATTTCAACATGTGATGGAAGGTTGGGACCATACTGCCCCTTGGACAAGGGAACAGATTATCCCTCATATGGGAGGCACATTGGAGCAACAAATGCGAACCTTTTCAGGTCAGGAAGAGGTATCGGAGTATGTAAAAGGCTATCGAGCCTATAATAATATTCACCATGAAGCAATGGTCAAACCTTTTCCCCACGTAAATGAGGTGATAGAGGCTCTGGATCAGGCAGGCATTACGATGGGGGTGGTAACTACCAAAATCCGTCCATCCACCTTAAAGGTACTGGAGCGTTTTGATCTACTTAAATATATGAAGTCCATTGTGACGGTAACCGATGTAACTCATCCTAAACCCCATGCAGAACCAGTACAAAAAGCAATGACAGAACTGGGGTCAAATCCTGCCCACACTCTGATGATAGGAGACAGCCCTGTCGATATTCAGTCGGCGCAAAATGCGGGTGCTCTGTCTGCAGGTGTAGCCTGGTCACTTAAAGGGGAGCAGGTACTAAGCGGGTATAAGCCAGATTACATTTTGTATGATATGAGAGATTTGCTGGACATGGTGCTTACAGGAACGAAACGTTCATGAGAAAAGTAACCCGTTATCCGGTAGAAAGTCAAAATGCACTTTGGCATATCTACAAGACAGTGAGTCCGTGGAAGGGCGTTCGTAATTTTATATGGATTCAGTTGTCACGGTACTGCCCTGTTCTTCCCCTCAAGAACTGGATTTATCGACGGATACTTGGGATGAAGGTGGGGGAACATACGGCCTTTGGCTTGATGGTGATGGTGGATGTGTTTTTTCCAGAAAAAATTAAGATTGGTGAGAATTCAGTAATTGGTTACAATACCACGATTCTGGCTCATGAGTATCTGATTAAAGAGTACAGGCTAGGTGAAGTCATTATCGGGGACAATGTACTCATTGGGGCCAATACAACCATCTTACCGGGCGTAACGATTGGAGACGGAGCAGTAGTGGCTGCCGGGGCTGTAGTCCATAAAGATGTCCCTGCAGGAGCGTTTGTCGGAGGTAACCCTCTGCGGGACCTGTCCCGTCCTGCAGCTTCTACAGAAGAGATCGTTCCTAAACCGGATGAATCTTCTCAGAAGCTGCACCACTAAGTTAGAAGAATCATTATTTGGGATATACAATGTTGCATGAAGATGAACATGAACATGATGAGATGAAGGAATGAAGGAAAGCTGCTGAAGGCAGCTTTTTTGGTATACAGAAGTTAAAGTTCAGCAAAACGAGAAAAGCTATAAATCATGATGGGCTGTATAAAAGAGCGTTTAGGGTGGTCATGTTGACGATGAGGCAGTATTCATGTTATTATATCCCATATCCTTTAGTTTGTTAGCACTTTACCATGCGAAAGTAAAAGGGTTGTAAATGATAAGTAAGACTGCGAGACGATTCATTATAGACGTTGACGTTATAGACGTAAAAGATAAACCTTACGCTGCAAACGTAATACCGTATTACTGAGAATTAGGGTAACTAACATAGAACGGGGATTTGTTGTACATAAATCCTTCTGCAATAGAAGAACGATTAAATGATATAGATGATCATGTCAATACATCTTTCAAATCAATAAACATGCGAATCAATTTCATAATACCTTCAGCAGCTTCAATCAAGGCTAGATATAGATCAAAACGATCCATTTTGTCTAAATCTAGTTACAAAACGATAATTTAATGAGTTATGAAATTGATTAATGCAAGTCAATAAATAAATCAATTTAATTCAATTCAATTTAAACTTATGACTCGGGGTGAATTATACCAATGACTAAACCGAAAGGCTTTGAAAAACCGATTGGCTTCCGTGACTATACACCACATGTGGTATCCAAGCTACGCATGATTGAACGCAACGTACTGGAGTGCATGGAGCGCTGGGGGTACCGTCAGATTATAACGCCAACTATTGAATACTATGACACTGTAGGTGTAGCGAGTTCTACATCGGATCGCAAACTGTTTAAATTGCTGAACAGCCGGGGAACAACATTGGTACTTCGTTCCGACCTAACAGCACCGATTGCGCGTGTTGTGTCATCGATGCTCAAAGATGAACCGTTGCCGCTACGTCTGTCCTACCATGCGAACGTATTCCGTTCGATTGAAGAGGAGGCCGGACGTGAGGCCGAATTTTTCCAAACAGGTGTTGAACTTGTTGGAGATGATTCTCCTGAAGCAGATGCAGAAGTAGTCGCTCTTGCGATCGCGTCGTTACAGGCAGCGGGGGTGTCTTCTTTTAAAATAGCGATGGGTCATATGGGATTTCTGAATGGATTGTTGGAAGAAGTGATTCCGGGGCAGACCGAAGAGCAGGAGCAGTTGAAGGAAGGACTGTTGGGACGAGACTACGTAGGCTACCGCCAATCTATAGAAGCGTTACATCTGGAGCCAGAGCAGAAAGAGCGGCTTGAAGCGATTTTGCGTCTGCGGGGTGGAAAGGAAATCTGTACACATGCGAATGAGCTTAGCTCAAGTGCCGAGGCTGCACAATCCATCGCCCATCTCTGTGCGGTGTTTGAAGTGTTAGAGGCTTATGGTGTATCCGAGCATGTATTGATCGATCTAACGATGATCGGTGACTTTTCCTATTATACAGGTATGACGTTTGAAGGATATGCGGCAGAGCTGGGATCACCAGTGTGCAGCGGTGGGCGATATGACAATCTGCTACAGCAGTTTGGACGTGCGCTTCCGGCTACAGGTTTTGCGTTAAAAACGAACCGGATTATTGATGGTGTCCATGGCATCCGTATTGAAGAGAAGAAATCGGTACGTATTGAATATAGCCCAGAGCGCCGGGCTGAGGCACTAAACGAAGCAGCGAGATTACGCAGTTTGGGTCAGAATGTGGTCACATCCCTACTTCATGAGGAAAAGGGAGAAGCCAGTGGTCATGGGTCCGTTACGGAGCAGGATGAGCAAGTCATAATCTATGGAACCCAAAAAGGAGGAAAATAAGATGGCGGATATTCTGAAGGTGGCGATGCCCAAAGGCCGCATCTATAAAAAAGCTTCCAAATTGTTTCGTGAGGCAGGCCTGGAAATTCCTGAGGACGTAGACGATACCCGCAAACTGGTCATTGAAGTGCCTGAAGCCGGGATGGAATTCATTATGGCTAAACCTGTGGATGTACCAACCTATGTAGAATATGGTGTCGCCGATATTGGTATTGTCGGAAAAGATGTATTGCTTGAGGAAGATCGGGATGTGTATGAATTACTGAATCTGGGCATTGCCCAGTGCCGTATGTCGGTCATTGGACTACCAGACTGGCAACCGGGCATCCAGCAGAGGGTGGCAACCAAGTATCCACGAATCGCTTCCCAGTATTTTCGAGAGCGGGGGCAGCAGGTTGAGGTCATTAAACTGAATGGTTCGATTGAGCTTGCGCCTCTGATCGGTTTGGCTGATCGGATCGTCGATCTGGTAGAGACAGGGCAGACATTGCGTGAGAACGGACTAGTAGAAATGACAGAAATTCTCGACATTACGAGCCGTTTGATTGCCAATCGGGTCAGTTACCGGATGAAAAATGCAAGGATTCAGGCGTTGTGTGATGCACTTCAATTGGTCATTCCCAGTGGAGATGAAATTCGGGCAGGGAGCTAACGCACATAGAGATAGATATGTAGATGAATCAATCGGAACCATTGGATAATGGTTAGATACGTAACTTCATAGATCAGTAACTCCATAGATCATAGATAGCACGCAGTATGAGGAGATAAGATACGTAAAGGAGGTCGTACGGATGAAGATTGTACCAGCACGGGAATTCAACCTGAAGCGGGAAGTAGAGTATGGTACGTCGGAGCAAAATGAAAGCGTACGGCGCATCGTCGCAGACATACGCCGGGAAGGGGATGCGGCACTGCTGCGTTATACGGAGCAGCTGGACCGCACGAAGCTGACGGCTGCGCAGTTGCGCGTGCCGCAGGAGGAGCTCCAGGCGGCATATGCAGCCGTGGAGCCATCTTTTGTGGCGGCGATTCGGCAAGCCGCCGCCAACATCCGTGCGTTTCATGAGAAGCAGAAACGCAATTCATGGATGGACTGGCAGCCGGATGGCAGTCTGCTCGGCCAGGTTATTCGGCCGCTGAAGCGAGTCGGCGTGTATGTCCCTGGGGGGAAAGCAGCGTATCCATCGTCGGTGCTGATGAATGTGATTCCGGCACAGGTTGCAGGTGTGCCGGAGATTGTGCTTGTCACACCGCCGGCGACGAACGGTGGTGAAGGCATTGACCCGTACATTCTCGTGGCTGCTGCGGAAGCAGGCGTGAACGAGATGTACCGGGTTGGTGGCGCGCAGGCGATTGCCGCGCTGGCTTACGGCACGGAGAGCATCGCCCCGGTCGACAAGATCTGTGGGCCGGGCAATATCTACGTGGCGCTCGCGAAGCGTGAGGTGTACGGGGCGGTCGATATCGATAGTATCGCTGGGCCGAGTGAGATTGTGGTGCTCGCCGATGATACGGCGAACCCGGTGTATGTCGCCGCGGACTTGTTGTCGCAGGCGGAGCATGACGAGATGGCATCGGCCATTCTCGTCACGAATTCGGCCGCGCTGGCGGAAGCCGTGCAGGCCGAGGTGCAGCGGCAGCTGGATGTGCTGCCGCGGCGTGATATCGCTGCTGCTTCCGTAGAGCAGTATGGCGCGATCATTGTAGTTGATTCCATCGATGAGGGAATCAATGTGGTAAACCAGCTTGCACCAGAGCATCTGGAGATCATGGTGCAGGAGCCCATGGCTTACGCTGGCCGGATTGAAAATGCCGGTGCCATCTTCCTCGGACCGTATAGCTCCGAGCCGGTAGGCGATTACTTTGCCGGACCGAATCATATTATTCCGACAAACGGAACTGCCCGGTTCAGTTCCCCAGTGGACGTCGATGATTTTATCAAAAAATCTAGCTTGATTTATTATAGTAAGGAAGCATTGTTGCAGAATGGAGCAGCCATTATTGAATTGGCTCGTCATGAGGGGCTAGAGGGACATGCCCGTGCAATCGCTGTACGTTTAGAACAGGAAGGAAAGGTGGAAACGGACAATGGATAACCAGAATAAGAGTGCAGAACAAGCAGCAGTTCGTCAAGCGGAGGTAGACCGCAAAACCAATGAGACCAATATTCAATTATCTTTTAACGTAGATGGCACCGGACAATCCAATATTGAAACAGATGTGCCATTTTTGAACCATATGCTTGATTTGTTCACGAAGCATGGACAATTCGACCTGAACGTACAGGCTCGTGGGGATATCGAAATTGATGATCACCACACGGTTGAAGACATCGGTATCTGTCTCGGACAGACACTGCATCAGGCACTGGGCAACAAACGTGGCATTAAGCGCTATGCCAGCGTATTCGTACCGATGGATGAAGCTCTCGCTCAAGTCATTATTGATGTAAGTAACCGACCGCACTTTGAATATCGAGCGGAGTATCCTTCGCAACAAGTCGGCAGTTTCTCTACAGAGCTGGTGCATGAATTTTTGTGGAAATTAGCGCTTGAAGCACGGATTACGCTCCATGTCATCGTACATTATGGTCAGAACACACACCACATGATCGAAGCAGTCTTTAAGGCGCTTGGACGTGCGCTGGATGAAGCAACGATGATTGATCCACGAGTAACAGGCGTACCTTCCACCAAAGGAGTGCTGTAGACGATGGCGATTGCAATTGTCGATTACGGTATGGGGAACCTGCACAGCGTCGGCAAAGCGGTCGAACGTCTTGGCTATGAAGCGCTGGTAACGGGAGAACGGGAAGCTATCCTTGCTGCAGATGGTGTCATATTGCCAGGGGTTGGTGCCTTTGGTGATGCGATGGTGCATCTGCAGGAAACGGGTCTGGATGCGGTCGTAAAAGAAGCTGCAACCGGATCAAAGCCGCTACTAGGGATCTGTCTAGGTATGCAATTGTTATTCAGCTCCAGCGAAGAGCACGGTGAGCATGAAGGACTGGACATTTTACCGGGAAAAGTTGTGCGCTTCGCACCTGGTGAACTGAAGGTTCCTCATATGGGATGGAACCGTCTGGAATTCCTCCAATCCGAAAACCCGTTATTTGCAGGGCTGGATGCAGGTCATGTCTATTTTGTACACTCCTATCATGCACTTACAGAGAATCAAGGTGATCTGCTGGCTGTTACGAATTACGGACACCCGGTTACAGCGATTGTGGGGAGAGGATCAAACTTCGGCATGCAGTTCCATCCTGAGAAGAGTGGTGAACTTGGTATGAAGCTGCTTGGCAATTTTCTGTCTTTGACCGATACGACAGGATTAGCCTAACTCTGATTCTTATTATTCCAGCTAGGTTCAAGCCTTTATTATTCATTGAACTTGAAATCAATCCGTTCTAAATATGTTCAACTTCAACTTCAAACTATATCGAAACAAAAATGAAATCACATTCAGGAGGCATTCTATGTCATCTTTTATTTTATATCCAGCGATTGATATCCGGGACGGCAAGTGTGTAAGACTGGTGCAGGGAGATTACAATCAAGAGACGGTATACAACGAAGATCCGGTTCAAGTTGCGCTTGACTGGGAGAAGCAGGGCGGTACCTATGTTCATCTGGTAGATCTGGATGGTGCCAAAGCAGGACACCCCGTGAATGATGAGCTGATTGGGCGCATTGCGTCCGCAGTGAACGTACCTGTACAGGTAGGCGGCGGTCTTCGTACAGTAGCAGATGTGGAACGTTTGCTGGGGCTGGGCGTAAGCCGACTGATTATCGGAACAGCAGCGATTGAAGATCGTGCTTTTACAGAAGAAGTATTAGGACGTTATGGTGATAAAGTGGCCATCGGTATTGATGCGCGTAACGGATATGTTGCGACTCGTGGATGGCTTGAAACCTCCGAGGTACAGGCAGAAGTATTGGCGAAGGAACTCGCTGCTCATGGAGCGGAAACATTTATCTTTACGGATATCTCCCGTGACGGCATGATGCAGGGACCTAACGTAGAGGCGATTGTGTCTCTTGCCAAAGCAAGCGGACGCACCGTTATTGCTTCTGGCGGTGTCAGTGTGATGGATGATCTGCTTCGTCTGAGTCGTCATACAGAGGATGGTGTTGGCGGAGCCATTGTAGGTAAAGCATTGTACACGGGCAGTATTGATCTGGCTGAAGCAGTGCGTTTGGTGAACAAGTAACGGATAATCAGTAGAGAGGAAGAGGCAGCATGCTGGCAAAAAGAATCATTCCCTGTCTGGATGTAAAGGATGGCCGGGTCGTGAAAGGCGTGAACTTCGTGAATCTCCGCGATGCGGGTGATCCGGTAGAGCTGGCGGCTCTGTATGACCGCGAAGGCGCGGATGAACTCGTATTTCTCGATATCTCCGCTTCGGTGGAAGGTCGCGAAACGATGGAGGAAGTGGTAAGACAGACGGCGGGGGAGATTGCCATTCCCTTTACGGTAGGCGGCGGCATCTCCAAAGTAGAAGACATGAAGCGCATTTTGCGTGCAGGTGCAGACAAAATTGCGGTCAATACTGCGGCTGTTCTTAACCCCCAGATCATTGCCGATGGCGCACGTCGCTTTGGCTCGCAATGTATCGTAGTTGCTATTGATGCCAAGTATAACGAGGCTTGGGGTGAGTGGGAAGTGTACACGCATGGCGGGCGGAAACCATCAGGTATCAAGGCATTGGAATGGGTCAAGCAAGCCGAGGAACTAGGCGCAGGGGAAATCTTGCTGACGAGTATGGATGCAGATGGTACCAAGGACGGTTTTGATCTGAAGCTGACTGCTGCCGTTTCAGAGTCGGTACGTATTCCGGTCATTGCCTCAGGCGGTGCAGGCAAGGAATCTGACTTTTACGATGTATTCACTACAGGGAAAGCCGATGCAGGTCTAGCGGCAACCATTTTTCACTATAAAGAGATTGCTATACCGGCATTAAAACAACAATTAAGAGAGCAAGGGGTGGAGATCCGTGACTAAAGTAAGTGATGAGATCAAGGAACAGCTCTCCTTAGAGCAGGTTGTGGAGCACATCCGCTGGAACGAAGGACTGGTTCCTGCGATTGTACAGGATGTAGATACCCGTGAAGTATTAATGATGGCATATATGAATCGTGAATCACTGAAACTGTCACTCGAATCCGGAGAAACCTGGTTCTGGTCGCGCTCGCGTCAGGAGCTGTGGCATAAAGGGAAGACATCAGGCAATGTACAACAGATTGTATCTTTGAAATACGATTGTGACGGCGATACGCTGTTGGTTGAAGTGAAACCAAAGGGGCCGGCTTGTCATACGGGTGTAGTTACCTGTTTCCATAATGAAATTATAGGTTTACCAGCCAATGGAACAGAACAAGACATCAAAGAAGAAGCAGGAAGAACAGCAGACTCTGATACACGCTCTTCCTCTTCATCTAGCGCTGAGAGTCGCTTCGAGGTGCTGGCTGAACTCGAATCCGTCATCGCTGAGCGTGAACGCGAGCGTCCGGAAGGCGCATATACTACGTATCTGTTTGATAAAGGGGTCGATAAGATTCTCAAGAAGATCGGTGAGGAAGCCTCCGAGACGATTATTGCTGCCAAAAACAAAGACAATGATGAGCTTCGTCTTGAAATGAGCGACTTGATGTACCACCTACTCGTGCTGTTGCAAGAGCGCAAATTGCCGCTGGATGATATCATGTCTGAACTGAGTCGCCGTCACGAACGGCCACGCCGGGATTAGGAGGCGAACGCTGAATGCGTATAGACTATCACACCCATCATGAGCGCTGCGGACATGCTGTTGGGAAGCTGGAGGAATATGTACAGCGGGGGATCGAGATTGGACTGTCCCAGATTGGATTATCCGATCATATGCCCTTGCTGCATGTAGACCCTGATCAGTATTATCCGGAGATGGCTATGTCTATGGATGAGCTGCCACGATATGTTGAGGAATGTTTTACCTTGAAGGAGCGGTATCGCGGACAGATTGAAGTGCGTGTAGGTCTTGAAGGTGATTATATTGAAGGCTGGGAAACAGAAATTCGTTCGATTATTGAGCGTTATCCATGGGATTACGTCATTGGATCTGTGCATTTTCTTGGCGAATGGGATATTACTGACTTCCGGCAGACCCACCATTGGGAGGGCAAAGACGTCCTTGAAGTATATCGTCAGTATTATGATGCGGTAAGCAAAGCAGCAGGTACAGGCATGTACGATATTATCGGACATGCAGACGTCATTAAACGTTTTGGCTATGTGCCCGCACCTGAGCAGACAGAAGAACGCTTGGCACTGGAGAATGCGGCTTTGCAAGCTATCGCGAAAAGTGGCTGTGCGATGGAGCTGAATGCATCTGGTTTATCCAAGCCTTGTGCGGAGATGTTTCCAAGCCGGAGAATGCTGACCGAAGCGATTCGATTAGGCATTCCGCTTACGATGGGCTCCGATGCACATGATCCGATGAAACTAGGCGATGGTCTATCTGAGGCAGAGGCATTGTTACATGAACTTGGCTGTAAGGAAGTTGCTGTTTTTGAAGGCCGCCAGCGTTCGCTCATTCCTTTAAATGTAGACAATAGTAAAGTATAATAGGGGAAGAATGAACCTTTTATACAGGTTGGATAGTCCGAATAGATGGTCCAATTTAACTATATAAAGGAATTATGATGGGGGATAACCCGTGGGAGGGCATTATGCAGCATTCGTTACGTATTTTTTCCGGTTCGTCTAACCCTAAGCTTGCAGAGCAGGTCTGTGATAAGCTTGGCGTACAACTGGGCAAGATTAAGCTATCCCGGTTCAAGAGCGGAGAAATATACGTTCATTACGAGGAAACAATCCGTAATTGTGATGTGTTTCTAGTACAGTCTTTGTCTCATCCCATTAATGAGCTGTTTGTTGAACTGCTGGTTATGATTGATGCGGCAAAACGGGCATCTGCACGCACGGTGAATATCATTGTTCCGTATTACGGTTACGCTCGTCAAGAACGGAAGTCCGCTCCGCGTGAGCCCATCTCGGCCAAGATGGTTGCAGATGTATTAACGACAGCTGGAGCGAGCCGAGTTGTTACAATTGATCTGCATGCAGCGGCTATTCAAGGCTTTTTCAACATACCAGTGGACCACATGACCTCATTGGACTTGATCAGTGAGTACCTGCTCAGCAAAGGGATCAAAAATCCTGTAGTGGTTTCTCCTGATGCTGGACGAGCATCCATGGCGGAGAAGCTGGCGAATCGTCTGGATTCTCCTTTTGCGATTATGATCAAGAAACGCCCAAGTCATAACGAATCGATCATCACGCATGTCATTGGTGACGTTGAGGGACGAACCCCAATTATTATTGAGGATCTGATCGATACAGGTACAACTATTGTGAACGTTGTTGAGAGCTTGAAAGAACGGGGTGCAGAGAACGCATATGTTTGCGCAACTCACGGTTTGTTCTCCGATGGGGCAGTAAGCAAATTAAATCATCCATCAATTACCGAAGTTGTAGTAACAGACTCTATTGCGTTGCCGGAGGATCACCCCGAATGCTTTAAAGTATTACCTGTAGCACCGATGTTATCACGAGCCATCCGCATTATTGTTGATGGTGGCTCTATGGCTACGTTGTTTAAGGACTCAGGTATCTAATTTCGGCATATGATCTGGCGTGTCATAGTGAACTCTCTTCAATTGCCGTGTCTGAGTGCGTCCTGCTCAGCACGGTGTTTTTGTTTAATCCCATGAATTCAATTCCGTGCTTTGCTGTTCGAGAGCTTGTGCTATAATAACATAAAACAAGAAATGATAGCGCTTTTATATACATAAGCGTGGAAGATTGGTTAGGGACACTAAACAGTAGAATCACGGCTAATGGACATTGGCATCGTGGAGTGAGGAGTGGGGTCTATTGTCGCGCACCTGGTATTATCGGCTACTCTTTTCGTACTTTCCTATATTTTTCTTTACAATGACCATACTCATCTTTATCGCTTTTGTTTTTATCAATGATATCTCCAGAGAGGAAACACGGAAGGCTGACCGAATCTCTTCGAGTTATCTTCTTACTACACTGGATCATACGATCCGGGATATTGAACTGGCAGTAACAGAAAAGGTGCAATATGAACAGGCCTACAGACTGTATTTCAACCATAATAATCCGAATAATTCGGATACGGTATACACCATTGCTGAAAATTTGCGTGAAATGATTAATTCATCTTCATGGATTCATTCCATATATCTCTATGATAAGCAGCAACAGCGAGTTATAACGGTAAGCGGATCAAGGGAAGTGGATAGTTTTGGAGATAAGCCGTGGATTGAACAGACCGTAAACGGCGCTATAGGTCAAGGCTGGCAGCCTGTTCGAGAGATTGAATGGGATGATGTGCAGAGTACTCCTGTACAAGTGTTGACTGTAAATAAAGAAATGCCCCTGCCTTTTGGTTCAGAAGGCGTATTAGTCATTAATATCAAGATGAGCAGTATCAAGCAGAGTGTCGATAGTATGGTCAATGGGAAACTCTCCTTCCTGACAATAAGCGATCAGGAGGGCAGTGTCGTATATGATGCTCATTCTGACAGGGAGAGTGCTGTCAACGGTACGATGTTGAATGAATTACCTTTGGAACGATTAGGCTGGATTGTTACTAGCGGGATTAAGGCCGGGAATCTGTTCGGTTGGGTATCTGTTGTTTCTTATGTCTGGGTATTCATTGCCGTCTTGACGGTGATCTGCGCAATAATATATATCGTGTACGTCACTCGGCGTAACTATAAGCCAATTGAGATCATTATGAACCGGATTGAATCCCAACAGATTCGGGCGTTTGAACAGTCAGGTGCACGTATGGATGAGATGAAGATGATTGATGGTGTACTTGAAAATCTGATTAATCACATGATGGATTATGATAAAAAAAGCCGTGAAAACATGCTCATGCAACGAAGCAAGCTGTTTAGCGCATTACTGCACGGAGAGCATGTGGATAATCCGGCTGGACAGTTATATGAAGTCTCTCCATTTGATGGTGCGCATGAATCTGCCCGTTTTATTGTGGTCGTTGGGGACATTAACCGATATGAGAAGGGGTTTCAGGAGAAATTCACCAGAGGAGAGCAAAATACACTGAAATTTGCCCTGATGAATGTACTTCAGGAGCTGTCCAGAGATACCAAAGTACAGTGCTGGACAGAATGGATCGGTGCTGATCGTATTGCTATTCTTTTCTTTTCGAAGGAAGATGGGCAACATGGCCAAGAATTATCCAAGCAGATTCGGGTTGTAGCTGAGGAATGTAAGTCCTGGGTAGAGCAGAATCTTCGAATTTCTCTCAGCTTCGGCATTGGGCCTGTTGCTGAAGGGATTGGTGCAATTCATCAATCGTTCTCAGCTGCCGAAGCAGTGCTGCAGCGGAAGCTGTTGATGAATGGTGATGTGGGTGAAGCAGATACAAGTGAACTGCAGCATCCATTGCTGGAAACCTATACGTATTTGCAGATGATTGCTGACTTTGTCAAACGGTTCAGAATGTCGAGCGGACAGTGGAGAGAGCAGCTCGAGGATATTTTCAAGGAGTTCGAGCGAAATAAGCTGCCAGATGATGAGATTCGTTCCCTGATTCAGGCCATGCTTCAGATGCTCAGCAGAGAAGTCTCTATGATGTCAGAAGGTCTACAGAATGAACTGTCGGAAGGAAACATAAACCATTGGCTGAATGCGATGGAAGAAGCAGAGTCGCTAGTCGATGTAAAGGTGCTATTATTCGATAGACTTACCGACCTGTTCCGGACATACGTTGCTGTTACCGAAACAAAGAGTTACAAAGCTATGGTTAATGAAATGAAAAATTATATTGAAGAGCAGTTCACGAATCCGGATCTGTCTCTTAAACATCTGAGTGACCGCTTTGAGATCTCGGGCAAGCATGCCAGCTACCTGTTCAAGACTGAATTCAACATGAAGTTCGTGGACTTTGTGACTGACCTGAGGATGAAAGAAACGGAGAAGCTATTGCTCCATACAGATCATTCTTTACAAGATATCGCTTTGAAAGTTGGCTATGCGAATGGGATCACTCTTGGGCGTGTATTCAAACGGGTCACGGGCATTACACCTGGAGATTTCCGCCGGATGAAAAGAGAACAAAAAGCCTCGGAAGAGTCATGAGTTTATGCTTACGCGATACGCGATGATAACATTATTGAATATGTGTTACGTTACGTACATGCATAACAGAACAATAAGGTATATATTCAGGGTGAATTCAAGTCGTATATCCTCATAATTGAGGGGGATATCTTCTGTTGTAATTCACCCTGTTTTATATATCTTTAAAATATCAAGAATGGAAGCGCTTTAATTTTTAAGTGACATACGAATTTAGGCAGTGTGAGAAAATGGTTTGTCATCACCTCCTAAAGGAGACGGGTTATGTGTCTGATAAAGCCTGCTGCCATGCGGTTTTATGAATTTTGGCAATCTGCGAAAATAAGACATCATACAAACCATAACTCTTATGCCGGCCCACCCGAATTTAGTTTATTGTCAGGGCTCACATTATTATGGAATACTCGGAGCAAGCTTTAAAACATTCACGTAAAGCCAAAGGGGATGAACAGAATGACAAGAAAAGCAACCAAAGGGAGTCTAAAGAAGTTGATGAGTCTGGCGCTTACAGCAGTAATGGGCGTCTCACTACTTGCGGGGTGCTCATCTGCAGAAGACAAAGCAGAAGGCGGAGCCTCTGGTGATGGAAAACGCGTCACATTAAAGGTGGAGCTTTTCGACCGTGGTAAAACACCATCTCAGTACACGATCTCGAATAACTTTATCTCTCAGATGATTCAAAAGAACTTTGGTGACCCTAACAACATTGATGTAAAGTTTGTACCTGTTCAACGTTCTGAGGAAGTTACCAAGCTGAACGTACTCATGGCAAGTGCTTCTGATGTTCCGGATATTGTCTTTGTTTATGACTCCAGCGTGTTTTACCGCTATGCACAACAGGGCGGTTTGACAGATGTAGGTGAGCTGATTGATCAGCATGGACCGAATCTGAAGAAGTTTTTGGGCGAAGATACATTAAAGTTTGGTCAAGTGGAGGGACAACAGTTTGCTATTCCGGGTAAACGTGCCATTACGGCCCGTTACAGTTCCTTCATTCGTCAAGATTGGTTAGATAAACTAGGATTGCCAGTGCCTCAGACAACAGATGAGTTGTATAACACACTGAAAGCATTCAAAGAAAAAGACCCTGGCAATATGGGAAGTCAAAACATTCCAATGGGTTTTGCACTTGCACCAGCTGCCTATGAGCCTTTGATCTACTCTTTCATTAAGCCAATCGCTGGAGATAAGACATATGCTCAACGTTATGAGTTGCCTCTGCATGAAGGCTTCAAAGAATCCATGCAATTCTTGAACAAGTTGTACAATGAAGGATTAATCAGTAAGGATTTCAGCTTGGATAAAGACAAGACACAACAAGGTAAAGATGTTGCGAACGGAAACATCGGGTTCTTTTCTGAGGATGTAGACTCGATTTTCTGGCCAGAAGCTTCTTATGACCTGTTGAAAAAGAACAAGCCGGATAGCAAGCTGATCCCGGTAGATGCGTACACGAATTCGAATGTGGATGGAAAACATATCAAATCCCGTTATGGCTCTAACGGCATGTACATCATGATTCCAAAGAGCAGTGAGCGTGCAGTAGAAGCCATTAAGTATCTGGACTGGATGGCGTCCGACAATAACCTAACAGCCATTTATAATGGTGTGGAAGGTGAAAACTATGAGCTTGTAGACGGTATTCCGGTTGTTAAAGAAGATGCTACCCAAGAAGCAAAAGATCGTCTGTTCAACGCAGGAGACACGGCGATCATTTCGAACGGTAAAAACCTTGGTGATCAAGCCATGAATGAAAAAGCATGGATTATGGGTTTCCCTCCAGCAAACCAGGAAGTTCTGAAAAAAGCACTTGAAGTTGCAAACACAGATACGATCGGACCGATCGTCTTCAGTAAGCCGATTCAGTCAGAGATGAAATATAGTACGGCTCTGACAGACAAACTCGACGTAATCATCGTAAAAACAGCGATGGCTAAACCTGAAGAATTCGAAGCTGTATATGAGAAAGAAATTGCAGACTATATGTCTTTGGGTGGGGCTGAGCTGAAAAAAGAGCTGGAAGCAGCTGAGCAATAATCCAGAAATGATACAAGAGTGAATTGAAGTATTTCGAGGGGCCTGTACCGCCGCTTGGGCAGCGGTACAGCGTTTCTTCGTTGTGAGGAGGAGAGAGATATGACCACATACTTGAAGAGATACTGGCAACTGTATGCTCTGATTTCACTGCCCCTTATCTATTTTATTATTTTTCGTTATGGACCAATGTATGGTGTGCAGATCGCTTTTAAAGACTTTAACCTGTTCCAAGGAATTAACGGTAGTGAGTGGATCGGTTTCGATGCTTTTCGCGAGGTATTCGCAATGCCGGATTTCTATACTACACTGCGCAACACTTTTATGCTGAATTTTCTTGATCTGATCGTTTCATTCCCTGCTCCAATCATTCTAGCTATCATGCTCTATGAAGTAAGGTTCAAATGGTTTAAGAAAGTTTCTCAGACCATTCTGTACATTCCTCACTTTATCTCGTGGGTTATCATCGGAGGGATTGTGTACCAATTGTTCGGCAACCAATCCGGTATGGTAAACGGTCTACTGGAGAGCATGGGCTTAAATCCGATTCCATTTTTGACAGAGAAGAATCCTTGGCTTGTTACCTATCTGTTCACAGGTGTGTGGCAAAGCGCTGGGTGGGGAACCATTCTATATCTGGCTGCATTAACCGGTGTGAACAAGGAATTGTTCGAGGCAGCAGAGATTGATGGCGCAACGCGGCTGAAGAGAATTTGGCATATTACACTGCCAAGTATTAAACCAACCATTGTGACATTGCTTATCCTTAATCTTGGAAATATGGTCAGCATCGGTTTTGACCGGCCTTTCGTTATTGGTAATACGGCTGTGCGTGAATATTCCGATGTACTTAGTACCTTCGTATATAGAATGGGTATACAATCCGGGCAATATACACTTGCAACGGTTGTAGGCTTATTCCAGGCAGTTGTTGGATTGATCTTTGTCCTCGGTTCCAACTATATCTCGAAGAAAACAACGGGAGAAGGAATTCTCTGATCCCGGAAAAATCGTGAAGTGCGCGCCAATAGACTTGTTGCACGTATAGATCATCAGTAAAGGAGTTGTGCGCAGATGAGTGATCGCACCTCGAACCGAATTTTCGACATTGTTAATATCACCTTTATTTCGTTGTTTGTCATATTCTGTCTTGCTCCGTTTCTGCACACTATTGCCATATCCATGAGCTCGAACCGGGCCATTACATCAGGTGAAGTAACGATCTTCCCGAAAGAGTTCACCTGGGATGCATATGGTCAAGTATTTTCAGATAGTTCCATGATTTATTCCCTAGGATTCACAACGATCCTTACGATTATTACGACGTTGCTCTGTATGTTGTTTACCGTTGCCGCAGCATACCCATTGACGAAGAAAAAATTAAAAGGTCGCAAGCTGTTTATGTACATCATTATCATTACGATGTTCTTCAGTGGTGGTATTATTCCTGAGTATTTGTTGATTCGTGATCTTCATTTGCTGAACTCGGTATGGGCGCTAATTCTACCCGGGTTGGTGAGTCCTTTTAACCTGATTATCCTGATCTCCTTCTTCCGTGGAATACCGGATAGCTTGGAAGAGTCTGCCGAGATTGACGGAAGCTCTCATGTGCACACACTCTTTAAAATTATTTTGCCACTTTCTTTGCCTGTGCTTGCTACATTGTCTCTGTTTTATGCAGTCGGACGTTGGAATGGCTTCCAGGATTCACTGATGTACATTAACGATCCGAAATTATATCCACTGCAGCTGAAGCTTTATCAGATGGTACAGAACAACATGGTGAGTGAGCTCACATTGCTAGAGGGGGCAAACCGTACAAGATTAACACCAGAGAGCCTTAAGGCAGCTACAGTTGTCTTTGCAACCGTACCAATCCTGCTCGTATACCCATGGTTGCAAAAGTATTTTGTAAGTGGCGCAATGCAAGGAGCTGTTAAAGGTTAATTCGTAGTCCCCATATACGCAAACATCACAATCGGGGAAGGAGAAGAAATGTCATATGCAGGGAAAAGACAAGGGAGAATACTCATTCTCGACATGTTGGAACATCAGGAGACAACCTGTAGGAGAAGACATGATTCGAGAGATTATAGAGCTTGGTTTTCGCCGGGTGGAACTCAACTATAACGTAACGAAGGAAATGCTCACAACGATTGAGCCGATGATCGAACGAGGAGAGATTGGGGTATCCAGTGTACACAACACATTCCCTTATGATCCCGATCCCGATTACGGAACGGATTCTGTACTGTTAGGTTTTGAGGATGAGGTAAAGCGTAAGCGGGCTATAGATCTGCTGGTTGGATCGGCTGAATATGCACATCGATACGGTGGGGAAGCTGTCGTGGTACATCCAGGTGAGGTGCCTTTCCCGTATGACATCAGCAAGGAGCTCGAGAAGCTGTACCGGGAGGAAGGGACAGATTCACCTCAATATCGCAGCAAATGGGCAGAGTTGATGGAACGACGTGAAGCCCTGAGTGCAGGGTATATTGAGAAGATTATCATCAGTCTGGATGAGGTGTGTAATCAGGCAGTATCCAAGGGACTTAACGTCCGTTTTGGAATTGAGACCCGTTCAAGACCTCAGCAGATCCCGACCCTTGCAGAAGCAAAGACGATCATTCAGGCTCTTAAAGGGGCACCGGTTGGTATCTGGTATGATACGGGTCATGCGATCATGATGGATCGATTGGGACTGTATGACAGTGTAGGTGAGATGCAGGGGTTGATGGATGATATCGTGGGTGTCCATATTCATGAGACGCTGGGTCTCTCCGATCACTGGTGTCCATATGTTCATAGTAAGGATATGGACTTCTATGATGCGTACCTTCCCATGATCAGCAAAGCACAGGTAAAGGTGTATGAACTGAAGCCAGCCTGCGAGCCAGAAGCGATTCACGAAAGTCATCAGTTGTTGACGCAGAAACTTGCACGTTTAGAAGGATAGATCGGAGAATGGGTCAGATCGGTTGGCTTGAGCTATTAGAGCGCACAACCTTCTGATCTTATCTTTTGAGCGCAGGTCCATAGACAGGAATTGCAGAGCAATTGAATAGAGGGGGACTGCAGATGTACAGACAGCTGGTAGAGAGCAACGACAGAGCAGCAGAACAAGGGATGAACCGACAGATGTTGGATCCGGATAATCGCTATTTCGGCGGGACGATTGATCCTTCTACAGGTGTGGCTTGGGTCAATCATACGACTGGAACGCCGACAGAAATGTGTTTCTGGGGAGCAGCTCTCTCTAATCCCGATTCTAAATACTACCGGAATGAAGCTTTGTTAGAACGACTGAGACTGGCGAGTGAATTCGTATTACGTCAGCAGCATGATGATGGCTCTATATCACCCGGCTGGACCAACTATCATTCTCCACCTGATACTGCATTTGTTGTTGTGGGGTATTCGCAGTTGTACCAGCTTCTGAATCAGCAGGAATGGCCTCCGCTCAAGCCCGTACTAGATAATATGCGTTTGTTCCTGGAGAGAACCATCCCGGTGATGTTAACTGGAGGCTGTCATACACCAAACCACCGCTGGGTGTTGTGTGCGGCACTTGGTTTCCTCCATGAGATATTCGGCATAGAGGAGGCGGTACAGCGCGCCGAGCAGTGGCTGGCAGAAGGGATGGATATTACGCCGGATGGGGAGTGGACAGAGCGCAGCAACGGAATCTACAATGCGGTGAGTGACATCATGCTAATTCATGCAGCGCGTCTGCTGGATCGACCCGAACTGCTCGATCCTGTTCGTCAGAATCTTCGGATGATGGTGTATCTCGTGCACCCTACCGGTGAGATTGTGACGGATTATTCTGGTCGTCAGGATCTGGGCAGTATACATGACTTGTCTTCGTATTACTTGCCCTATGCCATTCTGGCTAAATTGGATGAAGACCCCGTTTTTGCAGGGATGGCTGCATGGGCAGAAAGGGCACTAACAGATCCTGGCGTGTGTTCGGTTAATACTCTGGTTCGGTTGCTGCTGGAACCTGAGCTTCAACAGACAAGCGGGACAACGTATGCCCTTCCCGAGCGATATGAAGTTATGCTGAATGAGCACTTTGTACGGGAGAATTATGTGAGCCAGATGGAGGATGTAGGTCATCATGGGCAAATCTCTCACAGCCGAATGCATACGGATTTTGGTGCTCCTGTTGCCCGAATCCGTGATGGCGAGACTAGCGTGACCATTATGACAGAGGTGCCGCCATTTTTTGCACTCCGTCACGGTAAGGTGCGTCTGCTTGCCGTGCAGTTGGCTTCCTACTTCAACCCTGGATATATCCCCATGCAAAGTATGATTAAATTGTCTCAGGGTTATCGACTGACCGGGGAACAGAAGAAAGGTTATTACGGTCCTGTTTCTTCGGATGATTTACCAGCATCTGCTTCTTCGGCAATCAGTCCATGGTATCTGCTACCCCATCAGAGCCGTAAGCTTACGCATGAGCAGACTTTTCGCCTGGATGCCGAGGTACTACAGACGGAGAACGGCTGGACGATGCATCTATCTGGAGCAGAGCCACGGGACATCATGATGCAGTTATCCTTTGTATTTGGAAGTGAAGGCGAGCTTAGCTGTGAGGATGGTATCGAAACCAGTGATGGAAGCATTATGTGGAGAGGTGGCAAGCTTCGTTACACCTGTGGAGAAGATTGGCTTGAGATGGATGGAGGCGAAATGGGACATCTGGCGGCAACAGTCCGGGAAGCTAAAATGCCGGAGAAATGCAAGGTTGTCCTTGTTAATTTTATGACACCGTTTGATAAAACAATAGAGTTAACCCTGTCTCCATCACTTGCAAAAAAATGATTGAATTTCAATCCTCTAATGGATGGAATGGGATAGTAAAGAATGTTCGATACGGATGGTATTTCATTCATAACCGGGATGAAATGCCATCTTTTTTTGTATTTTTTTCATGAATGACATGAAACTACATATAGCAAAGAGAGTATAAAGATGTGGTATACTGAAGAGTATGAATGAAAGCAAAGAGGAGGTGCCTTGGGAGATGAAGGGCAAGCTAGTGCGGACCGAGGATCACCTTGCCAATATTATACCGATTCACTTGGATGCTTCTTTCTTTTTTGAAAGAGCTGTCCGCTCGCTGGACCGTAATCATGTCGACAAGGCATTGAAATATTTTCGTAAAGCTGTTGAATACGAGCCGGAAAATCCGGTGAATCATTGTAATATGGCGGGTATATTATCAGAGAAGGGTGACTATGAAGCTTCCAACTCCATTCTGGCTCATGTGCTGGATGTGATTGACCCGTCCATGACGGAATGTTATTTCTATATGGCGAACAATTATGCCAACATGGATCAATTCGAGGAAGCCGAGCGAGCACTGGTGACCTATCTGGAGGAAGACCCGCAGGGGCAGTTCATGACGGAGGCCGAAGAGATGATGGAGCTTCTGTATTATGAGCTGGATCGTCCGGCCAAATTAAATCGAATCAAGTCACGTAAAGGTGTCGTAGAGCACGATCAGGCAAGAGAATTGCTGGAAGAGGGGAAGTTTGCCCAGGCCGCAGAGCTGCTTGAAGGCATGTCACCCGATTATCCAGATTATTTCGCTGCCCGTAACAATCTGGCTCTCGCTTATTATTATATGGGACTGTTTACCAAAGCAAAAGAGACGATTGCTGAGGTGCTGGAACAGGAACCCGGCAATCTCCACGCACTCTGTAATCTGGCGATCTTTTATCAAAATGAGAACCAGACGGACCAAGTGCTGATGCTGATCAAAAAATTACGTGTGATTGTGCCATACCAGAACGAACAGGTGTACAAGTTAGCGACGACCATGGGGATTTTGGGTCAGCATGATGCAGCTTATACCCATTTTCGCCGGTTGCTGAAGAATGAAGAGACGGCTGGTGATCCGGCTCTGGCACATTATGCAGCGGTGGCTGCGTACAACACAGAGCGTTATGATATGGCGAAGCGACTGTGGCATTACGTCAACAAGCTCGATCCCGGATCAGAAGTGGCCAGCTATTATCTAGACGATCTTGAGGAAGTGCTTCAAGGGTTACAGGAGCCGAGTAAGCTGAGTTATCATTATCATCTTCCTTTTGACGAGCAGTTCAGGCAATGGAAGGACTATGGCAACGGCATTCCGGACGAGATGAAAAATGACCCATTGATTCGCTCCTCGTTTTTTTGGGCATTGCGGCATGGGGACCAGGCAACTAAGCTTCAGGTTATTCATGCGCTTGGCATGATTGGTGATTATGAGGTCCAGCAGGCGCTACAGTCGTTTATCGATGAGCCTGGTGAGGATCCAGACTTGGTTAAGGCGGCACAACATGTTTTAAGTGATCTGAAAATAGCTAAAGGTTATGAGCAGGAAGCAAGCGTGTCCCACCTTTTTTCTGGTGGGGATGTAGATTCCGTTCGTAATAAGGATCAAGGCTTAAATAGAGGAAATCTGTCAAGAATGGAGGCCCCACACTGGCAGGTCGTCGTAGATCGAGCGCTTCAGATGTCAGAGGCCAGATCAGAGTTGCAGCAAGAGATGGAACGAATCTGGACAGATTATGTCTCCAGAGTTCGCCCGGAGTTGTCAGGTTCCAAGCAGATCGAAGGATGGGCTGCTGGACTGGAATACTTAGCTTCCAAGAACCATAGTCGACCTGTTACGTATCAAAGTATTGCAGAACGTTATGGTATATCAGCATCCACTGTTAGCAAGTATGCCAGACAGCTCCTTGAGATCTGTAGCACAACTCCGCCGAAAGGCTACAGCTGAGTCTTGTGAAACGAATTAAACATGCAAAAATGTAATGTTGTTCTGAAGTGAAGGATACATTAACCGGGAAAACGGGTAAACTTAACGAATAGGTCTAAAATGCCTGTAGGATATCATCTTGGCAGTTATTCGCGACTATTACACACTCTCAACCTGATGAAGGAGGCTGTATCTATATGTCTAAATACAGAACGATTGTGATCGGAACCGGACCTGCGGGTCTGACAGCAGCGATATATCTGGCTCGTGCTAATCTGAATCCACTGGTGATTGAAGGTCTTCAACCGGGTGGGCAATTGACAACGACGACAGAAGTTGAGAATTTCCCGGGTTTCCCGCAAGGTATCATGGGGCCTGAACTGATGGACAACATGCGGAAGCAAGCAGAACGTTTTGGTGCTGAATTCAAGAATGGCTGGGTGGAAGAGGTTGATTTCAGTAAACGTCCTTTCAAAATCAACGTTGGGGGGATCGGCGAACTGGAAGCAGAATCCATCATCATCTCCACAGGGGCTTCGGCTCGTTATCTCGGTATTCCGGGAGAGCAGGAGAACGTTGGTCGTGGGGTAAGCACATGTGCAACTTGTGACGGATTTTTCTTCCGTGGCAAAAAAATTGTGGTGGTCGGCGGTGGTGACTCTGCGATGGAGGAAGCAAGCTTTTTGACTCGTTTTGCCACGGAGGTTACTTTGGTTCACCGTCGGGACGAGCTTCGTGCATCCAAGATCATGCAGGATCGTGCTCGTAGCAACGAAAAGGTGAAGTGGGCCCTGAACCGCACACCACTTGAGGTTGTACCCGAAGCATTGGGTGTCAAAGGCTTGAAGGTGCGCAACAATGAGACGGGGCAAGAAGAGCTGATCGAGGCAGATGGTGTGTTCGTTGCCATCGGGCACACGCCAAACACCGGATTCCTTGGTAATGCCATTACGCTGGATGAGCATGGTTATGTTGTCGTTAAACCAGGCACAACAGAAACGAATATTCCAGGCGTATTCGCATGTGGTGATGTTCAGGATACGAAGTACCGTCAGGCCATTACAGCAGCAGGATCAGGATGTATGGCAGCGATGGATTGTGAGAAGTTCCTGGAGGGAAGCGTCGTTCATGACTGGAGCGAAACACTGGATAAGTAATAGGCATGATAGCCCTATGGATTAGAATAAGTTAGTTATAAGAGACAACGGGAAGTCTCATAAATGTGAGAGAAGCCGGAAGGCTTCTCTTTTTTGAAACGATGGTGGAAGTGATCTCGTATACATAAGGGGTATATTAGCTGTGAGGTGAAGAGGTTGGGGGAAATGATAAAAGATTGGTTGCAGAATGTGACAGTTAGGCGTTTTCTAATCCTGCTGTTGTTCTGTTTAATTTTGTTCAGTATGGGGAGTATGCTCCATATGATTCTGCTGTTATTCTTGGTGACGTACGTCATGAACAGACTGCAGCATCTTATTACTAGAGGGTTGAATCGATTTTTTCCAATCAATTACAAAGTCGTAGTCATTCTACTTTATATGATTGTGATTGCTGGGATTGTACTCGGTATATCCAAATATTCTCCTCGGATTGTAGATCAGGTTGTGCAATTGACGAATGAGATTATGAAGTTCCTCGACACAGCCGATGGTGACAATTTTGCCTCCAAGATCGCAGGATACCT
Organism: Paenibacillus sp.; assembly: GCA_017512705.1. Lineage (GTDB taxonomy): Bacteria > Bacillota > Bacilli > Paenibacillales > Paenibacillaceae > Paenibacillus. Next base: position 29,019 of record JAFWEX010000121.1, read on the forward strand.
ACAGTCCTTCGACATTAAAAATTATACCAACGAAGCATTGAAATACATTTTCGCCTTGAGCAAATGGTTGGAATTCATTCTGTTGGTTATTATTTTGAGCCTGTTCTTCCTGTTGCAGAAGAAAGAAATCTACAAATTCACGTCTAAGTTTAAAACGAGCAAAATCGGCTGGTTCTATAATGAAGTAGCATACTTGGGCGACAAATTTGTATCTTCTTTTGGTAAAGTCATTGAAGCACAGCTGCTGATCGCCGTATTTAATACGGTACTGACCATGTTGGGACTATGGATCTTAGGTTACCCATACCTGTTCGCACTAACCATTATGGTTTTCCTGCTCAGTTTGGTGCCAGTTGCGGGTGTGATGATCTCCCTCGTGCCACTATGTCTGATCGGATATCAGATGGGTGGACTACAGATGGCCATCATTGTAATCGTTATGATCATCATTATTCATGCGCTGGAAACGTATTTCCTGAATCCAAAGCTGATGGCACACAAGACCAAACTGCCGATGTTCTACACTTTTATCGTGCTGATTCTGTCGCAGCATTTCCTCGGAATCTGGGGATTGATCATTGGTATTCCAATCTTTGTCTTCATGTTGGACATTCTGGATGTGAACAAGATGGAGAAGACTGACGAGCCTGTGCGAGTAGAGACGAAGCTATGATCTAACCTTTCATTGAATAGTTGAAAGAGAATAAACGCCTCCAGTACTTTGCTGGAAGGCGTTTTTTGTTATACCGGCCCCTCGAGGTGGTGGGATAGTCGAACATAGTTCAATGGAACGAGCAGAAATGAAATATGATGAGTTGAGATTTCCCCTTTCTATAAGGGAAGGAATGAGCATCGCGTTTTAATAGAGTGGAAGATTAATGTATACGCATTCAAAATATTCAAAAAAATATTTGTGATACTATTCACAAAATAGCAGGAGCTTGGCGTGTCCTAAGGTCTTATCGTCTTGACCCCGGCGTATCCTTCAATTATAGTTGGTACGTAGGACTAAACTATTTTAGATAAATAAAGGTGGCTTGCAGCATGTCTGAGAAAATCTACGTTGGGGTCGATCTCGGCGGAACAGCAATCAAAGTCGGTATATGTGATGATCAAGGTCAGCTTATGCATACGTATGAAGGACCGACTGAAGTGGATCAGGGCGTTGACACTGTTATCGCCAACATCGAGAAGTATGTCCGTCATATCGTTGCTGAATCACCGTACAGTTGGGAACAGCTTGAAGGTGTTGGTGCAGGGGTTGCCGGTTTCACAAATGTACGCGAAGGTATTATTGTTCATGCTCCTAACATTGGATTTCGGAATGTAGCCATTCGTTCGGTTCTGGAAGAACGCTTGGGCAAGCCAGTCAAAATAGATAATGATGCAAACGTTGCTGCTCTCGGTGAAGCTTGGGCTGGGGCCGGGAAGGGTGTAGACAACTGCGTGTGCTTTACACTTGGTACAGGTGTTGGTGGAGGTCTCATCCTGAATGGTAAGATCTATCAAGGTTTCTCGGGTATGGCAGGAGAACTGGGTCACATCTGTGTTGTGCCGGATCTGGAAGCAATCAAGTGCGGCTGTGGTAAAATGGGATGTGTGGAGACGGTATCATCTGCTACGGGTATCATTCGTATGGCAAAGGATGCTGTAGAGCGTGGCGATCATACGTCGCTTGCTCTGGTAGACAAGATTGCGGCCAAGGAAGTATTCGATGCTGCTAAAGCAGGGGATGAAGTGGCACTGCGTATTGTAAACCGTGCAGCTTATTATTTAGGTAAGTCCATGGCAACCGTAGCCGCTGTACTAAATCCGGAATTGTTCATTGTTGGCGGTGGTGTATCCAAACAGGTGATTTCCTGTTTGATGAGATCCGTACCGTGTTCGCTCAATTAACGCCGGAACCATTGCAGCAAGGTGTTCAGATCTTGGAAGCTACACTGGGTAATAATGCAGGTATTGTAGGTGCAGCAGGTCTCCTCTTGCGTTCGTAATAACCTCGTAACACGATATTCCGACGACAACAAAATGATAAGGAGGGGACATTTATGCTTGAAGGTGAAGGCTTACCAGGCACAGGCGCCACGCTCATTATCATTACAGGTATGTCCGGAGCGGGTAAAACGATAGCTGTGCAGAGCCTGGAGGATCTGGGTTTTTTCTGTGTAGATAATTTACCGCCTGTTTTGATTCCCAAATTCGCAGAGTTGATCGAACAGTCAAATGGCAAGATTGGTAAGGTAGCGCTTGTCATCGATCTGCGAGGACGTGAATTTTTTACAGCATTGTCTGAGTCTTTGAACTATATTAAAGATCATTTTACCATTCATTGCGAGATTTTATTCCTAGATGCAACGGATTCCGTACTGGTTCAGCGTTATAAGGAGAGCAGGCGTAGACATCCGCTGGCTCCGGAAGGCATGCCTCTTGATGGCATTAAGCTGGAGCGCAAAATGCTGGAAGAACTCAAAAATTCAGCAACACAGGTGCTGAATACCAGCACGATGAAGCCAGCGCAACTGAAGGAGCGCATTATCTCGCGTTTCTCTCACTTGGAGAGTCGCACATTGTCGGTAAATATAACATCCTTCGGTTTCAAATATGGCATTCCGATTGATGCAGATCTTGTATTTGATGTGCGGTTCTTACCAAACCCGCATTATATTGACCATTTACGCCCGAATACAGGGCAAAATAGTGAAGTGTATGAATATGTGATGAAATGGCCTGAAACACAGTCGTTTCTGAACAAGCTACTGGATATGCTACATTTTCTGATTCCGCAATATCGGAAGGAAGGCAAAAGCCAGGTTATTATTGGAATCGGTTGTACTGGAGGCAAGCATCGTTCGGTAGCAATATCGGAATATTTAGGCAAGATGCTAGGGAGCAGTGAGACAGAAGCTGTTACCGTAAGCCATCGTGATGCTGACCGGGACCGTCATTGAAGAGGGTGAAGGGATGAAAGAGGCCGGACCACGAAGAGAACGTCCGAGGATCGTTGTAATGGGAGGCGGAACCGGACTATCTGTGATGTTACGCGGCTTAAAAGAAAAGCCGATGGATATCACAGCCATCGTTACGGTTGCAGACGATGGTGGAAGTTCGGGTATCCTGCGCAGTGAGCTGCAAATGCCGCCTCCTGGCGACATTCGTAACGTGCTTACCGCACTAGCGGATGTTGAACCACTACTCTCTGACATGTTAAAATATCGGTTCAATACAGGCGCGGGGCTTGCAGGCCACAGTCTGGGTAATTTGATATTGGCTGCAATGACCGATATATCAGGCGACTTTGTTACCGCTGTGCGGGAACTTAGCCGCGTGTTTGCCGTTAGAGGTAAAGTGCTTCCAGCAGCCGGTCAGGCTGTTGTGCTGCATGCTGAGATGGAGGATGGATCAATTATAACAGGTGAATCCAAAATTCCGGAGGCAGGTGGACGTATTAAGCGTGTTTTCCTTGAACCGGATCACGTGGAGCCGTTGCCAGAAGCTGTGGAAGCTATACGTCAAGCGGACGCAATTCTAATTGGTCCAGGTAGCCTGTATACAAGCATCCTTCCCAATCTGCTAGTACCCAAGCTGGCAGAAGCTGTCGTCGAAGCAGATGCAGTCAAGATGTTTATCTGTAACGTTATGACGCAACCAGGGGAGACCGATGATTATACGGTGAGCGATCATCTTAAAGCGGTACAGGAGCATATTGGTCACCAGCTCTTTGATTACGTGATCGTGAACAATGGTGATATACCGTTACAAGTGCAAAATAAATATGCAGAAAAAGGTGCAAAACCAGTTGTGCTTGATATGAATGTGCTTAAAAGTTCAGGTTATCAGGTTGTTGCAGATACGTTGGTTTTGTTCAAAACCTATCTGCGCCATGATGCCGACAAGCTTAGTCATCATATTTACCAGCTGGTTCAAAATTGGATGTTACGGAAGAGGTGAAGTCCCATGTCATTTGCAGCACAGACCAAAAAAGAATTAACGATGATTGAGAGCGAAACGTGCTGCGAACAGGCGGAACTTTCAGCCCTCATCCGTATGCTTGGTGCGGTGCAGTTATCGAATAAAAAAGTCATATTGGATATTTCGACAGAGAATGCTGCGATTGCAAGGAGGGCATACTCCCTGCTTAAGAAGCATTTTCAAGTGCATACGGAATTGTTGGTTCGCAAAAAGATGCGGCTGAAGAAGAACAATGTATATATTGTTCGCGTTCCGTCTATGGTTCAAGAGATTCTAAAGAGTCTGAGCATCGTTTCCGAAGGTTTTTTGTTTACACCGGGCATTAATCCAGAACTGCTGAAGAAGAACTGCTGCAAGCGAGCGTACCTACGCGGTGCATTTCTAGCAGGCGGATCAGTGAATAACCCGGAAGGTTCCTCGTATCATCTGGAAATTGCTTCAATGTATGAGGAGCATTGCCAGGCGCTGGTAGATCTAGCTAATGAGTTTCATCTTAACGCACGATGTATAGAAAGGAAAAAAGGATTCATCCTATACATTAAGGAAGGTGAGAAAATCATTGAGCTGCTTAGCATCATTGGTGCTCACCAGGCCCTGTTCAAGTTTGAAGATGTACGAATTATGAGGGATATGCGCAACTCCGTGAATCGGATCGTGAATTGTGAGACAGCTAATCTGAACAAAACAATTGGAGCGGCAGTCAGACAGATTGACAATATCCGTTTGTTACAAAAGGAAGTGGGCTTGGAGTCGCTTCCAGATAAGTTGCGTGAGGTGGCTGAGGTACGGCTCGCCCATCCAGACATCAATCTGAAGGAAGTTGGCGAATTGCTGAAGGGTACAGTGAGCAAGTCAGGTGTGAACCATCGTCTTCGGAAAATTGATGAATTGGCTGAGAAAGTTCGTGCAGAACGTTACAGCTAAAGGGCACATTAAGAGGAAATGGACAGCTGCTTCCACCTTAGGAAGTATGCTTCGTTTTTTCTGCTAGTGTCCTGCACGGGTTAATGGTATAATGTTATATAAATATAATTGTGTATTTAATGTCTAGATTTCATAATAGGGGGTAAGTTTCTATGACAAAGCACCCGGTAGTTGTCCGTTTAAAAACGGGTCTCCATGCAAGACCTGCAGCACTGTTCGTTCAAGAAGCGAATAAATACTCATCTGAAGTATTTGTAGAGAAGGACGATAAAAAAGTAAACGCTAAAAGTATCATGGGAATCATGAGCCTTGCAATTAGCACAGGTACAGAAATTCATATCAGTGCAGAAGGCGCGGATGCGGATCAGGCTGTAAACGCTTTAGTTAGTCTGGTAAGCAAAGAAGAGTTAGAGAACCAATAAGCCTGAATAAGTTCAAATGAATGAATGCAGAAAAGCCCTGAAAGGGGCTTTTTTGCGTTTTACTCAGGTAAACTTATAATCCAAAATGTTTGTAAGCGCAATTATAATCTGTAGCAAAGGTGCAACATTATGGAATTTGTCCCGTCTGTTAAAGTATCAAATCGCTTCAAGTTTGAGAACCTAACATATGAGGAGGTTGGACGTAATGGGTAAACAATGGTTAAAGCCTTTCGGTGCAGTACTGGTGGCAAGCTCTTTGCTGGCTGGAGGATCGGCCTGGGTTGCACCAGGGAACTATGCGTACGCTGCAGAAGTTCAAGGGGTACAGCAGAATGTAATTAACGTTGTAGGTAAGGGTGAGATTCAGGTCAAGCCGGATATCGCTTATCTCTCCATTGGTGTGAACAGTAAAGCAGAGACAGCAGCTTCAGCTCAAAAGGCAAATGCGGCCAAGATTCAAAAAGTCACAAATCTGTTGAAGAACACGTGGAAGATCAGTGCAGATGATATTCAAACCAGTCAATTCTATGTTCAGCCGGACTATACTTACAGCGAGAAAGATGGACAAAAAGTCAAAGGGTACACAGCACATCATACATTGACGGTAACCTACCGAGATATGGACAAGATTGGTGATTTGCTGGACGCGGCATCACAGGAGGGTGCCAATACGATTGAAAATGTACGCTTTACGGTAGAGAATCCGGAGAAATATGAATCTGAAGTGATTGCCAAAGCAGTAGCTAATGCCGATGTAAAAGCAGGAGCGATTGCCAAAGCGGTGAAACGTGAGTTGGGCACAGTCCTTTCGGTAAGCCAATCAGATGCGAATGTACCTGTATTTTACGCGTCAGAGACAGCTAAAGCTCAAGTTATGAGTGATTCCAAAGCAAGCACACAGATTGAAGCAGGACAGGTCAAAGTGAGCACTGTTCTCAATATCACGTATGAAATGAAATAAGTAACACACTACATTTTAAAATTAAACAAAAAGAATTAAAAATAGAAAAAGAATGATAAATGACAAAAGTGCTGTCCGTTTGATAGTACTTTTTTTGTTTTATATACCGTCTTTGAGGAAGCAAAGGGATACGTAGTATTTAATACTTGTAGAATGAAGGAGCCCAAATATGTCGTTTTGATATCATTGTTCGTGACAAAACGTTCATCTTCTTATCATTCTATGGCGCGAGTTTCATCAACATTGTAACTGGGGCTGTAAACCTTTCCGGTTATGGGTTAATTATAATTAAGAGAGCAAAAGGTCTTCATAATCATTTCTGCCTACTGCCTACTGACGTAATAACCTAATGGCAATTGGAGAGGAGTTATATACATGAAATCGTGGAAAAAGTGGACAAGTGCATTGTTAGCAACAGGAGTGATTATAGGGGGCAGCACAGCATGGGTAGATCAGTCTGCTCAAGCTGCAGCGGTATCTTCTAAGGTAATGACACCGATCGAGGTGACGTTAAAATCTGGTGGCAAAACATTAACTCAGAAAGGGTTGCTCCAAGGTGGATCAACTTGGGTATCTCTCACAGCGGTAAAAGATGTCGCAGGCGGTACGCTTCAATATGATGCAAAAACGAAGTCATATACAGTAAAAGCCGCTAACAATGCCATGACGGTTACTGTGATGGATGGACAGACGAGCGTTTATATTAACGGTTATTATCCTCAGGTGGAAGCCAAATTGATTCAAGGCCGTCTATACATTCCATTCTCTGCGATGAGAGATTATTTGGGTGTACAGGGCGATTGGGATGCCAAGACGAAAACATTGACCCTGAGTAAGGTGAAGCAAAATAATGTTCAGGTGAAATCAACCAAAAACAATGTTACCGTTAAACATGCTGAAGTGAATATCCAATATCCTCAAGTGAGCGGACTCGCTAATAAAGAAGCAGAAGCAAAAATTAACAAAGTGCTCAAAGATGAAGTGGATACCGCTTTTGCTGCCTTCAAAAAACAAGCGTCTGAATTCGGTGGAGCCACAGCAAGCGTTCCATATGGATTCGAAACCTCGTATGTAGTGACTTATAATGAACGAGGTGTATTGGGACTCATTACTCAACGTTACGAGAACTATGCGGGAGCGCATGGCATGACGTACCGTACAGGTCACACATTTGACCTCAATACAGGCAAAGAGTTGAAACTGGATGATGTGCTGAACAACAGCAAACCCATGCGTGAGACGATTGGCAAAAAGGTTGGAGAGCAACTGAAAGCGAATGCAGGATATTTGAACGGTTACAAAGGGCTGAACAAAGATCAGGATTACTATGTGACCCCTTCAGGTGTAGTGGTGTTCTTCCAGCTGTATGAATACACATCGTATGCTGAAGGTTTCCCTGAATTCATATTCGCGTATAAGGACATTTTACCTAAAGGTACCGCACCATTCAGCAATGTACTCTCAGACAAGTGAGTTTGTTGGGCTGAAGGATAATGAACGATCAATAGCAGGAGAGCGCAAAGAGCAAAGGGCACAAGGCACAAGGGACACAAACAGTACTCATACCTCTTCCTCGTGAAAAAAGTAAACAAGAAGCCCGCGTCAAAGTATCAGGACGGGGCTTCTTGTTGGTTCAGGCAATACACCCCACTACCGGGTGGTGATATTGCCTGTTTACACAAATATAGCGCAGGACGGGCTCACCTATAGGAGGTGACACCCGCCCTGCGCTATTCTTGCTAGCTTCCCAGGTTAGAGTTAGATACCTTGGGAACCTACCTTTTGAATCACTTTATCGATGATACCGTAATCAGCTGCTTCAGCAGCACTCATGAAGTAATCACGATCTGTATCTTTTTCGATGCGCTCCAGTGGTTGACCTGTGCGTTCGGAGATGATGCGATTGAGCGTATCACGCATTTTCAGAATGCGGCGTGCACGAATCTCGATATCAGATGCTTGACCTTGTGCACCACCCAGTGGCTGGTGAATCATGATCTCACTGTTAGGCAATGCAAAGCGTTTGCCTTTTGCACCTGCATTCAACAGGAAAGCACCCATCGACGCTGCCATACCTACACAGATGGTCGATACATCCGGTTTGATAAACTGCATTGTGTCGTAGATGGCCATACCTGCGGTAATCGATCCGCCCGGGCTGTTGATGTATAAGTGAATGTCTTTCTCCGGATCTTCGGCTGCCAGGAACAACATCTGTGCCATAATGGCATTTGCCACAACGTCATTCACGTCGCTGCCAAGAAAAATGATACGATCCTTCAGCAATCTGGAATAAATATCATAGGCACGCTCACCCCGGTTGCTCTGTTCAACGACCATTGGAATATAACTCACGTGAAAAACCTCCTCGGAAATGTGAATATTAAATTGGTGTTTATTTTTACTGTTACCGTATTAACCACATCATAAACAATCTCAAACAAAAAGTCAAAGATAGTCAAACTATCTTTGAAAAAAAAGAAACCTTTCAGGTTTCGTTGGTTAAATGCTTAATGAGCTGTTAAAAATCAATGGCGCGCCCGCCAAGAATCGAACTTGGATCTCAGGCTTCGGAGGCCTACGTCATATCCATTGGACCACGGGCGCAAAATAATGTGACAGCATTAATGATTATATCCTATCAATTAGTGAATTGCAAGAAATTGCTTCGGATGAAAAAGCGGATGTTTTCTTGTTGAATAGTTTGAGGTGAGTTGGCTGCAAAGGATGATTGGAGTTATTCCGTAGACGGTTTGAATTAATCGGGAAATGATCATGCTAAAGAAGAATAATGCTTGTATTTAGGCGCATGCTATTAACTGTTTTGGACAAGCCTTGTAAACGGATCATACAGCAAGATATAGATACGATTGATCGTATTACTTCTATATAAGGTATGAAAGCCACTGTTCATGATCTATAGTGCTCAGGTTGTGAAAATAGGCGCGTACAAATGCTCTGTAAAATGGCCGAAATATGCATTTGAAACACTTGCATATCGCATTAATTTTAGGTAGAATAAACGTGGGACTTAAAAAGTTTACCCGGGACATTTTAGGGCCATGTAAAAGCTTGGAGCGAGAAGCTTGCGGGAGTGGAAAGCATGCGAACGATTTTAGAAGTGCAAAAGCAGCTTCTGCCCGATCTCATGGATGTGTTGAAAAAACGGTATACGATTCTGCACCAAATCATGTTATCGGATGTGATTGGGCGGAGAACGTTAGCGAATTCCTTAGAGATGACCGAGCGGGTTCTGAGAGCTGAGACGGATCTGTTAAAGGCTCAGGGACTTATTGAAATCGACAGTGCTGGCATGAAGATCAGCGAAGCGGGTTACAATCTGCTGCAGCAGTTAGAACCTGTCGCCAAAGAGCTGTTTGGATTATCGGAGCTGGAGGAACGAATCAAGGAAGTCTACGGTCTGCAAAAGGTAGTTGTAGTTCCCGGCGATTCAGATATATCTCCTTTTGCCAAGAGGGAACTTGGAAGAGCCGGAGCGAAAGCTCTTGGCAGTATCATTCATGACAACGACGTTGTCGCCGTTACAGGTGGATCAACAACGGCCGAAGTCGCAGAACAACTCACAGCACCGACGGCGCTGAAGGGCGTCTGGTTTGTACCAGCACGAGGTGGTTTAGGAGAAAGCCTGGAAATTCAGGCCAATACAATTGCGTCCACCATGGCAAAGCGGGCAGGAGCCCAATACAAACTCCTGCATGTACCGGATTTGCTCAGTGACCATGCCTATGAGTCGCTAATCCAGGACCCGGGTGTTCAGGAGATTCTACAACTCATCAGGCAATCACGCATCGTCATACATGGTATTGGTGATGCTGTGGAGATGGCGAAGAGACGCAAGCTTGCACCGGAGATCATCGATGAACTTCAGGAGCAGGGGGCGGTATCGGAGTCCTTCGGTTATTACTTCAATGGTCAGGGTGAGGTGGTACATACCATGCTTACACTGGGGATGCGACTACAGGATATTGAACGGACGGACGTTGTTATAGGTATTGCGGGCGGTAGAAGCAAGGCGGCTGCCATTCATTCCGTACTTCGTTTCGGGCAGGAAGATATTCTGATTATCGATGAGGCTGCGGCCGAAGTCATCGTTGCGGAGATGGGATGATTCCTATTTCCAGAGCTGAAACAGTTTGATTTTCACATAACTCTTGTTGTCTTGACGGACTTCACCGTCTGTCTTGAATATATAGTTTCAACAAAAAAATAAATCAAAACTTGGGAGGAACTTACTCATGATTAAAGTAGGTATTAACGGTTTTGGACGTATTGGTCGTTTGGCATTCCGCCGTATTCAAAATGTAGAGGGCATTGAAGTTGTAGCAATCAATGACTTGACTGACGCTAAAATGCTGGCTCATTTGCTCAAATATGATACAACTCAAGGCCGCTTCGATGGCGATGTTGAAGTACACGACGGCTTCTTCAAAGTGAACGGCAAAGAAGTTAAAGTTATGGCTAACCGCAACCCTGAAGAACTTCCTTGGGGAGATCTGGGTGTAGATATCGTTCTGGAATGTACTGGTTTCTTCACAACTAAAGAAGCTGCTGAGAAACACTTGAAAGGTGGAGCTAAGAAAGTAGTTATCTCCGCACCAGCAACTGGCGATATGAAAACTATCGTTTACAACGTAAACCATGACATCCTTGATGGTACTGAAACTGTAATCTCCGGTGCATCTTGCACAACAAACTGCTTGGCTCCTATGGCAAAAACGCTGCAAGACAAATTCGGAATTGTTCAAGGTTTGATGACTACAATTCACGCTTACACTGGCGACCAAAACACGTTGGATGCTCCACACCCTAAAGGTGACTTCCGTCGTGCTCGTGCAGCAGCTGAAAACATCATTCCTAACACAACTGGTGCTGCTAAAGCAATCGGTCTGGTTATCCCTGAACTGCAAGGTAAATTGGATGGTGCAGCTCAACGCGTACCAACACCAACAGGTTCCCTGACTGAGCTGGTTACTGTTCTGGGTAAAAAAGTAACAGCTGAAGAAGTTAACGCAGCAATGAAAGAAGCTTCTGATTCACAATCTTTCGGATACACAGAAGACGAAATCGTATCTTCCGACATCGTGGGTATCACTTACGGTTCCCTGTTCGATGCAACTCAAACTAAAGTTCTGACAGTGGGCGACCAACAATTGGTTAAAACTGTAGCTTGGTATGACAACGAAATGTCCTACACAGCTCAATTGGTTCGTACATTGGAGCACTTTGCAAAAATGATCAAGTAATATCTGTAATATCATAGAGCGGAAACAGATTGCCATTGTTTCCGCTCTTTATATATGGAACTTTTGCAAATTTCTCATGAACACCAGAACAGACAAGGGACTCAACCCTTGAAAGGTTCACCAAATACATGGGTGCGGAGGAAATACAGATGAATAAAAAAAGTGTACGTGATATCGAATTGAATGGAAAACGGGTATTTGTCCGTGTAGATTTTAATGTGCCGCTCGAAGATGGTAAAATTACAGACGACAAGCGTATTCGTGCAACACTGCCAACGATCAACTTCCTGATCGAAAAAGGGGCAAAAGTCATCTTGGCAAGCCACATGGGTCGTCCTAAAGGTGAAGTTGTGGAATCCATGCGTTTGACTCCTGCTGCAGAGCGTTTGTCTGAACTGCTTGGTAAAAAAGTCGTTAAAGCTGATGATTCTGTTGGCGAAACAGTTAAAGCTCAAATCGCTGAACTGAACAATGGTGACGTATTGTTGCTTGAGAACGTTCGTTTCCACGCTGGCGAAGAGAAAAACGATCCAGAACTCGCAAAACAATTTGCTGAGCTGGCTGACGTTTTCGTTAACGACGCTTTTGGTGCGGCGCACAGAGCGCATGCTTCAACAGAAGGTATCGCTCACTTGCTTCCAGCAGTATCTGGTCTGTTGATGGAGAAAGAGCTTGATGTATTGGGTAAAGCAATCTCCAATCCTGAGCGTCCTTTCACAGCGATCATCGGTGGTTCCAAAGTAAAAGACAAAATCGATGTGATCGACAACCTGCTGAACATTGCAGACAACGTAATCATCGGTGGAGGTCTGTCCTACACGTTCATGAAAGCTCAAGGTTACGAAGTAGGTCAATCCCTGCTGGATGAGTCCAAATTGGACGTAGCACTTGGCTTTATTGAAAAAGCGAAAAAACTAGGCAAAAACTTCTACCTGCCAGTGGATATCGTAATCTCCGACGACTTTAGTGCGAATGCAAACACAAAAATCGTTGAAGTTGGCGACATCCCTGCAGACTGGGAAGGCATCGACATCGGTCCAAAAACACGTGAGATCTATGCTGACGTTGTTAAAAACTCCAAGCTGGTTGTATGGAACGGACCTATGGGCGTATTCGAAATCGAGCCTTTCTCTCACGGTACGCGTGCAGTAGCTGAAGCTTGCGCTACAACATCTGCATACACCGTAATTGGCGGCGGCGATTCTGCGGCTGCAGCTGAGAAATTCAAATTGGCTGACAAAATGGACCACATCTCCACAGGTGGCGGTGCATCACTCGAGTTCATGGAAGGCAAAGTGCTTCCAGGTGTAGTTGCATTGAACGACAAGTAAGCTTTAAGCTATAGCATGAAGGAGTTGAAACCAATGAGAACACCAATTATTGCGGGTAACTGGAAAATGTTCAAAACGGTTTCCGAATCCAATGACTTCATTCAAGAAGTTAAAGGAAAAGCGGAAGTCGACGGCGTGGAAACGGTAATCTGCGCACCTTTTACAAACTTGCCATCTCTGGTAGAAGCTGTGAAAGGCACTAGCATCAAAATCGGTGCACAAAATCTTCATTTTGAAGACAATGGTGCATTCACTGGTGAAATCAGCGGAATCATGCTGAAAGAACTGGGTGTGGATTATGTAATTATCGGTCACTCCGAGCGCCGTCAATATTTTGCGGAAACGGATGAGACCGTGAATAAAAAGTTGCATGCAGCATTCCGTCATGGATTGACTCCAATCTTCTGTCTTGGTGAAACGCTGGAAGAGCGTGAAGCGAACCAAACAAAAGACGTATGCAAGGTGCAAACGGAAGCAGCTTTGGCAGGTCTGACTGCTGAGCAAGCAGCACAAGTGGTTATCGCTTATGAACCAATCTGGGCGATTGGTACAGGTAAATCCTCTACATCCCAAGATGCGAATGAAGTTATTGCTTACATCCGTACATTGGTGAAGGATCTGTACAACGAACAGGTTGCGAATGCAGTTCGTATTCAATACGGCGGTAGCGTGAAGCCAGAAAACGTAACAGAATACCTCGGACAAAGCGACATCGACGGCGCACTTGTTGGCGGTGCCAGCTTGCAGCCAGCTTCGTTTATCGCGCTTGTTGAGGGGGCGAAGTAAGATGACAGCTCCAAAACCTGTAGCTCTGATCATCATGGATGGCTTCGGTCTGCGTAATACGGTGGAAGGCAACGCGGTTGCGCAAGCCAAAAAACCGAACTATGACCGCTTTATGAGCCAGTTCCCACATACAACTTTGACCGCATGCGGTGAGGCTGTAGGTTTGCCGGAAGGTCAAATGGGAAATTCCGAGGTGGGTCACCTGAATATTGGTGCCGGCCGGATCGTATATCAGGATTTGACCCGTATCTCCAAATCGATTCGTGACGGTGAGTTCTACGACAATGAGACACTTGTCAAAGCCGTGCGCGAAGCGAAAGAGAACGGTAAAAAACTGCATCTGTATGGTTTGTTGTCCGATGGTGGCGTACATAGTCACATCGAGCACCTGTTCGCTATGCTGGATCTAGCCAAAAAAGAAAACATGAGCGAAGTGTATATTCATGCTTTCCTCGATGGCCGTGATGTAATGCCGGATAGCGGTAAAGACTTCATGCAGAAGTTGATTGCTAAGATCGATGAAGTCGGTGTAGGTAAAATCGCAACGGTTCAAGGCCGCTATTATGCTATGGACCGTGATAAACGCTGGGAGCGAGTGGAGAAATCCTACCGCGCCATCGTTTATGGTGATGGACCGAAGTACACTGACCCACTCCAAGCGGTTCAAGAATCGTATGAGAAATCCGTGTTTGACGAGTTCGTTGAACCAACGGTGATCGTTCAAGCGAATGGTGAGCCGGTAGGTCTGGTAGAGAGTGGCGATTCCGTTGTCTTCCTTAACTTCCGTCCTGACCGTGCAATTCAGTTGTCGCAAGTATTCACGAACTCCGATTTCCGCGGTTTCGATCGTGGACCGAAGTTCCCTGTGGGCTTGCACTTTGTCTGCCTGACACTATTCAGTGAGACTGTTGAAGGTTACGTGGCTTATGAGCCGAAGAACCTCGACAATACGCTGGGTGAAGTGCTGGTTCAGAACAACAAAAAACAACTGCGTATTGCAGAAACTGAGAAATACCCGCACGTAACTTTCTTCTTCAGCGGCGGCCGTGATGTAGAGCTTCCAGGCGAGACTCGCGTGCTGATCAACTCACCTAAGGTGGCAACCTATGACCTGCAACCAGAGATGAGTGCTTATGAAGTTGCAGATGCAGCAGTCCGCGAGATTGAAGCGGATAAACACGATGCGATTATCCTGAACTTTGCTAACCCTGATATGGTTGGACACTCCGGCATGCTGGAACCAACAATCAAAGCGGTTGAAGTGACGGATGAGTGCATGGGTCGCGTTGTAGACGCGGTACTTGCCAAAGGCGGCGTGGTGCTGATCACAGCGGATCATGGTAATGCGGATATGGTGTTTGATGAGCAAGGACGTCCGTTCACAGCTCATACAACAAACCCTGTTCCATTTATCGTTACAGATCCGAATGTTACGCTGCGTGAAGGCGGAATTCTGGCCGATATCGCGCCAACGATTCTTGACCTGATGCAATTGCCTAAACCGGAAGAAATGACAGGTACGTCCGTTATTGCTTCCCGTAAATAAGCTGCACAGCCACTATATATGAAATTGGGAAGTTTGGCGTTTACCCCTGAACGAAGGTAGCAGAAATGGTCTGGAGAAGCGGTAGCGTTCGCCTTTATCACATGATTCCAACTTATGAAAATAAGTTCAAAGGAATCAGGGGATAACAGCGATCGAAAGACGATTCTGCTGACGTAGTGGATAAGGGGAAACACAAGGTGTCCCGATTTTAAATAAACTTAAAATTAAAGGAGACTATTACTCATGACTATTATTACTGACGTGTATGCACGCGAGGTCCTCGATTCCCGTGGTAACCCTACAGTTGAAGTTGAAGTATATCTGGAGTCCGGCGCACTTGGACGCGCAATCGTTCCATCTGGCGCATCTACTGGTGCCCACGAAGCTGTTGAGCTTCGCGATGGTGACAAATCCCGTTACCTCGGTAAAGGTGTACTGCAAGCTGTTAAAAACGTAAATGAAATCATTGCCCCAGAAGTGATCGGTATGGACGCTACGGATCAACTGGGCATCGATAAAATGATGATCGCTTTGGATGGTACGCCAAACAAAGGTAAATTGGGTGCGAACGCAATTCTGGCTGTATCCATGGCTGTAGCTCGCGCAGCTGCTGACGCTTTGGAAATTCCACTGTACGTTTACCTGGGCGGATTCAACGCGAAAACTCTGCCAGTTCCAATGATGAACATCATCAACGGTGGTGAGCACGCTGACAACAACATCGACGTACAAGAGTTCATGGTTCTGCCAGTGGGCGCACCAACATTCAAAGAAGCTCTTCGCGTTGGCGCAGAGATCTTCCACAACCTGAAATCCGTACTGAGCTCCAAAGGCTTGAACACGGCTGTAGGTGACGAAGGTGGTTTCGCACCAAACCTGGGTTCCAACGAAGAAGCAATCACTACAATCATCGAAGCAATCGAAAAAGCAGGTTACAAACCAGGTGTTGACGTATTCCTGGGTATGGACGTTGCTTCTACTGAGTTCTACAAAGATGGTAAATATACACTGGCTGGCGAAGGCAAATCTTACACTTCCGCTGAGTATGTTGACCTGTTGGCTTCATGGGTTGATAAGTACCCAATCATCACAATCGAAGACGGTATGTCCGAAGATGACTGGGATGGTTGGAAATTGCTCACTGAGAAATTGGGTGACAAAGTACAACTCGTTGGTGATGACTTGTTCGTAACAAACACAGAGCGTCTGTCCCAAGGTATTGAAAAAGGTATCGGTAACTCCATCCTGATCAAAGTGAACCAAATCGGTACACTCACTGAAACATTCGATGCAATCGAAATGGCTAAACGTGCAGGATACACAGCTGTTATCTCCCACCGTTCCGGTGAGTCCGAAGATAGCACAATCGCTGACATTGCGGTTGCAACAAACGCTGGACAAATCAAAACAGGTGCTCCTTCCCGTACAGACCGTATTGCGAAGTACAACCAATTGCTCCGTATCGAGGATCAACTGGATACACGTGCTCAGTACATTGGTCTTAAAGGATTCTACAACCTTAAAAAATAAGCTGTGTAAACAGCTTTGCAGGCAAGCCGGGTAACCGGCTTGTCTTTTTTTTAATAGTTTAAGGTAAATTTATATGGACATCAGGCATCTGTGGTGTCGTGAATAATCTCGGTAACTTTTGTATGATTAAGGAAAATAGCGTGTAGTATAATACTTGTATCCATCCCATGGCTATGCTACAATTAAAGTAACTGTTTTTATGGTGAGATGCTATGCCCACATGGGTAGGAGGTGGATAGAATGGAAATTGCTTTGAAATTGCTGCTTGTTGTCTTCTCGATCGGTCTAATCACTGTAGTATTGCTGCAGCACGGGAAAAGCGCTGGTTTGGCGGGTGCCATCTCCGGTGGTGCGGAACATCTTTTCGGTAAAACGAAAGCGCGTGGATTGGATCTTTTCCTGCAACGTGCAACGGTTGTACTGGGTGCAGGATTTATGATTTTGGCTATTATTGTTACGGTGGTTTCCAAGTAACTCTGGATTTGAATGAAACCAAATAGCTGAAGCCAATGGCTTAACGGACAAACCTTCGTTTCGTGCAGAAACGGAGGTTTTTTAATAAGTATAGATGTATCCAAAGATTTCCAACGCGTTGTATTAGTGACTGTAGATATTGCTGCTTCATTTCTTTGTTTCCAATGTGCAAATCCTCTTTTCTTATTTCTTCCGACCGACCCCTTTCCTGTGCGACTATACACCTCGATGCATTGAGGTAGAACGTAGTAAGACCCTTGCCAGCACTCTATATCCTGTTGCAACCCTTCAATTGAATTGATCTGTGGTTCGGCCTGGTTCCGCCTCTGATTTATTGATATGTTGAGCTGCTGATCCAGATATCAGCATCCGTTCCGTTGCATAAAATGATTTTAGAAAGAGCAAAGTGTAACGTGCGTCATTTAGGGATGAAATAACAGGCTCTGACGGTTTTTTGGGAGGGTACGGATGGGCTGGGTTGAATTCGTGTATACTAGGGTATGAAATAGTAAGGCTGCCGGGATAGACCTCAACAACAGATCATGCTGAACAGAACCTGTATGATTTACGCACAAATTCCGATACATAAAGAGAAGAGACCTAATTAAACTCTTACGTTTCCCGAGGTGAAAACTAATGATAACCGAACAACAATTGCTTGAATTCATGCGGGAGACCGCTTATAAACCGATGACTTATCAGGAACTGGAACAGCACTTCCAGATTGAAGATGCTGCTGATTTCAGAGCCTTTTTGATTATGCTCAATACACTGGAGGAATCCGGTCAAATTTTGCTAACAAGTAACAATCGCTATGGTATGCCGGAACGGATGAATCTGGTACGCGGCCGCCTGCAGGCGCATGCGAAGGGATTTGCTTTTTTAATTCCTGAAGATCGAGATCACCCGGACGTTTACATCCACGCGAATGATATGAAAAGCGCAATGAATGGCGACATCGTACTTGTTAAAGTCACATCCCAAGGGCCGTCTGGTGGACGTCTGGAGGGTGAGATTGTACGAATTGTGACGCGTGCGATCACACAAGTTGTGGGTGTTTTTCAGAGCCACGAAGTGTACGGATTTGTAATTCCGGATGATAAACGGATTAATCGTGATATTTTCATCCCGCGTACGAATTTTGCTGGTGCAGTGGATGGACAGAAGGTTGTTGCCAAGATTGTCAGCTATCCGGAAGGCCGTGCAGCGGCTGAGGGCGAAATTATTGAGATTCTGGGTCACAAAGATGAGCCGGGCATTGATATTTTATCGGTGATTCGCAAGCATCAGCTGCCTGAAGCTTTCCCGGATGAAGTGATGGAAGAAGCAGAAAAGGCGCCGGACTCCATTACCGAAGAAGAGATTATTGATCAGGGACGCCGCGATTTGCGTGGTCTGAACATCGTTACGATTGATGGTGAGGATGCGAAAGACCTGGATGATGCGGTGAACGTGGAAAAACTGCCAAACGGTAACTACCGTCTAGGTGTTCATATCGCCGATGTAGGGTATTACGTACGTGAGAACTCGAAGTTGGATCAAGAAGCATACAACCGTGGATGCAGTGTGTATCTGGTGGACCGGGTTATTCCGATGTTACCGCAGCGTTTGTCCAACGGCATATGTAGCTTGAATCCGCAGGTGGACCGTCTGACATTGTCCTGTGAGATGGAGTTTAATGACCAGATGAAGGTCGTGAAACACGATATTTTCACAAGTGTCATTAGGACGAAAGAGCGTATGACGTATTCTAACGTACGCAAAATTCTTGAAGGCGAAGAGCCGGAGCTGCTTGAGCGTTACAAAGATCTCGTGGATGACTTCCAATTGATGAAAGAGATTGCTTTGAAGTTACGTGCAATGCGGATGCGCCGCGGTGCTGTTGACTTTGATTTTGAAGAATCCAAAATCATTGTGGATGAGAACTGCAAACCGATCGATATCGTCAAACGTGAGCGTTCGATTGCGGAGCAAATTATTGAGGAGTTCATGCTGGCTGCGAATGAGACGGTTGCTGAGCATTTCCACTGGCTCAAAGTGCCGTTCATCTATCGTGTGCACGAAGATCCGGATCAGGAAAAACTGCAAAATTTTCTCGCCTTCGCGGCGAATTTCGGACACCACGTCAAAGGACGCGGCAATTCCGTTCATCCACGAGCGCTTCAATCACTCTTGGAGGATATTAACGGTACCAAGGAACAAACAGTCATCAGCACGATGATGCTGCGTTCTATGAAACAGGCGAAGTATGATTCCGAAATGTCCGGTCACTTTGGTTTGGCGGCAGAGTTCTACAGTCACTTTACATCACCGATTCGTCGTTATCCCGATCTGGTCATTCACCGGGTTATTCGGGAAGTGATTGAGAACAAAGGAGCATTACCGGAGAATCGTCAGGAGTATCTGGCAAGCCGGATGGCCGATATCGCACAGCAGTCTTCAGAACGTGAGCGTGTGGCGGTGGAAGCAGAGCGCGATACAGAGAAAATGAAAAAAGCCGAGTATATGCTCGACAAGGTGGGCGAAGAGTTCGAAGGTATTATCAGTAGTGTAACGAGCTTCGGTATGTTTATTGAGCTGGAGAACACGGTGGAAGGGCTGATTCGCCTCAGCGCTTTGACAGATGACTACTACCATTTTGATGACCAGCACATGGCGTTGATTGGTGAGCGCACCTCGAAGGTGTTCCGCATCGGTGACGAAGTGAAGATTCGCGTAGCACGTGTGAGCATGGAAGAGTATACGATTGATTTTGAGATGGTCGATATGAAACCTCGCAGAGAACGCGATGGTGGATTCGACCGTGGTGGACGCGGTGGTAAAGGCGGTCGTCCCGGAAGCGGCGGCGGACGAGGCGGAGCCAAAGGTGGCTTCGGTGGTGGCCGTGGCGGCAAAGGCGGTGCTAGTGCTGGCGGCGGCAAGCGTGAGCGTGGTGGCCGATCGGCAGAAGAGAGCGGCAGAGCTCGTGGAGGACGCGGGGGAGCAGCAAGTGCAGGTGGAGGCGCAGGGTCTTCCACTTCCAGCGGATATGCGGGTAAGGGCAGTGGCAGACCGAAAGGCGAGCATCGTGCAAGTGATGCAGGTGCTGGCGGTTCAAACAGCCGCGGTAAAGGTGCGGTAAGCTTTAGTTTTGGCTCAGGTAAGGGCGGATATAGCTCCGCACCAGATAATAGTTCCGCAGGTGACCAAGGAAGTGGCCTGAGCGGCAGCCGAGGAGAAGGAAGTTTCAAGTCCGGTAAAGGCAGCAGCGGTAAAGGTGGCAAAGGCGGAGGTAAGCGTAAGAATACGTCGCCTAGCGGTATTTTTATCGGGGAAAATGCTACACCAGGCGGGGTGCAGGAAGGCGGAGCACCACGTCGCAAACGTAAGAAAAACAAAGGTGGCGCTGGGAATGGAACGGCGGCTTTTGTCCGGAAGAAAAAGAAGTAAACGAAAAGCAATCAAAACGCATTTGAAAAAGTACTCAGAAAGTACTTGGAAATGTAGCAATATCCGTTACCTTGGAAGCTGGTATAGATATGGTTTCAAAGGGAGCGAATCAGGTGTAATGAGAAGGGGCGGCAGAGACCGCCTCTTTCTTGATTTTAACAGCCGTCCTTGCTACAATTAAGGTCTGGCACAGGTGTTTTGGTGCGACATGGATGCTATGTTATTACAGCATAGTACGGTTGATTTTACGAAGAAGGAGTGAGGACATGGGCAAGAATGATGGG
The DNA here is from genome assembly GCA_017512705.1 of Paenibacillus sp. Lineage (GTDB taxonomy): Bacteria > Bacillota > Bacilli > Paenibacillales > Paenibacillaceae > Paenibacillus. The sequence goes on from JAFWEX010000121.1 coordinate 49,939, forward strand.
CAGAATAAAGTGCTTGCACAGAATAAAAAGGCTTCCCATGACTACTTCATTGAAGATACATATGAAGCGGGCATGGTGCTGACTGGTACGGAGATTAAGTCTATTCGTAACGGACGTGCGAACATCGGAGATGCATTTGCTACCATTCGCAATGGTGAGATTCACATTCATAACATGCATATTAGCCCTTTTGAACAAGGGAATCGTCATAATCCGCTCGACCCGACGCGTACACGCAAGCTGTTGCTGCATAAGGCACAGATTCATAAGCTGCTGGGTTTATCGAAGCAGGATGGATACAGTATTGTACCGTTGAAAATTTATGTGCGTAACGGATACGCGAAGTTGCTGCTGGGCCTTGGTAAAGGTAAGAAGCAGTTCGACAAACGTGAATCCGCCGCGAAGCGGGATGCTCAACGTGATATCCAACGTGCATTGCGCGAGAAGCAGAAGGTTGCGCGTTAAGAGATTGCGGCGCTTTATACGAGCGCCAAGATATGTGGTTTGTTAGCTTATCTGCTAGGCAGTATGAGTAGTTCTGATTGGAGGAATCCCCGCGACTTGCCCTAGATTGGGCGAGTGTGGGGTTTTTTATAGAAAATGCTGCGTAAGTTTGTTCAATGGTGGGTAAATTAATAAAACCAATGTCTTTTCTCTTACTTTGGAGTTTAGCACTGTGCGCGATTCAAGAACGGTTCGGTACACCCCAGTATGGCAAGGATGTTTTTTGATCATCTAGAAGTTTTATTAGAATGCTTTTTAGATGTGTTGTACACCGTTGGGTAAACTTTACTTCCGATGAGTCACGCGGTATAATATGTAGACGATTGAGCTTGATGTGTAAGGCTATATCCTATCCGTAAGGTTGGATAACCTTTCATCTATTCTCAGTAGGCTGGAATACCTTCCAGCAATCTGCACTATAATGGCGATCTTGGCTGTGATATGATTATTCATGTAGCAGACAGGAATGCCGAGTATGTAAGAAACATCTTTTCACCTTGGAGGGATTAGATGTGCAGCACCTTTGCTCCGTATTCACGGATTAATCCTGGAGCCCTTCTTATATGAGGGGGCATTTATGGATTCGACGGGGATAGTTCGAGCATAGGTAGCGGGTAGTGGGGACGCGTCCGCTTCATCAACGCTAAAGCCTATTAAACGGCAAACAACAAACAAACTACGCTTTCGCAGCCTAAGAAACTGTGTGCGTGCTTCTAACCTGCATCGCCCATGTGACAGGATTAGGGGCTAACAAGTAGTGGGATACGCTGTCACATCTCCGCCTGGGGTGTGCTGAAGAAGACAATCAGGCTGACCCAACGTATAGCCGGTTACGGGGCGATACTCGGGTGACATCAAAACTGTGACTACACCCGTAGAAGCTTATGTGTCGTTATCTTCGGACAGGGGTTCGACTCCCCTCGCCTCCATTAGTAGTATTAGAAAAAGCACCCAAGAGGGTGCTTTTTTGTTTTTGGTGAGTTGAAAAAGGGGTCGCTATCTTCTTCTCTAAAAACATGTAAATGACACAATGCTTCTTAGATCGACTCCAGTAAACATCCATATTCGACCGGTCCATCTAAAACCTGCAACGGATGTACGCCCTACAAAGGTTGGGAAAAACCAGAATGCGTTCCCATTTCTCAGCCAAACATAGGTGTTGCGGAATAAACAACCGGCAATAGCTCCGGGGTCGATGGCGAATGCTGTAGCAGCGGGTTGCTGTGGTGTGAATTGTGGAGGAGGAGAGGATGGTGGCTGCTGTACTCCTTGTGGTCCTTGAGGTGGCATGAATGCCATAAGATTTCACTCCTTAATGATAGGATTAGGCTCGGGTCAGGCCTATAATAATGAAATGGCGAGTAAATTGAATAGCACCAGGGGTAATACGACATCATTTTGGAAACCAGGAACAAAGCCTCGATTAGTCACAGGGCTTGGTAGTTTTAAGTATAAAATTCCCCTTTCGCAATGGATGAGTAACCCTTCAAAAACATCGCCATCTACTGTCTCCACTCGAACAAGTGTATTAACATGGTTTTCACATATATTTGTTACATGGTCTTGAATGGATTTTACGTTATTCATAGTGGTTGGATCCATTCGAAACAATGTTTGTTCTTGTTGCCCCTGCAGTTGCAAGTTCATGGTCATGACCTCCAATTTAGATTCGTTCATCTTCTCCATTCTATGCAGAAGCCTATAGGGGAGTGACGGTCTGCATGCGATTGATAACAGGTCTCCATTCTTTTAAACGGAATGACCCGAAGGAGACCGAGTGAAAGAGTGAACATATATTTATAATGGCTACTTGTTCCTTAACAAACGAATTTCAGGCGCCATCAAAACCGTGACTACACCCGTAGAAGCTTATGTGTCGTTATCTTCGGACAGGGGATCGTCTCCCTCGCCACCATTTGGTGGCTATTTTTGCTTGCTTGGACTCGAAGAGGATGGGTAAATTGACCAGGCACGGGCTGAACTGCAAGCTATGTTCACAACCACCGATTAAACAGTGGCATCTACAAGAGAAGGATTTCTCTATTTACGCAAAATTCTCAACGCTTCCTAACGCAGGCAATGTCTTTTTTATACATAAGTTTTAGAGTATAGATGATATAATATGCATTAATTTATCCTTTAAAATAAAAATTTAAATAAATTTCCAAAATTTACTTCCCAAAAGAAGGAAATCATAGTAACATGATAGGAGATTAGAGAATTTATTTCTAATCTACATAACAGCAAAGGATGTGCTTTCACTAATGAAAAAAACAGGTTTTGCACTATCAGCAATTTTGGCTGCATCTACTTTAGTTTCAGGTATTTCCGCAGCTAATCCAGTTGTTCAGGACGCGACTTCTCCTGAATCAATCGTTATTGATCTCAATAATGAAGTGATTGATTGGGAAGTTGAGAAACTTTCTCCAGATGAATTTCTAGTGAGATATGCTGAACTTACTGGAAAAAGTTACATCGAAGCCCGTGCTGAATTTCCAGAAAAAGCTTCAAAAAATGCTGCACGTGCATCCGGAATAAATCATACTTACGATGCTCAATATTCTGCAATTATAGATCTTGGTAAAGGTGTGAAGGCGAAAGCTGGAGTACTTGTGCAGGTTCATGAGGTTCAATTTGGTGGGTCGATGGGTAGAGTGTTTAAAAAAGTGTATAACGATACGGGCTACATGGCTCCTTACACTGGCGGATCGTTCTCTGTCGTTAAAAACTTCGTGCAAGGCACGTTGCAATCAGAAACTAAATTACAAGTAAGCTATAGTGGATATGCAGAGACTGCAGTAACTAATGAAAAATCCACAGGCTTGAATTTGGGAATTGATCAGTTAATTCAAGCGGGTTGGTCTGTATCTAGTACTAGCGGGACAACCACATTCTATCGCACACATTTTGACGGAAGTGGATACGTTAGCCCTAACTAAAACATGACTTTCTCTATTTCAATAGGTATACAAAAAAACACTGCTGGCAGTGTTTTTTTGTATACCTATATAGTTTTATCATGATCGTGTCCAATGTTTATTTGCCTGCAAGTCAGCAGAAGCTTTACGACACAGCAATCGTTTGCTGGTTCGTACCGTTTGATAATACTAATCCTCCTTAGTTTCATCTCCATGTTAATTTCATTATCCAAACCAATTTTCAATTATTTTCTAAAATGTCTAATCGACAAAATAAAAAGCGAAGAGGGTAAGCGTTTATATACCTTACCTGATTGAACCTCGCCTGTTTATACCGTGTAGCTACTGATGCTTTTACAATACAATTTAAACTATGTGCTATACCATTTTTATATCTTTCGAAAACCCAACCAAAAAATACCTTATCCATGTTAAGATTTTTCCTTTGACAAATACAAATCATTTTTTATATACTGTGTGTAACCGGTTACCTAAAACAACTAGAACATATCTGCAGTCTCTTTTGACAATAGCCGATATAACTCCGTATACTATGTGTAACCGGTTACTGACTGTTATAACCCGGCATTATATTGTTAAAAGAGGTTATTAAAAGATGACGACTATTCGTGATGTTGCGAAAGCTGCACAGGTTTCAGTGGCCACTGTTTCCCGAGTTTTGAATAATCAAGGATACGTTAGTGCACATAGCCGCGAGAAAGTTGAGCGAGCTATCCAAGAATTAAATTATACTCCGAATGCTGTAGCCCGAAGCTTATACAAAAAGAAATCAAAATCGATCGGCTTTATCATTCCGGACATATCCAATCCGTTTTTTCCGCAGTTATTCAGAGCGGTTGAGAAATATTTAATTGATCATGAATATACCGTTTTATTGTTCAATAGCGATGATCAGCTTGATCGGATTTCCAATATTATGGATTCCATGAGGACAGAATATGTAGCGGGTGCGATTATCGTTTCAGATAAGATCAAGGAAGAGCATCTGGCGAAGCTGTCGATACCTGTTGTCGCCATTGACAGGGTAATAAGTGAACATGTTCCTTCTTTAACAGTTAACAATTATAAGAATGCCCGCGAGGCGATCCGTTATCTTGTAAGTCAAGGCTGTTCTAACATCGCCCATGTGAGAGGGCCGAAGGGTGTCTATAATGCTGAAGAGAGGTTTCGCGGATACCGTGATGAAATAGCGGAGCAACAGCTTCCATCGCTTGTTATATGCGGAAATTATGATTTAAAGACTTCTCTGGTGGCAACAATGGAGTTATTAGACCAGCATCCTGAGATTGATGGCATATTTGCCGGAAATGATATCATGGCGGTGGGTGTTATAAAAGCTTTAGCTAAGCTGGGGATTCAAGTTCCAGATCAAATGAAGGTGATTGGCTTTGATGGAATTGAATGGGGCACCACGATTACGCCGGAATTGACTACAATGGAGCAGCCTATTGAACAGATTGGCACGAAGAGTGGAGAACTTTTGCTGAATCTGATCGATGGACATGTAATGGACTCACATCATTACAGCTTTGATGCTAAGCTCGTTGTGAGGGATTCAACATAAAGGGAGAGAAACATATTGATTACAGTGATAGGGAGTTTAAACGTAGACTTAACGTCCACAGTAGAACGTTATCCCAAAATGGGTGAAACGATTATTGGAACGGACTTCCGTCAAAATTTTGGCGGTAAAGGTGCGAACCAAGCAGTAGCCGCTGCTAAGCTGGGCGGCTCTGTTCACATGATAGGCCGTGTTGGTACAGATCACTTTGGTCAGCAGTATATTTCCTATCTAAAGGAACAATCTGTTGATATTAACAATGTGGAACCGGTTACAGATTCCGCTACAGGTATTTCATCGATCGTGGTTACAGAAGGCGATAATTTGATCATCGTAGTTCCTGGTGCGAATTACGAGCTTACTCCCGCGGATATTGATGCATGCAGAGAGCAGATCGAGCGCAGCAATGTCATTGTGCTTCAACTGGAAATTCGCATGGATACCGTTGCTAGAGTACTAGATATTGCTTCTGATAAAGGTATAACCACCATACTTAATCCTGCTCCGTATCAGGATTTTCCGTCAGACTGGTGGGAGAAGATTACGTATCTGACTCCAAATGAACATGAAGCAGAAATGCTTATGAAATCATCTGGATTTCGTGATGAATTTATGGACAAATTAATTATTACCAATGGCAAGAATGGAATTGTCTATTACAAGAATGGACAAGAGGTATTTATTAAAGCGCCAGTTGTTCAAGCAGAGGATACGACTGGTGCAGGAGACACGTTTAACGGCGCATTGAGCTATTGTCTCGACCAAGGGTATGCATTCCATGATGCTTGTTATCATGCGACATATGCAGCGAGTCTTTCCGTGACGAAATTCGGGGCACAAGGGGGAATGCCAACACTGCAGGAGCTGAAGCAATTCATGGACAGACTACAGAGTAAATCAAATGAAGTTAATGGAGGATGATGTACATGTTAAAAAGACCGATTATTATCGACACTGACCCTGGAATTGATGATGCAGTCGCAATAGCTATCGCCTTATTTAGCGAAGAATTAGATGTAAAACTAATTACGACGATTTCGGGGAATGTCGGCATTGATAAAGTGACTCGCAACGCTCTGAAGCTGCTTAAATATTGGAACAAGGAAGTTCCGGTAGCGATGGGTGCGTCAACGCCCTTGATCCGTCAGCCTGAGGATGCGAGCGATATCCACGGTGCTAGCGGGATGGAAGGTTTTGATTTTGAGGAGCCTACTAATGAATTGCTTCTTAAAGAGAATGCAGTTAATGCAATGTACAGAGTCATTCAAGAGAGTGAGACACCAGTTACGCTCATTCCAATCGGACCGCTTACGAATATTGCATTGCTCTTGAAGGTATACCCTGAAGTGAAGAGTAACATTCAAGAAATTATTCTGATGGGGGGTTCCGTTTCCCGAGGAAATAAGGGGGTTATGTCTGAATTTAATATTCATGTTGACCCAGAGGCTGCAAAAATTGTTTTTGACAGTGGACTTCCAATCGTGATGGCTGGATTAGACGTTGGATTGAAAGCGCTTGTATTGCCTGAAGACAGTGCCAAGCTCGAACATATGAACGCGACAGGAAAGATGCTTCATAGCCTATTTAAACGATATCGCGGGGGCAGCATGAAGACAGGTCTGAAAATGTATGATAGCTGCGCCATAGCTTATTTGCTGAAGCCTGATTTGTTTGAAGCGGTAGATACGTTCGTTGATGTAGAGCTAAACGGCAGCTTGACAGCTGGAACTACAGTTGTTGATTTGAAAGGGTATCTGGGCAAGCCTAGCAATGCGAAAGTATGTATTGATGTTGATCCGGAGCGATTCCGTGAATGGCTACTGGATAGCTTGAGAAAATGTAACTAACATTTAAACAAATGACTAGCTAAGAGGGGAACCCGATGATGGATATTATTATGTACGGTGCGGCCATTGTGGCGATTTTAATAATTGTATATATGTTAATTAAACAAATGGATATTAAGATTACATTGTTCTTTATCGGGATTGCACTCATGTTCATTGCTATTGCGATGGGTAATGGGATCAGCATCAAGGACTTTGAAAGCACGGGGGCAGTTTGGCTCGATCCTTTGCTGGCCATAGTGAACCAGTTCAAATCGACCTTAACCTCGGCAGGGTTTATCATCCTTGTCCTGGGCGGATATACTGCTTATATGTCTCATATTAAAGCAAATGATGTGACCGTTAATGTTATAACGAAGCCTCTTGGCAAAATTAAATCGGTATATATTCTTGTGCCTGTTGTGTTCTTGCTTGGAAATTTGTTGTCCCTGGTTATTCCTAGTGCATCAAACTTGGCAATAATTTTGCTCGCAACTCTGTTCCCTGTATTAAGAAAGACAGGAATGTCAACTTTGTCTGCAGCAGCCATTATTGCTACATCAGCAACGATTATACCTACTCCACTGGGAGGAGATAATGTTGCAGTAGCAACTGAACTAGCCCAACATGCTGCTTTTGCGAACATGACCGTAACGGATTATGTCTTCCGCTATCACGCTTTGGTTTCCATCCCTACCCTGCTAGTAATTGCAGTGGCTCATTATTTCTGGCAGAAGCGTATGGATAAAAAGATGGGAACTGAAGCCGGGGAGCTGGAAGCAGAGTTGAAGGATATTAAGCTAGTGGAAGGCGGCAAATTGTTTACATTTGTGTATGCCTTGCTGCCAGTGCTCCCGATTCTGTTTCTAATTGCAGTGTTTATCCTCCAATCTGTATCCGATATTAAAATTGATGTTAGCGTAGAGATTGTCGCCTTATTGTCTTTCGCGATCGCTATTGTCTGTGAATTGGTTCGCCATAGAAAAACTAAAGAGGTACTGAACGGCACAGAGCATTTCTTTAAAGGAATGGGTAACGCAATGCCAATCGTGGCTCTGCTTGTGGCAGCATCTGTATTCGTTACAGGCTTGAAATCAATTGGCATGATCAAAGCTTTGGAACAAGCCATGATAGGTATTCAAGGATCTAGCCTTGGATTTGTTCTCCCGCTCATACTCGTTGCAATGACTGCTTTAATCGTTATTCTCAGCGGCAGCGGTACTGCACTCTTCTACTCCATGGTTCCTCTAATTGTGCCTCTTGCTGCAGCTGCCGGTATTAATCCGATTGCAGTTAGCATACCAATGGGACTTGCTGGTAACCTGCTCCGGGCAGTGTCTCCAGTAGCTGCGGTTATTCTGATCGTAGCCGGATCGGTTAAGAAGAGTCCGATCGAGATTGTGAAGCGGACATCTGTACCGATGATTGTCGGTGTAGTCTTCATGTTTATTCTCTCCATGATTTTCTTCCTGTAAATGAGTTCGCTGGCGAGCTGTGGTTCCTGATTTTCGCGGCTCGTCTCCATTAGAGACAACAAACCATCAACCAGCGTTCTGGTTGGTGGTTTTTCTGTTGTGCGCCCGGCATGGGCGATAACTCGGTGGTGAAAGTCCACTACAGGCTTGGCAGTAGGAACTGTTAGCGGAAGGCAAGGATGTCCGTTGCGAGGCGGAATCTGAAGGAAGCCGGAGGCAAACCCTCGGTCTGACGAA
>JAFWEX010000122.1 GCA_017512705.1 Paenibacillus sp.
GGGGCATGGGCAGCTGCGCTGCTCGGCACGCTGCTGCTGTGCCGTCTCTGGCACAGCGGCGCCCGAGCTGGCCGCGCCGCTGCTTTGGCGGCCACCGTGCTGGCGTGCATTGCCGCCGCACTTATGGCCGCCGCCTCCACCGCCGAACGTTTCGCGGCGGGGGTCGGCACAGGGACATCCCGCCTGCACATGTGGCGGGATGCCCTGAAATTATGGACCGAGGCCGCTTGGCTTGGCCACGGTGGAGATACATGGCGCAGCATGTTCCGCGCCATTCAATCCTCGCCGTATGTCGGCGGCGAGGTCCATAGCGGACCGCTCGATCTGGCCCTGGATACGGGCCTGCTCGGCATTGCACTGATTGCAGGGTGGATGATCTTCACCCTGCGCAGCATCCGCCGCTTCGCACCGCGGTTGCTGCCGCCAGTACTTGTCTTGGTCCTGCATGGCACCGTGGACTTCGACTGGAGCTATACGCTGAGCTGGATGTTGTTCATCTGGCTCGCAGCATGGGCGGTTGCGTTGAGGACAGAAGCGGAGACAGTGTCGTCCCATCCGTTTATTCATCGCCATGATGCGAGTGGGGGGCGCCCACCTCGTCATTACTCGTATCCTTTTTCTTCATCCATAGCCATGATCCTATCAAGGCGGGCTCAAGTCTGCACCGACGACATCCACGACATCCACATGACCTTTTCCCGTTTCATATCAGGCCCTATCAAACGATATACAATCACATGGCTGTTTGCATGCTGGTTGGGAGGAACGATATGGATTACAGCGCTTCATACATGGGCAGATATTCAGTATCGTCAAGCCTTGGTGGAACTGAAGAGCAATGTACGTCATGAGCATCTTAAGCTAGCATATCGCTTGAATCCAACACGACCTGAGTTAGCGCTTGCGCTTGCGCGTATGCTGCCTCAACCAGAAGCCAAATCTATTTTACTGAGCAGCTTGTCTCATTCGGTTAGCGAACCCGAACTGTATTTAGAACTTGGGCGGATCTCAGCTCAATCGGGGGAAGGATTTCAAGCAGGGAAACATTTCATGACAGCCATTTCTTTGAATCGATATGATTATGGAACTCAGTGGGCAGCATTATACTGGATGGAACAGGCAGTGAAGCGCGAGATCAAGGAAGGAAAGGTCCGGCAAGCACAACAGACCGCAATTGTCGGGACTAATATGTATGAGCAATACAAAAATCTGGCAGCAGAAGTTATTGCGGAACGTATGCGTAATGATCGTCGTTTTCTGTTACACAATTCAGCCTCGTTAACGGGTGAGAAATTGCGAAAGGTAGCTACAGGTGCCTTGTAGATCAGTTGACATCGCACGCCCGCAGATCTATGTAAGAGCTAGGGCAGGGGGACCATCGCCTGCCTTGACTCTTTGAACTTCTCACCTTATCAAGTATGCTGAGATAGACTTGTTTTAACTGTCTCTTCTGTCTCTTCTGAGTATTTTTTTACAGACGGTAACCCCCGAAGGCGTGCTTGAAAGCTTCCTTCAATGGCTCAACCTCGACGTCCCACAGGGCTGCAATTTCTTCACTGACTTCTGTATTCCACCACTCGCACAATTTTTTGCGGTCATTGCGATGTTCTCCAATCCAGAGCAGGTTTGCGATCACTTTGGTGTAGTAGCATTCCTCTGCCTGCTTCATGAGTTCTGGAGAGATGTACAGTTTCAGCCTTTTGGCTGTACGATATAGTTCTTTGCTACAGGCACGGCGAATTCCGCGAGCGGAAGGCAGGTTTTGACCAGATTGCTTATGTTTGACCGGGGGAGATCCAGGCACGGATTTAAATGACACGTTCTCACACTCCTCTCCCCATACCATATGCGGATCAGCCTTGGCGGGATACTGTTCCGTTCCCACAAGTAGCAACGTTCAGGGGCCTGTGATAAAATAAGAGCAACATCCATGATGTTGCAGAGCAACGTCATTCAGGAAAAAGAAAGAGGGTTGAGATGGACGTTATTCATAACATTGTCAGCCAATTATTCGACTGGATTCAAAGCCTTGGATATTTCGGCATTATGTTGGGTCTAATGATGGAGGTTATTCCTAGCGAGATTGTGCTGGCATATGGTGGTTTTCTCGTTTCTCAGCATCATATTAATTTCTTCGGTGCAATGGTATTCGGTACCATTGGCGGGGTATTGGCTCAGTTGTTTATTTACTGGATCGGCCGTTATGGCGGCAGACCTGTACTTGAACGCTACGGCAAATACATATTGATTCAGAAAAAACACATTGATCATTCCGAAGAATGGTTCCGCAAATATGGTACAGGTGTTATTTTCACAGCGCGGTTTGTCCCGGTTGTAAGACATGCCATTTCAATTCCTGCCGGCATCACCAAAATGCATACAGGAAAATTCATTCTGCTGACTACTCTCGCTGTTATACCTTGGACTGCATTGTTTATATATTTAGGGATGGTTCTTGGAGATCAATGGGAGCATATAGACGAGAAAGCGGCACCGTATATTATGCCTATTTTGCTCGTTGCACTTGCTCTAATGATTATTTATGTATTGATTAAATGGATGAATGTACGAAAAAAGAGAGGAAGTGTGAAGTAATGTCCAAGCCTAACTTGTCTCACAAATTCGGTAAAGGTCTACCGCCGAAGGAATTTATCGCTAGCATGACCAAAAATCAAAGTGAATTCCAAACTAACTATGACAACTTTAACTGGCCCAGTGAAGAGGATCGTGAATTTTTCGAAAGTCTGAACCATCGTGACGACCTTCGCGTGCTGATCTTGGCAGCAGATTGGTGTGGTGACGTTGTTCGGAATATTCCAGTTGTATTTCAAGCACTGGAGATTTCAGGTATCCCAACCGAGGTGCTCATTATGGAGAATCACCCGGAAGTGATGGATGAATTCTTGACGATGGGCGGTCGTTCGGTTCCAATCGTGATCTTTGCAGATACAGGAGGACATGTACTTGGCCAATGGGGGCCGCGCCCACAGCATGTGCAAGAAGTTATGGTTGAGTTCAAACGGCTGAATCCAGACCGTGAAGCTGCAGACTATCAGGATAATATGGCTGAAGCACGCAAAGAAATTTTGAAACGTTACGGGGAAGGAACGGAGTCCCATGCAGTGATCATTCGTGAGCTGCGTGAACTGATTTCGGGTTTGTAATTCATATGCTGAACATTCGTACATTTACACTCGGACCGTTGCAAACGAATGCTTACCTGTTACAGGGTGAAGATGCGGGCAAAGCTGTCATTGTTGATCCAGGTATGAATCCCGGCCCTTTACTGAAGGCAATTCAGGATCTGGAGATCGAGGCTATTCTTTTGACCCATGCTCATTTTGATCATATTGGCGGTGTAGAGGAGATTCGCAAGCTGAAGGACTGTCCTGTTTACTTGCATGACCTTGAAAGTGAATGGCTGACTACAGCGAAGCTGAACGGATCATTAAACTGGCCACAGGTCACACCTCCGATTACCGCGAATCCAGCCGAGTTTGCATTGGAAGAAGGTCAGAAGCTGGTGCTGATTGGTCATACTTTCCAGGTGTATCATACCCCAGGACACTCTCCGGGGAGTGTAAGTCTGCTTTGTGAAAATGATCTATTTGCTGGGGATGTGCTATTCCGGATGGGCGTGGGTAGGACTGACCTGACGGGTGGGCGCGAACGCGATCTGATTGATTCTATTCAGAACAAACTATATCGTCTTCCTGATGAGGTTAAGGTATATCCAGGTCATGGTCCCAAAACAACGATAGGTTATGAAAAGCAGAATAATCCTTACGTTCCTGCAAGATAATTCGACAATATAAGTGAATTAAGTCTGGACAAGCATCACTTTTTTTATTAGAATAGCAATTAGCTGTTACAAGCGTTAAGGCATCACTTAACTAAAGCGTTAAACTGAAATACCCTAACTTGCGAAGCACGCAGACTGTGGTCTATACCCGGTTTGCGTTCTTTTTTTTGTCTTGGTGCCGAAGTATAAAAGGGACATGTAGAAATGAAGAAAGTAATAGTAAGAAGAGAAGTTACAGCATGTACATGATGAATAAGATTGCAGAAGTAGGACGATTTGAAGTGAACGAGAGTGAGGGAAATAGATGTGGAGAAAATAAGAATTACCTCGCAGAGTCAGCCGCTGGAGTACACATGTCTTGATGATCGCCAGTTGGTATTAGATTCTGTCATGCATTCCGTTATCAAGGAACGTGCTTACTCGAAAGTATACATACCTAATATTATCCGTAATACGAATTATAAGAATGTAGATCTTACCTTTACGAATACAGACTCACACTTTTCAATCTTAGCAAGTACGAATGAAGATCATTCAGATGTGGTTAAGCTGAACAGAGAGCATATGAACGGTAACGTTAGGACTCGACAGAATATTTGGAATAGCCATGTGTTAAGGAACGGAGCTAACAACCAACGGTGGTTCGACAAACTGCAAGATTACCGAAATGGCGTCTGATTGCCCGGGAAATTGTCGTATCAATTTATTTTAGAAAAAAATTTCATCTCGTATTGAACGATTTGACGGAGTTTATCGTATTACGTTTAGATTAAACAAGAAAATGGTGATCATCATGTTGAGAGCAGCTGAATTGGAGGAAGTGCGTAGAGCAGCAGAGGGCGATGACAGTGCACTCGCTGCACTATTACAGCGCCATTACTCGTTTGTTTACAAATACCTCATGAAAGTTACGATGGACCCCAACCTGGCTGAAGAGATTGTCCAGGATACGATGGTTCGCTGTATGGAAAACATTCAGCGATATGATGGTAGTTCAGCATTTTCATCGTGGATGATCACCATCGCAACCCGAATCTACATTGATCGAACCAGACGAAGGAAGAGAGAACAGAGCTGGCTTGATCTCATTCGCCATCAGGCAATCCGTCGTTTTCGCTGGCAACTCGAAAGTCGAAATGAGGAATGGACGGATGTGATGGATGCGATGACAAGATTAACCTCTGAGCATCGTATTACTGTATTGCTCAAGCATTATTATGGCTATAGTTACGAAGAGATTGGAGAGATGCTGGGTATTCCTGCTGGGACAGCAAAGTCTCGCACAGCTTATGGTCTCCGTCAACTTAGAAAGGAGCTGGAATAGAATGAGCAGATCGAATGAGACATCGGAGCAGGAAATCGTGAGCCGATTACAACAGTCTATGAAAGCGCTGGATGATGTCTGTGAACCTGCGGAGATACCTTCGCTGGCATCCCTCGAATCCCGCGTCAAGGAACATAGACGTATAAAGCGTAGAGCTCATCTCGTCGAAATGTTGTGTTTCTGGCTCGTTGCTTCACTTGTGATTGCATTAGGAACGCTGCTGTTTGTTTCTTCTCCTGTCGTGTTCTTGGGAATTCAGGTCTTAGGCACAGTCCTTGCTGTCATCGCGGCTACGTTATGGTTTATCCGGCAACGGAGGGAGATGGCACATCATGAATAAACTACATTACTCGTTAGAAGAGATTCCCCCGGTCATACTATTGCTTCTTGCCTTATTACTTTTAATTCAAGGCACATGGATGTTTCGTGATGCTCGCAAAAGAAGTCGGTTCCCATGGTTATGGGGGTTGTGGGGGATAACCAGTATTCCGGGCCCTCTTTTGATTTACTGGCTGATTGTAATTCGTACAGACCGTAAACGACGTAGAAACAAGTACACCTAACATTGATTTAGTAAGCAATTAGAGATACTTTGTGAAAAAATAAAAAAGATTTTGCACAAATATGTTGTTTGAATCTAGTATTCCTAGACATCGTTATTCTTTTCTAGTAGACTATACAAATAAATAATAATGATAGACTACCAGGAGGTTAGACGATGCTTCGATTAGGAGAAAAAGTTGTCATCGTCGCGGATACGTTTGAGCAGAATCTTCCTGTGGGGGAATATGGATACATCATCGCTTATGACCGGAATCCGGACAATGCGTTCGATTACGTGCTTCGAGTGCCGCTGGTTAATCGGAACTTTTTTGTTCCATCCGGCGACGTCGATCTGGAAGAGGTTCTGCTGAAGCAGGAAGCTGAGCGGGTCGAGCGAGAAGCGTTGATAGATTACGCCCTTGCGACACATAATGAGAGATTGTTTCATCAATTGATGAACGGTGAACCTCAAACTGTGGAAGAAGAAGAAGAGACCGCGACTGATGTGATGTCCCAGGCGGATTTTATAAAGCAGGTTAATCTGCGTGCATGGATTTAAGCATTTGAATTTCAGGAGTCGGCTGATGCCGGCTCCTTTTTGCTTTTTTGTGTGTGGAGAGTGACACATGAACTGCTCAGACTACAGTGTTTTTGCTTTTACATAATACGGAGATGCCATTTGCATTGAATTGTCGAACTATCTCACCTATAATTAGAAAAGTTATCTTGGGACTTTAGCCCGTTAAACGATAGCTTCGTTTTTAGGGGTTGTCCAAGCAAAGAACGAATGAAGGAGGCATCCGATAATGAGTATTTCGAACAATGATGTTCAGCATGTAGCCAAGCTGGCTCGTCTTAATCTGACTGCTGAAGAAGAGCAGACGCTGACAGGTCAGCTGAATGCGATCTTAAAATATGCAGAAAGGTTGAACGAACTGAACACAGACAACATTGAGCCAACCACTCACGTTCTGCATGTCAGCAACGTGATGCGTGAAGATGAAACGAAGGAAAGCCTGTCCATCGAACAGGTGATGCACAATGCACCAGAAGAAGAAGGCGGGCAGTTTAAAGTACCTGCTGTCATGGAATAACAGATAATTGGAAGGAGGACAAGCACTGTGAGTTTATTTGAACAATCCTTGCCTGAGTTACATAACAAGCTGCACAGCAAAGAGTTGTCGGTTAGCGATCTAGTAGACCAGGCTTATAAAAATATTAGTGCGCATGATGACAAGGTGAAGGCTTATTTGACACTTGACGAGGAGAATACACGCGTACGCGCTCGTCAGCTAGATGAACGTCTTGTCAATGGTGAGGAGAAAGGTTTGCTATTTGGCTTACCAGTTGGTATTAAAGACAATATCGTAACGAACGGACTGCGCACAACATGCGCAAGCCAGTTCCTTCGTAATTTCGACCCGGTGTATGATGCAACAGTTGTCGAAAAACTGAAAGCAGCAGATACCGTAACCCTCGGTAAGTTGAATATGGATGAATTTGCTATGGGCGGTTCCAACGAAAATTCCAGTTTCTCACCAGTGCATAATCCTTGGGCACTTGATCATGTTCCGGGCGGCTCATCAGGTGGTTCTGCTGCAGCAGTTGCAGCGGGAGAAGCATACTTTACACTTGGATCAGACACGGGTGGTTCTATCCGTCAGCCGGCTTCTTACTGTGGTGTTGTTGGATTGAAGCCCACGTACGGGCTGGTATCCCGCTTTGGTCTGGTGGCCTTTGCATCATCACTCGACCAGATTGGACCTTTGACCAAAAATGTAGAAGATTCTGCTTATGTACTGCAAGCCATTGCCGGATATGATGCGAAGGATTCGACATCTGCGAACGTAGATATCCCGGATTATTTGAGCGGACTGACGGGTGATGTGAAAGGATTGCGTATCGCTGTGCCGAAAGAATATATCGGTGAAGGCGTTGATCCACAGGTCAAAGAGACCGTTCTTGCTGCGCTCAAAGTGCTTGAAGGGCTTGGGGCTACTTGGGAAGAGGTTTCTCTTCCGCATACCGAATATGCAGTAGCTACGTATTATCTGCTCGCTTCTTCCGAAGCATCCTCCAACTTGGCTCGTTTTGACGGTGTACGCTACGGTGTACGTGCAGACAATCCCGAGAATCTGCTCGATCTGTACCATCAGTCCAGAAGTCAGGGATTTGGTCCAGAAGTGAAGCGTCGTATTATGCTCGGAACCTATGCACTCAGCTCCGGTTACTATGATGCGTATTACTTGAAAGCTCAAAAAGTACGCACACTGATTAAACAGGACTTTGATGATATATTTGCCAAGTATGATGTGATTATTGGTCCTACTGCACCTACAACGGCATTTAAGTTGGGGTCTCAAGTAGACAATCCACTTACGATGTATCTGAACGACATTCTGACGATTCCAGTCAACTTGGCGGGTGTCCCAGCGATCAGCATTCCTTGCGGATTTGCAGACGGTTTGCCTGTTGGATTACAGATTATCGGTAAAGCATTTGATGAAACAACCGTACTGCGCGTAGCGCATGCGTATGAACAAAATACAGCATTCCACAAGCAGCGTCCGCAGCTGTAGACTGCCCGGAACGGAGGTAAATCGAAATGTCCGCATCTAAATATGAAACGGTCGTTGGACTTGAAGTCCATGTGGAGTTACATACGAACTCCAAAATTTTCTGTGGCTGCTCCACTGAATTTGGAGCTCCGCCCAATACACACACCTGTCCGGTCTGTCTCGGACACCCGGGCGTATTGCCTGTGCTGAATCGTCAGGCTGTTGACTATGCAATGAAAGCTGCCATGGCTCTTAATTGTACAATCGCCGATGTCAGCAAGTTTGATCGTAAGAACTATTTCTACCCGGACTCACCTAAAGCGTATCAGATTTCACAGTTTGATCAGCCGATTGGTGAGAATGGCTGGATCGATATCGAAGTGAATGGTGAGACCAAACGAATTGGTATTACACGTTTGCATCTGGAAGAGGATGCAGGAAAGCTCACACATGTGGACGGTGGTTATGCCTCCCTTGTGGACTTTAACCGTGTAGGAACTCCACTCGTAGAGATTGTATCCGAGCCGGAAATTTCTTCTCCAGAAGAAGCACGTGCATATTTGGAAAAACTTCGTGCCATTATGCAGTATTGTGAAGTATCCGATGTGAAGATGGAAGAGGGCTCACTTCGTTGTGATGCCAACATCAGCTTGCGTCCACATGGTCAGGAGAAGCTCGGTACTCGGGCCGAACTGAAAAACATGAACTCCTTCCGTGGTGTACAACGCGGCTTGGAATATGAACAATATCGTCAGGCTGAAATCCTGGATGAAGGCGGCGAAGTCGTTCAGGAGACACGCCGATGGGATGAAGCTCAGGGCAAAACGTTATCGATGCGTGGCAAAGAACAAGCGCATGACTATCGGTATTTCCCGGATCCAGATCTTGTAAAACTGCATATTGATGCTGAATGGAAAGAACGTATCAGAGCTTCCATTCCTGAATTGCCGGATCAACGTAAAGCTCGGTATACTGCGGATTATGGTCTGCCAAGTTACGATGCTGAGGTGATCACTTCCTCCAAAGCCATTGCAGATCTGTTTGAAAACAGTCTTCAATATACACAGGATGCCAAATCCGTCTCCAATTGGATTATGGGCGACCTGTTAGGTTATCTCAACACGAATAACCTTGAAGTGACACAGGTTCCTCTGACAGGCCAAGGACTTGGCGAAATGATTGGATTGCTGGAGAAGGGAACCATTAACAGCAAAATCGCCAAAACCGTATTCAAAGAAATGCTGGAGAGCGGCAAGCTTCCTCAGCAGATCGTTGAAGAAAAGGGATTGGTTCAAATCAGTGACGAAGGAGCTATCCTTGCTATCGTAGAACAGGTCGTTGCGAATAATCCGCAATCGGTTGAGGATTATAAGGCTGGTAAACAAAAAGCGATCGGCTTCCTTGTAGGTCAAGTTATGAAAGAAAGTAAAGGTAAGGCCAACCCGGCCCTAGCCAACCAACTACTTGCAGATGTATTGAACCGCTGATCCCTCCGGTGTGGTCGGACAAAAAGAGGCTCGTCCCTGTGACAGCCTCTTTTTGTTATAAAATTATGAAGTACTCTGTTATTTGGAAATAACATTTCCAGTTCATTAAGCCAAATCCGAAGGAGCTACTAAACAATGAGCATTCAATTATTGTCGCTACGTGATGAAGATATGTTAGCCCAGCTGTGGAGGCTGCAACATATGGCTTATCGGTTGGAAGCAAAGATCATCGGATTTCAAGACATTCCGCCTTTACTTGATACGATGGAGACACTACAGAATTGTGAAGAGACGTTTTACGGATGCGTAGACGAGGTGGATGGTGAACTCCTTGGTGCAGTGGCTGTAAAAGAGGAAGAGCTGAATACACTAACCATCACACGAATGATGGTACATCCGAATCATTTTCGCAAGGGAATTGCCACAGCGCTAATGCAGCAAGTATTTAAAGAGCATCCGGACCTGCCCCGTTATATCGTTTCTACAGGAACGCTTAACACAGCTGCGGTGAATTTATATATGGGCTTTGGATTTAAACCCGTGGAAGCGGTAGAGATTGCACCTGGAGTGGAATTAACAACATTTCATAAGAATATGCTGTAAGCAATGTGAACAACTTAGAGGGGGAACAATGACGTTGAGCAATCCTTGGTTTATTGACGAGTGGCATATTTTGCTTCGTTTATTGCTGGCTATGCTGCTAGGTGGACTTGTTGGTCTGGAACGTGAGCGATCTAATCATGCTGCTGGACTTCGAACGCATATTCTTGTGTGCCTTGGCGCATCACTGATTATGATGTTATCTATTTATGGTTTTAAAGATTTTGCACATGAATTGAATGTACGGATTGACCCGGCACGTCTGGCCACAGCAGTGATTACGGGCGTCGGATTTTTAGGCGCGGGAACGATACTTTTTACAGGAAAGTCCATTACAGGGCTTACAACTGTAGCTTCAATCTGGGTGGTTGCTGCTATAGGTCTTGCCGCGGGTGCTGGTTTCTTTTTTGCCTCCATCGTCTCCACCGTGCTCGTACTCTTGAATCTTTGGGTGTTTAACAAATTAGAGCTGAGGTATCTGCGTGGCAACAAGCTACATGTGATTACTCTTCACACGTTGTCTGAACCTGGGACATTAGAAAGAGTATCGTCATTTATGGAGCAGGAGAAGGTTAAAATACGCAAAATTACAGTGAATGAACAGGATTTGGCTTTTGCAGAAGTGGCATCCGTCGAGAGAAAAATAGAGATTGTGCTCCACGTTCAGGTACCACATGATTTTAGAACGATCGAGATTGTCTCCAAATTAAGACAATGGGAGCACATGACAAAAGTGTCGATCGAGTAAGAGAGACTTAACCCTCCGAGCACAGAAATGGCGGAGGTTTTTTTATATCCAATTTTCTTCCAGTTACTCTTCAGGCGCTTTAGGGTACTATCTAACCAAATGCATAATGAGTTACGGCCTATTTCCCAACGAAAGGAGTATGTTATGAAGAAAGGTCTTACAGACAATGCAGGAGCGGAGAAGGCGGCGAATCCCAAGAAGGTAAGAAACAAAACACACAAGTTTATTGCGGTTCTTCTTAGTGCCGTTATTCCAGGTTTGGGACACATTTACTTGCGGCTTTATATGCGAGGATTGACATTTATACTGTTGGTATTACTAGATTTGTCTGCTCTGTTATACTTCTCATCTATCGGCATACAGATCAATGTGCCTCTACTTATATTGCTGGCATTCTGTATTCCAGTAATCTATTTTTATAACGTATATGATGTGCTGCAGTCGGCTGACTGGGTTATGATGCGTAGGCGGAGGGTTGTCACTCAGAGTAATATGGACAAGCAGGTGTCCGTTGAACGTACAGAAGGAGAGCATATGATGGTATGGGAGCGAGGTATTTCATTTGGGCTGCTGTTAATCGTGGGAGGTTCACTGATGGTGCTATTCTTTCGCAAACCACGTTGGTTTCAAGAAATTATCGCCATATACGGCGGATATTCATTTGCTGTTCTGTTGGTTGTAGGCGGCCTGCTACTATTTGGACGAGAGTTCTGGGTTATGTTGCGCAGGAAGAAGTCATAGAAACAAATGCAAGGAGGGAAAAGAATGAACCGTAAAATCCGGGTTGGACGTTATACGGCTTCCGCCTTAATTACGGCAGTTGGTGTACTTCTCATTTTGGATAAACGGTGGGGTACGGACTACCTTTACGAAGTGGTGGATTGGTGGCCATTTTTACTTGTAGCTCTTGGCGTCGAGTGGATTGTATTATTCCTGTGGATTCGCGGGAGAGGCAAGCCAAATACAGATCGTTCAACTCAGGCGGATGAGCGCCCAAAAACACGTTTTAGACCGGACGCCAAAGGCATTCTGGCTTCTTTGATTTTGGCGGCTTCTGTTTTTATTGTGACGGAACAAGATCACTATATGCATCTATGGAACAGAGTAAGTCTTAATCTGGGCGCTGCTTCAATGGATTACAGTCAGGCGGCTGGATATATGGAGGAGAAGGACATCATTACAGTTCCTGTCCGTATGAATACTTCGGATATCGTGGTTGAAGGGGTGAACGGCGATATTTCGCTGCAGCGCGGAGATACCGATGATATTGAGGTGAAAACCGTTGTTTGGGTAGATCAAACATCTGAAGTTCAAGCCAAGGCAGTAGCTTCGGCTTCATTCGTAGAGGCAGAAGGAGATAAGGTCATTCATATCAAAGCAACAGGTAAAGCCTATGGTGAAAATGAAAAAACACAGCCACGTATGAATATGACGATTACAGTACCGGATGACCGTCGATTCAATCTGGATATCCGCACATCCAATGGCGCGATATTGTTAAATCGTCCTGAAGCCATTAGTACGATTTTTGCCGAGACGGGAAACGGGCGAATCCGTATTACGAATGCGGTTGGAGATATCTCAGGGAAAACATTAAATGGTGATGTGATTGTAGCAAATGCTATAGGCAATGTGGATATGGATAGTAACCGTGGAGATATGAAAGCACGAGGGGTCTCGGGGGATGTGGATTTGACTACACAAGTGGGAAATGTCAGTATCACGGATTCTTTGGGTGAGTTCATAGCCGAAACACGGAACGGGAATATTACGCTAGACGGAGCCAATCTCGCGGTGAAAGCTCAGTCTCTTAATGGCAGCATTAGCATTGTATCCACCAAAGTCGGGGGAGATTGGGAAGTATATAGTGCGGTTGGTGCGATTAATGTGATGATTCCTGAACGCGGTGATTATAGTTTGATCGGCTCCAGCAGTTACGGTGATTTGCAAACGGATCTACCATTCAACGTAAAAAACAAAACGATAGAAGGTCAGCTTGGAGAAGGAGAGTACAGGATCAAAATTGAAGGGAATAGTGATTTGACCGTTCAGCGTAATCCTGAAGTGGCTGTACCCGAAGCCTCATCTACCGAATCTGACGAAACGAATTCCCAAGAAGATTCCACAGAAGTTCCTGCTTCGCCGCGTTGACAATAAACTTGCAATCGCCGTACAATAAAAGTACACTGACAAGGTTACATGACGTGAGAGAGCTTTTGTTGTTGTGTACGGTCAGCAAATAATACTCTGTGCAGAGTGATCGATTCACTTTTTTTAAACAGAGAATGAAAGGTAAGGCGGTGGGCATTATGGCAACACGTGTCCAACATGCGTTGGAGCAGCTCAAAACGACTGGTGTCCGTATTACACCCCAGCGTCATGCCATATTAAACTATTTGATGGAATCGATGGGGCATCCGACAGCCGATGAGATTTACCGGGCGCTTGAACCTCAATTCCCGAGTATGAGCGTGGCGACAGTATATAACAATCTGAAAATGTTTCTGGAAGCAGGAATGGTCCGGGAGCTGACCTATGGAGATAATTCAAGCCGCTTTGATGCCAATGTGACAGATCATTATCATGTCATATGTGACCGATGCGGGAAGATCGAAGATTTCAGTTATCCTTCATTGAAGAGTGTAGAGCTCCAGGCAGAGTCCAGTACGGGTTTCGAAGTACACGGTCATCGATTGGAAGTATATGGTGTATGCAAGAGTTGCAGGAATGAATAGAGATGATTTACAATACTAACGTGTGGAATTCAGTATGGGTTCTTCACGTTTTTTATTTATACAAGGCATTTGCAGCAAATAGCATTTAGATTGACCATTAATTCTAGCGGATGTATATGATCATCAAGGGATATAACGGAGGTAGTCGTTTGGGTAGAAAAAGTAAATATACACGTCGTAAACGACGTTCATTTTGGCCAGGGCTGATCGCAGCCTGTCTTGTAGCTGGGGGTGCCTATTGGTTTATTACCAATGTATGGTTGAATAAGGTTTATGAGGACCCGGATTGGTTGGGGAAGAATCAACCTATATTTGTAGATGGACTTCTTATGGAAGAGGAAGCCTATGGAACAGGGGCGCAGCTTAAATTGCCCGTAAAGGTATTGCAAGAGACAATCGATCCCGGCATACGTTACGAACCTGAATCAGGTGACATCATTATTGCTTCTCCGCAGCGGGTGTTGCATATGAAAGAGGGGAGTAAGAAGGCAGAACTGAATCATAAAGATTATCCCCTGAAAGTAAAGCCGGAGGTAAAGGCTAATGAAGCATACATTCCTCTTCAACCGCTGAAAGAAGTATACGGTCTGACGGTGCAAGAAGACTCCATGACGGGAGCAGTTATCCTGATGCGGGGTGGAGATATGATACAATATGCAGCAATTGATACCTTATCATCTAAGGAAGACGCAACAGTACCGCTATACAAGCGTGGGGGGAAGTCATCGCCGATCCTCGCAGATATGCAGCACGACACGAGAGTGCGTGTGTGGCAGACGGGAGAAGAACAGAGTTTTGTGCAGATGGATAACGGTTATGCTGGTTATGTAGATAACGAGTATATGGTTTTGGGTGAGAAAAAGAAGCTGGCCACACCAAAGTTCACACTCACTGCAGCGGAGAAAAAGTGGAAAAACAAACCCGTAAATCTGGTCTGGGAAGCGGTATACAATCGTCAACCCGACATAGGCTCAATTGGGAAGATGCCAGGAGTCAACGTGGTCAGCCCGACATGGTTCCATATTACAGATGGCAAAGGGACAGTGAAAAGTAAAGGTGATCATTCCTACGTCAACTGGGCTCATCGTTCTGGAATGGAAGTCTGGGGGTTGATGGATAACAGTTTTGATCCGGATATTACGAAGGAAGCACTGTCTACCTATGCCAATCGTACACATATCATCGAGCAGATGCTGGATCACGCCAAAACGTTCCGTCTGGATGGCATCAATATTGATTTTGAAAATGTTTATACGGAGGATGGGGCAAACGTTACACAGTTTGTGCGCGAAATGAGGGCGATGGCTCGCATTCACGGACTGATGTTATCCGTGGATGTTACGCCAAAATCCAATAGCGAAATGTGGTCTAAGTTTCTGGATCGTCGTGGTTTAGGAGCATACGCGGATTATATTGTAGTCATGGCATATGATGAACACTGGGCAGCTAGTCCCAGAGCAGGTTCGGTAGCTTCACTTCCATGGACCGAAACTTCGGTGCGCCGCATACTTGAAGAAGATGAAGTGCCTTCGGACAAGCTGATCATGGCAGTTCCTTTATACACTCGGATATGGACTGAAGAAGCGAATGAACAGGGGGAGATCAAAGTCTCTTCCAAAGCGGTAGGTATGAATACCGTACAGGAATTGATCAAAGAGAAAAAACTCAAACCTGTTCTGGATCAAGCAAGCGGACAAAATTACGTGGAGTATAAAGAAAACGGCGCAGTTAAAAAAATCTGGATTGAAGATGAGTTGTCCCTGCAAGCACGGGTAGATCTTATATCTTCACTGAAACTTGGTGGAGTAGCTGCGTGGAACAGAAGTTTTGCGAACGCGTCGGCGTGGGAAACGTTAAAACAAGCCGGTTATTCAAATTGATTTTGAAATCATCCAATTCCTATAGACTGCTTAATTTAAAAAAGGTCCGGTGGAGATACCGGGCCTTTTTGGTCTGTCGCTAGATTGAGGGTTGGTTAGTGAATGCATAAGATCAGAGAATTTAATTGCAACGTGGGTAGCACTGTTATTTGGACGGCGTGGCGGGTGGAGCAGTAGTATCCACAGGAGGACTAGTCGTGTTGGCTTTGTTCGGATCCATAGTAAGGATCGTATGACAAAACATACAGCGGTCTGTTTTCCCCAACATTTTGGTTAATTTGCCGCATTCCGGACAGTCGACCTGAACAGCACTCGTTGATAGCATGCCTGCCCAGAAATAAATGATTAGACTGCCCAGCATGGCAACAAGTCCAATCACGAGGCCGACAGCAGCAATGATCTTTCCAGCATGTCCCCAGAACACAATTCCGGCTGTCCCGAGTACCATTAGGCCCATTCCTAACATGGTTAACAGTAATCCCCAAGTGCGAAAAGCATTAATTTTTGCTGATTTAAAAATCATAAAAATGCTCCTATCGTATGAGTAGTATCTGGCCCGAAAAAGAAGGAAACGTCGTACTTCATGTAGAATTACATTATAACTGACTTGGCAGTATTCTGCCATGAAATGTATAAATGGTATGGAGGGAATCGTGGAATTAAATAACCTAGCTTTTTTGTCTGAACCGTCGGAAGAGACAGGGGTAGTTGGGGCTATCGCTTATTCCCACCCGGGAGAGCGATTCCACGGCTCCCTGATTCAGGATTTTGACTTGCTGATACTGATCGTGCACAACACAGAACAAGCTATATCGAAAGTAGAACATTACAGATACGGAGATCTCCGATATCAGATGATCTATGCTAGCCGCTTCGATCTGCAGATGACCGCAGTTACTGGGGGGCATTATAATCTCATGCAATGTCTGATTGATGGGGAGATCATCTGGGAAGCGGATAATCAGATTAGTGATCTGCGTCAAGAACTGTCTTCATTCGGAAATGAGCTGCGTGAACAAAAACTGTTCTATGAGTTCACCCGTTTTTTGAGGATGTACGTTGAGGCCAAGCGACATATTCAGCAAGGGCATGTAGTGGATGCTTACTATGATGCACTTGAGACATTGGGCAGTTGGGCAAGGATTGTACTCATTGAACAGGGCATATACCCTGATCATACAGTTTGGACCCACATACAACAATTGGATCGTGCGTTGTGGAAGCTTTACCAGGAGCTCACCGTAAGTTCCGAGACGCTGGAACAGCGTGTAGAACTGGTCTTGCTTGCTTGTGAGTTTTCTGTCATGTCGAAAATGGGAGATTGCTCTGAACTTCTGTTGCGTGTAATACGGAGTAGGAAAGAGCCTTGGAGTGTTAATGAGCTTGTTAATCATCCTCAACTAAGATTTGTCCGTAATGACTTACCACTGGTCCTTCGTAAACTTGTGTTTCGTTCTATTGTAAAAGAATCAGCCGGTTGGCCTTCTCTCGAAGGGGAAGGAAGGGAAATTCGATACTGGATTGAGGCTTAATTTGTTTAACCGATTCAGATATGTGAAATGAGTATATTAAGGAGGGGCGACCTTCCTTTTTTTGTTTGTTTTATAATTTAGATATTGGTGTTGACTCCTGTCTAGAGAATATGGTACATTATATTTCGTTCCCCAAATGAGTGAAATACAAATTTATTTGTGGAAAAGTGAAGAACAAGAGAGCCTGAAAAAGAATCGAAAAAAGTTCTTGACGAAAACAAACGAAATATGTTACATTATTCAAGTCGCTGCTGAAACTTGGTTGTGATGAAAATTGTGAAACGAATCGTGTTTGATCTTTGAAAACTGAACAACGAGTGAGTAATGATCTTGCTTGCAAGATCAACCATGAGATTTTTAATCTCGTCAGATTCAAAATGAGCTTATCGCTCTTTTCAATACCCCGATGAGTTTCACAGCTTCTAACGATGTTGGCGAAATTCATCTTTATTGGAGAGTTTGATCCTGGCTCAGGAC
>JAFWEX010000123.1 GCA_017512705.1 Paenibacillus sp.
TAAATAATCATTTGTTTCGTTTAAACTGCATGTTTTGCATTGGAAAAAAGGAACCTCTACAAGCGCGAGAGGTTCCCTTTTTCTATGGCAATAATGTAGATCACGCATTGTTCCCAACATGCTATCGTCCTACTCCTCGCATCACCTAACTGTCTTGACCTATGGATGTCCGTTCCCACCAGACTGTGAATTCCCGTTCAGATCAGGCACATCCGGTTCAATCTCAAGACCATTTGGCTGTGTATTGTAGTCCGGTGTTTGCAACGGAATCTGTGGCTGAGGCTGATTATTCGATGCATCCGTGCCACTCCCACCATTTCCTTGGGCTGCACCGCTTCCATTGTTCGTGTGACCACTGCCGCCTCCGCTAGATACGCCCGTCTGACCTGATGGCAGTGCTATAGCGGGAGCGTTACTGCCGTTGCTTCCAACGGGCTTGCCCTGATTGTCATAGTAATACATTGGCACATCACCAACAACGAGAAGATAAGAGATCGGAATCTCTGTGTCTACTGTCTCGGGTTCCATATCAAAAGGTACAACAACAGCGACTTCAGCGATAATGTGAATATACACCTCGACAAGTATCATATTAATGCCTGCATTTTGCTGACGTGTATTGAGGTCAACCTTCACCGCTCCTTGTGGCTCTATGCGAACCGGTATGCTTGGACCAAACGAAGCCATGACCGGACTGCCCAGAGCCTGACCAAGCGGAATTTTTTCTTTTAACATATGCACATTCTTAAGGGTCGATTGCACCACATTCATTGTGCTCGCAGTAATTCGCATATGCTCATTATAGTTCAGCATGAAGCCCGAGACTTTCCCCTCGGTGTCCGTTTTCCAGTCAATCAAACCCTCCGTTGTCTTGCCTTCAGCAACCTGTGCCGTAATGGCTTTGTTGATCGCCTCCGTTGCAATCTGCTTCATCCGAATCTTGGCCAGATGCATGATCGGCGGTTTCATTTTTTTGTCTACATATGCGAAACCCTGCATCAAACAAAATGCAGATACAAGTAAAACAATTACCCACACTTTGCGTTTGCCGCTAGGCTGCTTAGGCCGCCTTCTACGACTTCGCCATTTCTTTCGCATCATTGGAGCGTCCCTCCCCGCGAAATGAACCATAGGTTTATATGTTATCTGTATGCGACGTTGTCCTGAAAAAGAAGGACAATGCTCGATGGTCTTGCTTGATGAGCTTAATTGGCTTGCGATGCATAGGTGGTACGAAGTAGCCGAGCGTAGAGAGGTCACGGGTATGCATCTTATGGCTCGCCAAGCTGGTTGATGCATTGGAGTGGCCTGAACAGGATTCCGCAGGATCTACACATCAGGTCACAGCAATGCAAAAAAACCTTCCGCCACAGCAGATAGGTTATCTGCTCAAGCGAAAGGTTTTCTTTTTAACAAGAATAGATTAGTTTTTCTCCACGGCATGTCCGCCAAATTCGTTACGCAGTGCTGCAACGACTTTACCTGTGAACGTATCTGTTTCCAGGGATCGATAACGCATCAGCAAGGATAAAGCGATAACCGGTGTAGCCGTTTGAAGATCAAACGCGGTTTCAACCGTCCAGCGGCCTTCGCCGGAAGAATGCATTACACCTTTGATTTCATCCAGGTTGGCATCTTTAGAGAAGGCACGCTCTGTCAATTCCATCAGCCAGGAACGGATCACGGAACCGTTGTTCCATACACGCGCTACTTGTTCAAAGTCGAAGTCAAATCCGCTTTTCTCCAATACGTCGAAGCCTTCACCAATGGAAGCCATCATACCGTACTCGATTCCGTTATGCACCATTTTCAGGAAGTGACCGCTACCTGCTTTACCAGCATACAGATACCCGTTTTCTACGGAAGTATCTTTGAAAGCCGGTTCTACGATTGCCCAAGCTTCCGGGTCGCCACCGATCATGTAACATGCACCGTTACGCGCGCCTTCCATACCGCCGGAAGTTCCTGCATCCATGTAGTGAATGCCTTGTGGTTTCAGCTCTTCATAACGACGGATGGACTCTTTATAGTGGGAGTTCCCTGCTTCAATGATGATATCCCCTTTGGACAGCAGTGGGCTAACTTCAGCCAGTACAGCATCGACAACGTTGTGAGGAACCATGATCCACAGGACACGTGGAGATTCCAAGGATTCAACCATTTCTTTGTATGAGGACACGCCTTGAGCGCCGTATTCTTTCATTTCTTTAACCGCTTCTGCATTCAAGTCAAAAGCAACCACTTCGTGTTTGTGATCGATCAGGTTTCTGCCCAGGTTCAAGCCCATTTTTCCAAGTCCGATAAGTCCGATTTTCATGATAAAATCCTCCTGTTTTGCAAATGTTTAGTATTTAATTTGTTCAATGAAAGCAGATCCTGGCCAAGCAACAAATTCCCGTTTCAGTTACGAATCGTTCCTTCGAGCGC
Source organism: Paenibacillus sp. (assembly GCA_017512705.1). GTDB lineage: Bacteria > Bacillota > Bacilli > Paenibacillales > Paenibacillaceae > Paenibacillus. The sequence goes on from JAFWEX010000123.1 coordinate 2,428, forward strand.
TGTTATCCCCAGATTTTTTTGATCTCCCTTTGACAAGGGGAAAATCCGGTGATAAAGGCGCACGCTTCGCTTCTTCGGAATCGATTTCGTCCCCTCCACTCTCTTTGCTGTCAGACGAAACACTTTAAAAAGAATAATTATCTATATATAAAATGTTTGCTGCCCTCCGACTGGAAGAGCCGGAAGGTCTTATGCAAAATTGGAACGGTATAATTTAGAAAATAATATTCGATTCGAATTAGTTCAGGAATGCTTCCCCTCTTACCACCAACGGAATCCATTATCCGAAGTTAAGCGATCTGCTGATTCTGGTCCGTTTGAACCTGCGCTGTACGTATCCAGTGGGATGGTGCCTGCCGCAAATGCTTCCTGAATCGGCTGTACCCATTGCCATGCCAGCTCAACCTCGTTCCAATGTGCGAAGAAGGTTGAATCTCCACGCATCGCGTCAAAGATCAGGTTCTCATACGCTTCAGGAACGTTACGCTCTCCTGAGTTAAAAGTCATATGCATCGGCTCCACTTCACCATGGTTCAGCGGATTCTTCGCATTTAGTTGTAGGGAGATGCTTTCACCCGGGCCGATCTCTAGTGTCAGCAGGTTTGGAGCCATCGTGTTATCGGATTCTTGACCTGTTTTAAGCGGGCTTTTGAATTCGATGACGATTCGGGTCGATTTCTCAGCCATACGTTTGCCTGTACGGATATAAAATGGAACCTCACTCCAGAATGGATCATCCAGCCACAGTCTTGCGGCTACATAGGTCTCATTCTGTGAACCTGCCGGAATGCCAGGCTCGTCCAAATAACCAACAACTGTGGAGCCTTGAAGCTCACCAGCGCCATATTGTGCACGAACAACTTCAGATGCCACATTCTCTTTAGTTAAAGGCCGCAATGACTCTGCGATTTTTTTCTTTTTATATTGAATCTCCTGCGGTGTGCAACGTTTCGGCAGATGCAGTGCAATCATCATCAGCATTTGCAACATATGGTTTTGGAACATGTCTCGAAGTGCTCCACTCTGGTCATAATATGCAGCACGTTCTTCGACACCCACAGTTTCACTCGCTGTGATCTGTACGTTAGCAATATACCGGTTAGACCAGAGAGCCTGAATGACCGGATTCGCATACGTCAGCGTTTCAATATTCTGTACCATGGGTTTGCCAAGGAAGTGGTCAATGCGATAAATTTCTTCTTCCGCAAACGTATTACTCAGCTTCTCATTCAGTTCACGAGCAGATTGCAAATCGTGTCCGAACGGTTTTTCGATGATCAGTTTCTTCCAGCCCTTGGTGTTACCCAAGCCGCTTTCTTGAATATTCAATGCGATTGGCTCAAAAAATTCAGGTGCAACTGACATGTAGAACATCCGGTTTTCCGGAATATTCAACTCTTGTTCACGTTGTTCCACCAATTGAAGCAATCGCGTGTAATCCTCAAGTTTAGTATTGTTCAGTGAGCAGTAACGGAAAGCTCCGATAAAATCACGTACTTGTGACGCTTCCTCCGGCTTTTGACGGGAGAATTCATTCAGTGACTTTTCGACATTTGCCTGAAAGTCTGCATCCGACAGTTCACGGCGTCCCAGACCGATTACGGAGAACGCCTTTGGCATTTTCTGATCTACGTACAGATTGTATAATGCAGGGTAAATTTTACGTTTGGCTAAATCGCCTGTTGCCCCGAACAGGACAAATGTCATTGCATCCATTGGAGTGCCTCCTATGATCTGTGCATTATAGTATATGATGTTTCAAAACGTTCAAATCCAAGCATAACAAAAGACGGAATAAGTGGGCATGGTGCCCGCCTCGCCTCCGCTATAAGCAATGCCAGAATCCAATCATTTCAACATTCCTTCTCTCTACAATCTCAAGCAACTTTAATAGGTTATTATTTGTAACCAATTTAATTGACGTAACCCATATTACACCTGTCGTCACAATTCGTCAACATCCTTGTCGAAACTGTGAAACCCTTTGTTTACAGGGCTTTTATTGAATGTTAACGCTTTATGTGGTAAGTTTATTAGCAATTGGAATGTGATATTGTATACATATGGCTTGTGGACATTATGGTTACAATAAGTATACTAAGTATATGATACTAAACTAAAGGAGTACGGTTATGAACGATGATGAGAATGCCAAACAACTATGCGAAAAAGTGGAACAGTCTTATCAGATCATTGGTCGAAAATGGGTGGCTCTAATTATCCATGCTTTGATGGAGGAACCCAAACGCTTCAGTGAAATTCATACTTATATTCCCGATTTGAGCAAACGTGTGTTGAATGAGCGTATGAAGGAACTCGAGGAGGAAGGACTGGTTGTACGCCATGTAGTCACCGAACGTCCCGTCCGGACTGAATATATGTTGTCCCGCAAAGGAACCGAGCTGGGACGAGCGTTAAGTGCTGTCGAGCGTTGGGCGGAGAAGTGGCTATAGACGGTTTACATCAAGCAGTATGAGCGAACCCAGACATTTCATTCTCATGCTCTACCGCTGCCCAGCAAACCGCAGCAATCGATCAGCGATTTTATCCCGATATTATACTATTATGAGTCAGCCTTCAGTCAGACTACGGTTTCCGTATGTGGTTATATTGTAAAGTAAGACAAAAAAACGAAGGGAATTCATCCCTCCGTTTTTATTGAAACCCCTCAACTATTTCAAAGTTACATAAATGGTGTATCCACTATTCATATAGAATCTGTATTTTCCTGGCTGTAAATCCTTCGTGTCAAATTCAAAAACTTTTCCTTCGACATCTTGAGGGATTTGCAATTTCATTCCATGACCATCCGTGACTTCTTTTTCGAAATCTGCCAATGTACCATACGTATCTTCGTAAACAAAGTAAACGGTATGACCACCATGGTCTAAAGTAAATTTAATTACAGATCCAACCGGCTTCTCAATTCTCCATTGCGTTGGATGATCTACAAAGACAGGTCGTGTATATGAAACAAATTTAGTTGAGGTAAACACTTGATTTTTATACACGCTATCCGTAGTAGAGACTGCCCCTTCTAATAGCTTAAAATAAGTGCTTTTTCCCAAGACTGCCTTATTCGGATTAATTTCTATTGTATTGTTTTTAATGGAGACCTTGTCTTCAGGATCAAGTGGGACAAAATTTGGAGTCTGAGACCCTGTAGAAACCAGAATATAATCTTTTAATTTTCCCAGTTCAGACTCCATAATCATACGATTAAAACTAATGGAATATGATTCCAGAGCGTCAACCCAGCTTCCTCTCATACTTGTTCCATTCTGTACCAGAGGTTTATCGGAACCATCCATTACACTGACATATTTCACTTCAGAACTCTTATTCATTGAATCAAGAACAAAAATTCTTACAATCCCATACTTCTTGATTACCTCAGCTGTAGGGATTTCTGTTCTTTCATTTGCTGTAATGGGAAGTTTTATAGCTGCCCCGGCGTTCACAGCCTCTTCGAGAAGGATGAGATTTTTTCCATCAATATTCTGATTAGTTGCATAGACATTACCGCTTCTAGGACTGTATACATATACGGATTCGGATACAGTAATCGCTTCTTGCTCCGCTCCTAGTAGAAAGTAAGCCCCCCCCTCATAACTGCCATACTGACCGCTCGGTGATGGTGTAGGACCAGCATTCCCTGGATTCGGGATTCCTGTGTTTGGACTTTCAGGAATTATGCTACCAGAACTTCCAGTTGAACCTGAAGAGGATCCAGCACCTCCAGAGGTTACATTATTTGAAGTAGGAATCGAGGTTACAGGTTTGCTTGTACCATCAATTTGTACTGTTGTATCTGAGGGCACTGAAGAGCCTAGAATCACTTTGTTTGGTGCCTTAGCCATAGTCACACCCACTGCGTTAACTGTAGCTTGCTCCACGGTTCCTGTCCCAAACATTTTAACAGCTGCATTGAGAATCGCTGCTATTACTTTGGCTTCTTTGCTAATCTCCACTTCAGTTCCTTTTGCAGAATCAGCAACATTCAGTTGATTGACTGTGCCAGAAGGTACTTGAATATTAATGCTTTTTGCTTCTACATCTACCGTATCAAAATTCCCTTTAAGGTATACTCTAGATTTCTCCGGAAGAGCCTCTGAGAGTTTGAGTTTGTCAATTTTTGCATTTCCGTTCGACTCAATGTTTGCGGAAGTCTGGATTGTCATCTCATGTACTTCGGTCTTGCCTGTTGCCACCAGACGAACCGTACCATCCTTTTTGTTCACTATAACTGTAAGCAAAACAGAATCTTCTAGATGTACACTGTTCTCCCCACCACCGTAGACGTATGTTTTCCCTTGAACAGTTACGTTTTTGAGGAATACATCGCCTTGACCAACGGCTTTACTGATAATCAGATCACCCGTAATATTCATATTCTGAAGGGTTACACCCGCAGCTCCAATGACTACATTTCCTTGAATCTCTTCTTGTTTGTCTCTTGAACCATACTCGCCTTCTTGTCCATACCAGCTGCCATATGTACTAAAAGCTCTATCTAAAATCTGCACTGCTTCAGCTCTGGTAACTGCATTCTTTGGTTTGAAACTGCCATTACTATAACCTATGACAATCTGCTTCTCAGCAGCTGCACTTACAGCCTCTATACTCCAGTCTTGAATATCCTTCTGATCTGTAAATCGTGTCTCTCCACTGCTCTTAAGGTTTAAAATCCGTGATACAACTGCTGCTGCTTCCTGTCTTGTCAGGGTAGCATTGGGATGGAATGAGCCGTCCATGTATCCTTGAATATATCCAGCTTGAACTCCCTTGGCTACATCTTGAGCATACCAATCCGATTCAGACACATCTGTAAAAGTGGATTGACTCGCTTGTTCGTATTGGAAAATACGATTAATCATGGCTGCCCATTCAGCCCGTGTGATCTCTCCCTTAGGCATGAACAGATCTTGTTGATTCCCTTGCACAATACCTCGGCTAGCCCATTTCTCAACCACTTCCTGAGCCCAATTCCCTCTCAGATCCTCAAACGTTTTAGCCGTAACACTTGGTTTCCCAGCGTTCTCACGTGCTGCATCGGTTACGGATTCGGCCTGTACTACCGTTCCCATGCTGCCAAATAACAAAGCTCCTGATAAAAATAAACTTCCCCACTTTTTCACGATACTCTTTCCCCTCCTGTATTTTTAATTCTAAAGTCCTAATACTTTAGTTCTACTACCGTAAAAATAGTATCATATAAACACTAAACTAACAATATTCTCATCCATTTGAATTTTCTCTTTTGGACCCCATATTTCCCCTTCTATTGTTTGCCACAAGGACCTCAGAGGAGCAATTGATGCTAGACTTCTCTATCTAATGCTCTATCCGCTTCTCTTTGAAGTTCTGTCGTTCTCGGCCCCATATATATGAAGAACTCTATTGTTTTTGGCGTACAACCTCGATATAAAAAACCACTGCATCTCTGGATACAGTGGCCTCTTAATGCATGTTCAACTTCTTGTTTCATGTTAATTTCGCGCGTTACTTCAAAACCTGTCATCATTCTCCTGATCATACATCATCCAATCTGCGTCCTAGCGTAATACTCAAATCCTCAAAATTTTCAACCGATGTTTTCTTATCATAAAAATGTACAGCGTGTTGCAGCATACTCTCTCTGGCATAAAACACATCATCCGATGGTATAGGAAGGACCACTTTCTCTCCCATACTTGCTGACTTATAGATGGCGATAATTAATTCCAACGTATTTCTCCCGCTCTCTCCATCAACAATAAGCGGAGCTCCTCTCTCTATAGCATCCAGCACATTCTCGACCTGTCCGGCATGACCTGCATGAGTGACTTCAGGCAGTTCGTCGAACTGCTGCTGCAGCTGCTGCTCAAGCGTCGGATTAGGTTCTGGGAATCCATTACTGCGCGAAGTCGATGCGGCCACTTTCCACGGAGCAGACACTCGGGCTTCTTTTCCTTGAAAAATTAATTGCTGCTCCTCTCCGTGATGTATCACGGAACTTGTAATCATACCAACAGCTCCATGGCCGAAGCGCAGCATCGCCATCGAAATATCCTCTACCTCGGCATTGTTATGTGCCGTGTTCGCCATCATCGCCTGCACTTCGATAGGCGACCCCATCATCCAGAGCATGGCATCGATGTGATGCACCGCATGATTAAGGGTGCATCCACCGCCCTCCTTTTCCCAGGTCCCGCGCCACCACAGATCATAATAGTTATGTCCTCTCCACCAGTATGAATCCACCTGAACATGAAGAATAGGACCCATCAGCTTGCTATCTAGTACATTCTTTAGCTTCATCATGGGAGTGGTAAACCGGTTTTGTGCAACAACAGAGAGTAACTTGCCGCTCTCCTTCGCTGCGTTCAGCATCTGGTCTGCTTCCTCTAATGAAGAAGCCATCGGCTTTTCAACCAATACATGCTTGCCAGCTCGTAAAAAATCAGACGCGATCGAAGCATGAGTATACGGAGGAGTACAGACCGATACAAGATCGATATCAGCTTGCAGCAGATCATGATAATCTGTGGCAGCTACTGCAGAGAGTAGTCTGTATTCGATGATTCGATTTTGTGCTTTTTCCACATACATATCTACCACAGCAACAATTCGGCATCGCTCAGGGAACTGCATATATGCGGCAATATGAGCGCTGCTAATCGCACCAGCCCCAATAATAGCTACGTTGATCATCACTTCATTCCTCCTTTGGTAGTTCCTTCACGATACCTCAGAATAAAGCGCTTTTATGTATGTATTCTGTGATAAAATGGAACTATCTTGCGATTATAGGGAGGTTTTTGTTTTGTTTCATATCGAAGATGATCAATTCAGCCTAACACCTCATCGCACTTCCCACTCAGCTTTTCGTGAAGTTTTTCACGCACATTCGCAATTAGAGTTAACCTATATTCACGATGGCTATGGACAATTAATTACCGAAGGGCATGTATTCCCACTTGAACCGGGTATGCTTATGATTTTCAGGCCATTTCAGCTGCATCATGTGCAGATCGAGGTATCGGAAGCTCATCCGTTCATTCGAACGGTGCTTATGGTGGACTTGGAACTGCTACACAGTTATTGGCCACACTTCATAACCACACATCATTTTATCCAACACCTTCTCCATGAGCAGCCTTCTATCCCCCCGATCTTGCTGATGCCGAGTTCTCCACTCATTCAGCGAATGGAACATTTCGGTGAGCAGTATACACTCTTATTGCCTCATGAAGCTGCTGAGGATGCCCGGCTCTTTACGCTGGATATACTGACACAGCTTCGCTATTTGTGGAAAACAGCGATTCAGCCGCTGAATTCATACTCGTCCACCCAATCAGCAGACTTTTCAGGATATCTCAACCCCCATGCCGAAGCAGCCATGCAGTGGATAGAACGGAACTATTCGGATTCATTTTCATTAGAAGATATAGCAGAGGAACTGCATTTATCGGCCTATCATCTGTCTCATGTGTTCAAAAAGGCCACCGGCACCAGCATCATTGCATATGCTCAGGCCACACGTATTCGTCATGCCTGCGTGCTGCTCAGCCGTACAGTGTTGTCCATTCCCGAGATTGGCCACCGTGTGGGCATGCCCAGCCCTTCTTATTTTTGCAAAGTATTTCGTAAAGCTACTGGCACCACACCGCATCAATATCGGTTGAAGGTGACAGGGAGAGACTAGTCGGAGATCGTAGTTGTCACTACTCAAACTCATGCTTATCAAGTTGTCTCCAGATCCACTATCATCAACGCACTTCAAGACCCAGCTTTTCCAAATACACGCTCATACGCTCTGTTAATTGATCCAGATCAGACCTCTGATCCGTAGACAAGCGATCCATGTGATAGCTGCCGTCTGGTTTTTCCACTATCGTTTTATACTGTTTCATCTGTTCATAGATCGATTTAAAATCAGCATATTGCTCCTTCGTAAATAACTCCTCAGCCTTCGCCAATTGTTCCATCCAAAATGTTTCCTCGTCCATAATCCCCGGTGAAGCCGGTATAGCCTTGGAGGCTTTGTTCTCCAACGCTTCCAGCTTATCAAAGAACGGTTGGAGTTCAGCCGCTAACCCTTTAAACTTTTCCTGTTCTGCTGTACTCCATTGTTCTGGATTCATCTTCCCTTGAACATCTGCATGGGTTAATGCCATCTGTCCATATTCTTTGAGTAGTCCCATAAATTGCTCGAATTCATTCTCCTTAAAATGAGCCTTGGCTTGCTGCAGCTTCGCTTCCAATCGCTCGTAATCCGCTGCCTCTACACCTCGGGAGGTGATCTGATCTTGTGATCCGTATATACTGTCAGCCAGATACGTATATCCCGCGTAAGCTCCTGTGGGAATTAGAAATACTAACGCAATAAGTATGGCAGCCCACCATGTTCTACTGCGATGCACACCAGCCGTTTCCTTCCGCGTAGCCTTTATTATGTTATGTTTCACACGAGTTGAGATGACCCAGTCCTTAGTTTCCTCCTGATATGCCGACCGTAACTGCTCATCCAATTTCATTCACATTGTCCACCTTTCGTGCAATTTCAGAATGCATTCGTTGCTTCTGTCTTAACTTGGCGAGTGCCGCATGAATTCGAGATTTTACTGTCCCAAGCGGGATATCTAGAATATCAGCCACTTCTTCTTGGGTATATCCGTTCAAGTAGTGTAAAGTAATCACCTGCTGCAATTTGTAAGACAACCGCTGTACCTGATCTAGCAAGGGCTGATTCGCAAGTTTCTCGACCAGATGTAATGAGAAATCATTTTCCATACCTGGTTTGGTATTGATTAGTTCGATCCTCTGCTTGAACCGAAATTGAATCAGTTTCTTACGTCGATAACTTTTAACTTGTCGCATGCTAACGCCCATTAACCAAGGTCGAAAAGCCCGTTCAGTATCATACCTCGCCAAAGATTGATAGGCTTGAATATAAATCTCCTGTACTAAATCCTCCGCTTCCTCGGCATCATGAACTAGAAATCGAACCGTGCGGTACACATCCGTTACCGTCTTCTCATACAACGCTCCATATGCTTCATGATCGCCAGCAAGGGTCAGCTTCACCAATGTGATATACTCGTTCTCCTCACTCATCTTTCATCTCCTTTCTGCTCTTACCTATATATTGGTACTAACATGTCATATCGTTCGATTTATTTTTGGTGCTTTTTAAATAAAAAAGACCCCAGAATCTCATTGGATATATCAGATCAATATCCAATGCCTGTTCCAAGGGCCTGCTATCATGAAGTATCTTAACTCAGTGATCTCAGCGATCTCTTACTTACTTCTGAACACCAAAGATATCACCTATAAGTTCAATCGGTATCTCTTGAATAACATCTCCTACGACTACTTGCAAAGTATCATCATGGCAAGCCAAAGCAGTGCCTCGAATGACTTCTCCAATTTTGGGAATAATGACGACTTTTCTTTTTCCTTCAACTGTCCAGTTAATAAATTCTCGCTGGTTAATACAAACCACCCCTTTATCGTCTAAGGCATCAGTTTACAAGAACAAGCAGGCTATTTTTTAAAACACGAAAATGATCGAATTGATTTAATCTACGATTCTGGACCTTGCGGTCAACAAGAATACAACAACGTAGGCAAATAACTGAATTGCAAATACAATGGCTACGAATTCAATTACAATGCTGTTCCCTACAGTGAAATCATTCACTATATCCATAATAATTTGCCCTGGCTTGGACAACACATCCCATGAATTCCATCGATTAAATCTCCCAATGTATACGCCCAAACTACTCAGCAGTAAAATAACGCCTACAAACACCATGTTAATGTACGTACTGACTAATTTGTTCAACACTTCGTGTATTAAGATGATCGAGCAAGTTGAAAGAAGTAAGCCTAGTACAGCTACGGCGAACGTTAAGGTGAGGTTATACCAAAAATCAATATTGATCCAGAATTGAGTCTCTCCCTGAGTATCGAAATATCGAAATGAGTGCAGAATTTCAGTAAAAAGGTAAGCTGAATTGGGAAGAAAAAAAAGCCAACTCGCACTCATAGGTACCATCCAGATCAAGGTCATTTTCGTTACTTTCTTATTGAATGTGTATCTAATGCATAATGAAATGATATAGGGTACCCATGCCAGAAATATATCCCAGTTTAAGAATTGATACATATTCGTATCTGATTTGAGACGTAGATACATCGCAACACCTACACAACATAATGTAACTACAATCAAGGTTACAATCAATCGAAAATCTTGAACAGGATGTTTGTTAACATTCATTTCGTTGCTTCTCCATTCCTCTTCCTCGTAAATACCTTGTTGCACTCTCCATTAGATCGGTGCTATGTATATAAACGGATGTACTATTCTAGAAGAAGTGCTGTTGAAAATCATTTTTTTAATTCAAACCATCCTCAAACATAACTAATCGAAATAAATAAATAAATAAATAA
>JAFWEX010000124.1 GCA_017512705.1 Paenibacillus sp.
GGTGTCCCGATAGACCATCTGCCCGGGAATGTTCAGGAAGATGCGGTTGCCCTTCTCGTCCGTGTAGTTCAGCGAGCGGTCGGGCATGAGGAAGAAATCCTCCGAAGTCAAATCGAACGTGTCCGTGGTGGTGGCCGTGATGTCCGTGCCGGATACGTTGAGGGTCACCTGGGCTACCGCACGGCAATAATGGCCGTAACCCATACATTCCTTGTGCACCCACTTTCCATTTTCGAGGGCACATCCAGGACAAGTCCTGCCATCATGCCCCAAATCAGTGGAAAGCAGATATGGGCCTTCGGATTCTTTACTGGCATTTGTACTGCTGATTAGAAAGTCTCCGGAGATCAACTGCGGTGGTTCAGCCTTTGAGCAGGAATGGGCACCGAATGCCGCTAAGGATGCAAAAACCAAACCTGCAACAGCTTTGCATAACGGATGTTTTTTTTCTGTTTCATACATACGGGATTTTGTGTTTGGCAAAAGTATAAATTTTTTAGCTTATTTCTCTTTTTGCCATACTCATCTACAGAAAAATATGACGTTTTTATCCTCTTTATGGAAATTATGACAATTTAATTTTCTATGAAATACCCAAAATTAATTTTGTATGTTACTAAATGTCAATTATATTTAAGGCATGCTGTATGCAAAATCATATTATCAAAAAATTTTTGTGATAGAATAAATAAATATGACGAAACAGTCTGTTTTGAATATATCATGATAAAACAAATTCCATACCAATTCTAAAAAAAGCATACCTTTGCCGAAAAAAATGAATATGAGCGTTAATTCAAAAACAACCCTCAAGATTGCATTGCATGTAGCCTTCTGTGTGGCAATGATTATCCTCTTCGGGTCTTTCTGCAAACTCCGCACAGTGGCTGCCGGACATATCTATAAAGAGTACCTCTCCGGTGTCATCGCCATCGGTATGATGTATTTTAACGCATTCGTGCTCTTCCCCGTATTCTTCAAGACCAACAGGGTTCCATTGTACCTGCTGACCGGGATGGCCTCGGCTATTGCGGCCTGCCTTATAGAAATGACAATGGTGTCAAAGGATTTGATTTCTGTTTTGCAGATTATCGTTGCCGACAATGAGATTCACAAATATCTTCTGACGGACAGCCTCTACGTGCTTCTACGGGATATAGTATTATTCTTTTTCTCGTTCTCCGCTTCAGCTCTGACCTATTATGCCACCATTAATCAGAACAAGGAAATGACACTTGTGAAGAGCCTACATCAACTGGAAGCTAAAACAGATGACAAACAGAAGTCAGACATTCATGTCAGCATCCTTCGCGTGTCATACGCCCTACAAAATGGAAATTACACATACCTCTACCTGACAAACGGCGGACGCGTGTTCCGATACGGATCCTTGAAGAAATTGATGATCCTCTTGGATGACGACAGCTATGTCCAACTGTCAACAAAAATCATTGCCATGTGCAACAATATCCTGCGCTATGACTCCTCTGGCGTGGTGGTGAAAGCTTCTCCAAAGAGTATACTCCTGACCTATTCCCCGTTATACAAGGACAAAGCAATGGGCGAGTTGTTTGCAAAAACCGGCCTTGACCCTAATGAGGGCGCATCGGAAAAACGGGACAAACCCCGTCTCACACCCCGCCACCAATCGAGGGAGAAATCA
>JAFWEX010000125.1 GCA_017512705.1 Paenibacillus sp.
AAATTGTTTTTTCATTCTATTTGCTGTTCGGTGGGTAAAGCTTGAATGAACGATTGTGGTAATAATGAAATACAGTAAAACTAGTGTAATAATTGAATAAATGATTGTCATCGAAAAGATCCTTTCTTAAAATACAGAACATGGAAAATTATATTATTATTCTACTTCAGCTGACTAGTAATATAAAGGTTTTATCCTACTTTTTTTACCAATCCACTTGATCAAAACGCATATCTTTGTAGTAGAACTCTTTATCATGATCCGTAATCTCTCGAAGAACCCTGCACGGATTCCCAACGGCGATGACATTGGCCGGAATATTCTTGGTTACCACACTACCCGCACCAATTACACTCCCTCTGCCGATTGTAACTCCTGGTAAAATAATCGCTCCGCTTCCGATCCAGGCTCCATCCTCAATGACCACTGGGAGTGCAAACATCGTACCTTCTTTGCGTTTCTCGGGGTGAACAGGATGATTCGTTACCGCAATTGTGACATTCGGACCAAACATGACGTCATTGCCGATCGTAACTTTATAGTCGTCAACTACAGTTAGATTAAAATTGATGTATACGTTATCACCTACAGTTGTATTTGTGCCGTAGGACATACGAATAGGCGGTTCCAACCATACGTTCTCTCCCATGCGTTCAAAGAGCTGTTCCATTAATATTTTTCGCTTTTCCATGTCATCCGGGTGTAAGTTGTTAATTTCATAACATAAAGCTTTGCCACGCTGTCGAGCATGAGCTAGTTCTTCAGCCTCTTTTGGATAGTTGGCATCGCGATCTGTAAATAATTGTTTACTTGCCATGCGTTCCTTGATATTCATGTAACCTTCTCCTTTGATAAATAAAAGTGTAGTGGTATTCATTGTATAATCCGATTTACGTTACGATAGCATCATACAAAATTTCGAGTTAAATTGTTGAGCCACTTGAATTGTCGATATCGTATGAAGGCAATAGGTAATTTGATTATCTCATCTAGACTGATGACGAGATATAAGACAATTGGAGACACTTGCCAAACAAATGCACATAAGTAACTTAGCGGCAGAATGACAAACCACATGACAACCGTGTCACACCACAAACCGAACTTGGAATCTCCGCCAGCTGGGAAAATACCGGCAATCGTTGTGGAGTTAAATGATTTGGCTATACAATAATACGCGCTAATATATAACATACCGTCCAGATAGCTTCGCGCCATCGGATTCAAACTGACAAGATTATAGACCAAAGGTTTGGTCAATAGAATTGCACACCCTGCGAGGATTCCAAAGATAAAGGCATACAGACACATGCTCTTCCCAGCGAGTTTAGCTTTGTCTATTTCTCCTTGTCCTAGATACTTGCCAATCAGTACAGAGCCCCCGGCAGCAATACCACCACAGAGAACAACTGCCAGATTTTTAACCACAGAAGCAATCGAGTTGGCTGCTACCATATCGGAGTTCACATGACCTATAATGGCGGCCGTAGCCGTTAATGCCCCTCCCCATACGATATAATTGCCCTGCACAGGAAGCATATACTTGAGATAGTCCTTTAATAAATTCCGTTGAATACCATCCCATACCGGTAAACGAAGACGAACATTTCTTTTCCTCAAGGAGTAAATGAAGCAGCATGCCAGTTCAATAAGACGGGCGAGCACGGTGGCAAGAGCCACTGCAGAAATGGCCAGTTCGGGCTGGTAAGGAAATAAAACAAATATACACAGAGCATTAAACAGAATATTTAAGATTAAACATATGGAACTAATCCAGGCACTGAGTTTTGCATTCTCCATACTTCGAATGACACTAAGATACATTTGGGATAACCCCATTACAAGATAAGAAAAGGAATTGAACTGCAGAAATCTTGATCCGTATTGAATTAACTCGGGGTCATTCGTGAATAAGTGCATAAGTGCTTCAGGAACCAAAAATGAGGACATAAAAAACAAAAACGAGACACCAAATGAGAATATGCAACCCATACTAAAAATGCGTTGTATGGCAGGCGTGTCCTTCTTTCCCCAATATTGTGAAGTGAGAATACTTGCCCCTGTCGACATCCCCATATAAAACAGGGTCAATGTGAAGGTGATTTGCCCTGCGAGCGAGACGGCTGCCATTGCGGATTGACTAATCATACCCAGCATAATGATATCAACAGATATCACGGTTGCTGATATTAGATTCTGCAGTGCAATCGGAATCACAAGGATCATTAACTCCCGGTTGAACTCACGATTGCTAAATTTGCCAATATATCTTAGCTGCATAAGTCTTTTCACATATATCTTATCCCCTTTACTTTCGACCTTAATGTAAGAATAGGATATGTTAATTGTTAATTCCATCAGTATTGGCTATAATTTTATCAATATCGTATATTTTGATCTGGGGGAGGGACGAAGGATGACACAGTTAGAGGTGTTCTCCGATTTATCAGAACGTTTAAAATATAACTTTCCTGATTTCCCACTTTACGTGCAAAAGGGTAACCTTTATCAATTCAATAACTATGCAGCTGTTGCCCATTGGCATTTGGATCTGGAGTTTATTTATGTACTTGAAGGTTCGATGAATTTCTCGGTTAACGGGAGCGTTACACGACTGAATCCAGGAGAAGGGATTTTCGTGAATAGCCAGCGTTTACACTTTGGATATTCGCTTGAAGATTATAGCGATTGTGTATTTATCGTCGTTGCCATCCATCCTTCGATCCTTGGTGAGAAAACATCATTCCTGCAAGCATACTGGGAAGAAGAATCCAGCCACATGATGACTGATTTTGTGTTGCTCACAGATCAGGTGGATTGGCAACTTAGCATATTACATGCCATCCAGGACATTTACAGCGAAATATACACGGAGCATCAACCTCCCAATCCACTCCGTCTCGTATCCCAGGCTTTATCTTTGTTTGCGGCTGTTGGAGATCATGTGCAGCCTGTATCCGGACAACCTGGCGTACTAGCGAATGTTCAGGAGATGACCCGTTATATTCATCAGAATTATGATCAAAAAATAACGCTTGAGGAAATTGCATCTTCAGGAACAGTCTGTAGAAGCCGTTGTTGTACTTTGTTCAACAAGTATGTTGGTCAGACACCCAATAACTACCTGACTCAATATCGTCTTCAAAAGAGTTGTGAAATGTTAAAAGAAACGCGAAGATCGATAAGTGAGATTGCGCTTGCTTGCGGTTTCCAGAGTTCCAGTTATTTTTCGTCCATTTTTCGTAAACAGATGGGAGTCACGCCTCAATACTATCGGAAGCAACTTATGAATCATACATCGTAGCTTAATCATAAAGTGGAATTCTCACCACAGCCTGGTGTAGACTGACTATACGTTTGTCTTCTAGAACGTATTTAAGGAATAACCGATTAGCGTGATAATTAATAGAATCCATAGTAGAGGAGAATAACAGTGTTTAAAAAAACTTTAAAAGACGCTGCCATGACAACAGCAGTTATCTATGTATTGAATATTTTGATTAAGCTTATTTCTAATCCAAGTTCTTTAATAGAAATGTTTGAAGCTGGAGTCTGGGCAGGAGTAGGCGTGATAGGAAGTTCTCTCATCTTTTTGTACGTTCTTATTTTCTTCGTATTTACTATAGGGAAGGCATTTATGAAGTCCAAAAAACAATAGATTTGTTACAAGTTGAAAGCAGTTAATTACATAAATAAGAAACTATATTTTACATGTCTATAAATCGATAATGGTTTAGTTTAGGCAGCAGCTGCCCTTTGGTTAGCCTGTTCACCGCAAGTCCTTCCCATACGATAACCTGCGGTGATTCAGGCTGTTATGCAGTTTGAAGCCGAATACAGCGTACTGTAGTTTCTTGCTTCTTTTACGTTTCTTGAGATCCTTCCGCAGCTTTTCTTCCCATAGATATCGATAGCTGGACACTGATCATAAGTACAACAATCACCAGCATCGCAATAATCGAAGCGTTAAAATGTCCACTGAGATCAAAGATCCATCCGATGACTAGCGGCCCGAAAGCCCCCATGGTGTATCCCCCCATCTGTGACATTGCGGCCCAGGTACCCGCCTCCTCAACCGTATCTGTTTCCACTATAGGCAGCATTAGAGCCAGAGGAAATAATCCACCTGCACCTATACCCAGAAAAAGTACGGCTGGCAGCATTGGAGCAGGTGACAACAGTAATCCGAGACCTATAAGTTCAGACACACTGCACAAAACCAGCCACATTTTAAGCTTCCCAGATCGATTGACTAGGTTCGGAATAAGCAACGCGACAGGCACTTGAATCAGTGTAAACAGAGTAAGAAGCATTGCTGAATATTGCGAACTGTAACCAAAGCTCAGAGCAATTGGGGATATCCAGGCAGTCAAGCTGTAAAACATGCTGGACATAAAGCCGAAGAATAAGGTAATTTGAATTGCCTTTTTGTTCCCCAGCGGCAATCGGAGACGTTGATTTCTACTCCCGGAAGTTTCTCTTTTCCGAATAAGCGCGATCCAGAAGATCAGAGCCACAACTCCGAGCACAGCCCAACTGGATAGAGCGAGTGAAAAGTTATGTTTACTCTGATTGTAGATAGGAACGGTCAATCCTGAAGCCAGTGCGGCTCCAACCGTCATGGAGACGGAGTAGATACTAACCATGCCGGGACTGCCTGGAAAATACTTTTTGATAAAGCTGGACAACAGTGGGCCAGCAAAACTGATGCCGATTCCACCTGCCAAAGCGGTAGCAAGCAGTATGGTAACAGTCCCATCGACAGCGCGAAGTGCAGTGGCCAACGTGATGAGAAGCAGCGATATGAAAAGAGTTCTTTCCAGACCTAACCGCTGATTAAGCGTCGTAGCTACAGGCGCAAAAAGTCCCATACACAGGACAGGCAGTGTTGTTAAAAGACTGGCTGTCAATGCGCTTATACCAAACTCGGATTGTATTACACCTATCATGGATGCCGCAGAGGTAATGATAGGACGCAAGTTCAATGCCGCGAGAAATAGAGCCAATGCATAGAATGATTTTTTCACCATTCTCTTCCTCCTGATTCTTGTTGAAGTAACTTCGAGTATACATTCGCCCTATTCATTGATCAATTCAATAATTAATATTATTATGATAGTAAAATACTATCGTTTATGAAGGAGAAAAGATGGATACCCGAAATATCACCTATTTCATGGCTGTTTATGAGTATCTTCATTTCACGAAGGCTGCCGAGAATTTGGGCATTTCCCAGCCCACGCTGAGCCAGCAGATTCGTCTGCTTGAGGCAGAAGTGGGCATGCCCCTGTTCGACCGGATTGGCAAAAAAGTCGTGGCGACCGAGGCCGGGAGACTACTCCATCAATATGGTATGAAAATGCTTCAGGCTGAACTAGATGCAAAAAATGCGATTAAAGAGTTGTTATCGGAAAAGCGTGGAACCGTTCGGCTGGCTGTACTGCCCTCTGATCTTGATTTTCAGCTCGTTCCACTCTTTGTTGAATTCAAAACGTTGTATCCTGATACCAAACTACAGGCATTCTCAACGATCTATGTGAGAGACGAAGTTCTGGCACATAAAGTCGATCTTGGTGTTGGGCTGCGTGGTCCTGTAGATAAACGGCTAGTACAGATTCCGCTGGGAAGTGAGCCTTATGAACTGTTCGTCCACTCATCAAGTGAGCTGGCGAATAGACGGGAAATCACCCTCGAAGAATTGACACAGCTCGCTCTGGTGATGTATCCGAAAGGATATATCGGCAGAGACTTGGTAGATGAGGTATTCCGGGAACAGGGCTTGGAATTAGCGACGGTTATGGAGGCAGGGTCCGCCTCCTCCCTGCTGCAGCTTGTTGCTGCTGGCATAGGTGTCACTATACAGCCGAGAGGGTTGTTGAAGCAGCATCCGGGATGGGAAGATATCGTAACGATACCGATTGCCGGACCTGCACCTGTTCGCCACATGGAACTGACATACTATGCAGACCGATTTATCAGCAAAGCACAGCAACAGTTGTCAGCCTGGCTGATTGAATTTTTCAAATCCAGAGCAGAATGAGATGCTGCATCTCCTGATCAGCCGGGACGTGGTTTCAATACGCGTTAGCATTAGCTTTAGGTTTAGCATCAGCCAAATCTGCGAGTTTATTAATTCTATTTCTAATGGGATAATTATTTTATTCGGCACTCCACCACGCTTGCTCGCAAATGTAATTCCTTATCTTATATCGCACTTTTTATACAGTGTACTCTACATGCCCTTCAACAAAATGTTGATACAAAGTTAACCCTCCGTATCAACATTTTTTCTGGTATGTATGTTGGGGTGTCCATAAGCACGAAGGAAGACTTGTACCCCTTCAGAGATGATTTGTTTGATTTGTTCATTCTGCGAAGTCCGCTGATTGAATACCAATAAGAACGTTAATGCAGCGAAGTGTTTTGCAGCCATTTCAGGATTGGGCACATCCAGCAGTCCGGCTTGACCAAACTCGGTAAACCTCCTGATGATCCCCTCTTCCGTTGCGCTGTCGAGCCTCTCTAAAAACGAGACAGGCAAATTGGCGGCTTCCACCGTAATTAAACGGATCAGAGCCCTGTAATCAGAAGAACCTTTCGCAGAAGCTGCGAATTGTTCACAGAACATGATAAGAGCCTGCTCTAGGTCCTCGAATTCCCAGAGGTAATCTGATATCGCCTGATCGATCATGTCTAGAACTGCCCGGCTGGTTTCTTCCACAACAGTAACCAGTAAGTTCTGTTTTTCACCAAAATAATCATAAACGGTCCTTTTGGAAACTCCTGCTTTTGCTGCGACCGCATCAACGCTAGAACGATCAAACCCATCTGTTAGAAATAATTCTCGTGCTGCCGCAATAATGCTAGCTCTTTTTTCAGAAGAGCCTTTGCGGATTTTTTTGTCTTCTGTATTATCCATCCTAAGCTTCCCCCCCCCTATAGGTATACTATCAAAAATGAGTTCCTCTTTACAAACTACACTGTACGGTGTAGTGTAGTTATTGTAACCTACATCTTCCCATGATCAAGGAGGAATCTATTCATGAAAACGCCGGAGTCCTATGTTGATGTTCTTATTGTTGGGGCTGGACCAACAGGGCTTACACTTGCCTGCGATCTTGCTCGCAGAAACGTAAACCATCGCATTATTGAACGAAGCACCTTGTATAACACAGCATCTCGTGCAAAAGGAATTCAGCCTCGTTCACTTGAAGTCGTCGATGATTTGGAGGCAATTCGTTACATTATGGATATAGGTGTCGTAGATTTACCTGTTCGTTACTATACAGAGGATGGCAGAAGTGTAGATAAGCCTTCTATTACCGTTACAGCTAGTGCTCAACTTGGATCATCTTACCCGGATCCGGTCTGGATTGCTCAATTCGATGTGGAGAAGGCACTACGTGACCGCTATGTGATGCTTGGCGGTAAAATTGACCTAGGGGTGGAAGCCATAGGACTTGTTCAGGACTTGGAAGATGTACAAGTAACCGTTCATACACCACAAGGAGAAGAGCTAATTCGTGCTCGTTATGTAGTTGGCGCTGATGGTGGCAAGAGTAATATCCGTAAGTTGATTCATTTGCCACTGGTTGGCAAGACACACGACCAGGAGCGGTGGTATCTTGGTGACGTACAATTGGAAGGATTGGATCGTGATCATATCCATATCTGGACTTCTCCTGAGGGGATGCTCGGGGTAACACCATTACCGAATTCTAATATTTGGCAACTGCAAGCTACCATTCCGCCCCATATCATTGAACCGGAAATTCCGTCGTTAGAAGTGTACCAGACCATGTTTGAAAGTCGGGCAGGTGCTGGATATGTTCAGCTCACAGAAGCCTCCTGGTTGTCTATCTACCGTATCAACGTCCGCATGGTGGAATCTTACCGCGTAGGCCGGGTTTTCCTCGCCGGTGATGCCGCTCATGTTCACTCGCCTGCGGGCGGGCAAGGCATGAATACGGGGATACAGGATGCATACAACCTGGGATGGAAGCTAGCATCTGTTATACGCGGAGCGAACACCGCCTTACTTGACACCTATGATGAAGAACGCCGTCCCGTGGCTCAAGCCGTACTTGAGGACAGCACTAACAAGATGGGAACGATTATAGGGACTGCAACCGAATATGCAGCCTTATCTCAATCCTTAAGCACCATATCCGATGACCTGACGAGTGGGCTGCTTGTTTCCTATCGCTCCAGTTCTCTTACACGTCCTTCTGTTCAAACCAGCTCTACTCGTTCACTACCCGGAGATCGTGCTCCAGATGCCGAGTGCCTGCAAGGAGCAGGATTCAACGGGAGTCTTTTTGACCTGTTACGCGGCATACACTGGACTCTTCTCGCTTTTGTAGACCGCACAGAGCATCCTTCATTGCAGGAATTCATCGTAGACGAACTCCATGTGCATTGCATTCTGCCATCACATGCGGAGGAGACAGAAAGCATAATCGACACGGCAGGAGACGCCTATCGGATATACGATATTACACGCGAAACGCTTATATTAATTCGTCCAGACGGTTACATCGCATTACGCATTTCCATTGAGGACAGCGCATCGATACTGCAATACCTCAACTCTATTTATCATACAAACTAATTATTTAACAAGTTATCCTGTGTAAGCTTCTTATGCTCAACCTAAAGATGGCCCCCGACAATCAGGAGCCATCTTCTTCATTCTTTACGACAGTGTATAACGAAAATAATCAAAATCCGCATGTTTACGGCTTCCGCCGAGATCCTGAACACAAAGACCAATGTAGGTTCCCGTAAACCGGATGTATTCCGGCGATTCATCACATAGATGCGTAATATCCGTCCACTCGCCAACCTGAATCCACGATGATTGATTATCTTTTAACCTATAGTAAAAGCAGGCACGATCATGATCAATGACCACTTTGAGATGAATCCGATTTCCTTGTTGCAATGGAATATCTTCTTCCAAGAGCTCATCATACACCCCATATCTAGACTGAATGATGCCTAGGCACAGTCCTTTTTCTTCATGATACGTCACTCTAAGGTACAGATAGTCCTGAGTGTCGTAATAGAGAATCAGTCCTGCCATCTGCTGGGGATGATCTGGCTCGAATTCCAGACACGTCTCAGCTTCACACTCGAAAGCCTGTAGTCTGCGAGCAAGCATGCTTTGTCGGTGCGTTGAACTCATCGATTCCAATCCATACAGACGTAGGTAACCGGGGCGTTCCGTCAGAGTAACCCAGGTCGGGTCAGGCGGGATACGAAGGGTATTCCAGTCGCGTCGAAGCTCTGCCTCTTCAAAATGATCCATCTCCATTGGTGGTTCGAATGGATGTAATTCAATCATTGGGCCTGTCACCTGTAATTCTGGATATCGATCTCCACTCGCAAGTCTCAGCCAACCGTCTTCACTCCATGTACAGCGTTGCAGTGCTGTCTCACGCCCCAGGATGCAATGTTTGCCCTGAACGGGTCTTCCCACCAGATGTGCCATATACCATTCGTCCGTGTGCGTCTGAACGAGGCTTCCGTGCCCAGCTTTTTGAAGCTTCAAATCCGCTCTCCCATGTGAAGTGAGTATCGGATTGCTCGGATCGACTTCATAGGGACCTTGTAACGTACGAGAACGGGCAACCGTGACGGCATGCTCATATCCGGTTCCGCCTTCAGCTGTAACCAGGTAGTAATAGCCATTGTGTTTATATAGATGCGGCGCTTCGGTCAGCCCAAGTTCCGTTCCTTTGAAAATGTTAACTGCGGGTCCGACCAGCATCTGTTCCTCAACCGAAAATTCCTGCAATACTATGCCTGCAAAGCGATTTTTTCCTTTGCGGTGATTCCAGATCATGTTGACCAACCATTTGCGCCCATCTTCATCGTGAAACAAGGATGGATCGAAACCGCTGCTGTTCAAATAGATCGGATCGGACCAAGGCCCTTCGATATCCGCTGCTGTCACAAGGTAATTGTGAGTATCTTTGAAAGCCCCTACCCTGCTCTTCACATCGGTATATATCAGATAAAACAAACCGTCATCATAACTTAGACAAGGAGCCCATACGCCTCCTGAATTAATATTCCCCTCCATGTTTAACTGAGAGATTCGAGTCAGTGGTGAAGGCAGCGCCCGCCAGTGAACCAGATCTTTGGAGTGGTGAATGCGTACACCAGGGAACCACTCGAAGGTGGATGTGGCAATATAATAATCGTTCCCTGCCCGGCAGATGGAGGGATCGGGATGAAAACCGGGTAGAACAGGATTCGTGATCATGTGATTGATCGTAGTCATGTAAAGAAACCTCCGGTAAAAAGTAATAAACGTACATCGGTACAGATGAGTCAGTGTATTTGGTGCCAATGTTCCAAGTGTCTCTTTTCAAAGCCACCCGAGCGCTTTTTTACCAGCCTCCAGCGCAGTTATAATCCGTGCAACATCGTACACGTTGCCTCTCCACGTGCCTCCACTGACAGACTGCAGCGCCGCCCATAAGCGTGTATCATCTGGCAGCGCTTCATCCGGCTGCATATCCGGGTGAAACGGCCTCTGCGCCAGAATGAAGGCTCCTTCCTCAGGAGAAACCTCCATCCCTACCTCACCCACAAAGTTAATGCTTCCATCCAGTGTGTTCCGATCCACGACAATGTCTATCAGATCACCATCTCGCAGCTTGCCGATAGGCCCTCCTGCCAGCCCTTCTGGACCAACATGACCAATACATGCTCCGGTAGAGACGCCAGAGAATCGGGCATCGGTGATGAGTGAAACGTATTTTCCAAATGAAAGATGTTTGAGTGCAGAAGTAAGCTGATACGTCTCCTCCATACCGGTTCCCGAAGGACCGCGCCCTAGCAGCACGATGATGTCACCTGCCACGATTACGCCTGTCTTGATCGCACGAATGGCTTCACGTTCGGTAGTAAACACCTTCGCTGTTCCTCGATGACGGTATACACCATGTGCATCCAGAACATCCGGGTCAATAGATGTGGATTTGATCACGGAGCCTTCTGGAGCAATATTTCCTGTAGGAAATGTCACCGTCGAAGAAATCCCAAGACGCTGGGACTGCTCTGCATTCATAATGACGCTGTCCGGATCAATTCCGTCCTTTTCCTGAAGCTGCTTCCGCATCATTTGACGACGCTCGGATGACTCCCACCAATCCAGTACGTGACCCAAAGATGCGCCTGTTACTGTCATCACAGATTCATCCAACAAACTAAGGCGTCTGAGATGAAGCATGACCTCGGGTACACCCCCAGCTTGAAAAACCCGAATGGTCGGGTAATAGATAGGACCGTTCGGCAATGCACTGACCAGTCTCGGAACATGTTTATTGACCTCGATCCAATCCTGCACATCAGGCAGTGTCAAACCAGCCGCATGAGCAATCGCTGGGATATGAAGTAGCAGATTGGTCGATCCGCCGAAGGCCGCATGCACGACCATAGCATTTCGAATGGAGGCATCGGTAACAATATCGGCCATTCTCATACCCTGGCTCTCCATGCTAATCAGCGCTCGTGCAGATTGCCTTGCCATCTCCGTCCAGATGGGCTGGCCCGAAGGGGCCAGCGCGGCATGAGGCACTGTCATACCCAAGGCTTCAGCCACAACTTGGGCGGTTGCCGCGGTCCCGAGGAACTGGCATCCCCCGCCTGGTGTAGCGCAAGCCCTGCATCCTAACTCTGAAGCCATTTCAAGGGACAACTCTCCATTAGCGTATCTGGCACCGATGGTCTGAATTTTACCTGCATCCTCCCCATCGGTAGGCGGAAGTGTCACACCGCCAGGAACGATCACGCCTGGCAGCTGCGGCATACCTGCGAGTGCAAGCATCATGGCAGGCAGTCCCTTATCACATGTGGCTACACCGAGTACACCTTTACGTGTAGGCAGGGATCGAATCAATCTGCGAAAGACCATTGCGGCATCATTCCGGTACGGAAGTGAGTCGAACATGCCTGTCGTTCCTTGTGACCGGCCATCGCAAGGGTCGCTGACATAACCGGCAAACGGAATACCGCCTCGGCTGGACAACTCTTCTGCTGCTGCCTTCATCAGAAGTCCTACTTCCCAATGACCTGTGTGATAACCGAGCGCTGCAGGACTGCCATCTTCATTCCGAATTCCGCCCTGCGTACTTAGAATCAGATACTGTTTTCCGTTCAAATCTCCAGGCTTCCAGCCCATACCCACATTCTGAGACATGCCGAACAAGTCACCGCTCGGAGCGTTTCGTAGTAAATCATCCGTTAAAGGCAGACGTCCTGATACTCCTGGAGCATGAGCTGTAATTTTGAAAAGGTCAGACTGCTTCTGACTCAGATCCGAAGCCTTTTCACCCGAAATAGATGTTTTTCCCCCTGATACAGACTCATTTTCTCCCATAATCGACTCGATCTGTTCGTACATGAGACCCTCCCTGCAGTTTAAGACTTGACAAAGACTGTTTTGATCGCGGTGAAAAATTCAACAGCCGCTTGTCCCTGCTCTCTGGAATGGGAACTGGACATTTTCATCCCGCCGAATGGAGCCTGCAGCTCAACACCAGCTGTTTCTGCATTAATTCTCACAAGTCCGGCATCCATGTCCCGGATAAACGAAAGCATGGACCCGACATTTTGCGTATAGATGGAGGCACTTAATCCATAGTCACTATCATTAGCCAGCGCTATCGCTTCTTCAATGGAATCCACAGGCATCAAGGCGAGTACTGGGCCAAATATTTCTTCCCGAGCTATCGACATATGGGATTCCACGCCTTCAAATACCGTTGGCTGTACATAAAAGCCTTCTGCAAGCTCAGGACCGTCCGGTCTATTTCCTCCAGCCAGCAGTACTGCACCTTCATCCAGTCCTTTTTGAATATAGCTGAGTACAGTGTTAAGCTGAGCTTCACTTGCACATGGACCCATCCAGCTTCCAGCAGACATGCCGTCACCCAACCGAATTCCCTCAATTTGCGACAGAAGTTTTTCTTTGAATGCATCATATACATTTCGTTCGATAATAACGCGGCTAGTGGCCGTACATTTTTGACCCGTTGATTTCAGACCACCGCTGATGGTTCCCTCTACAGCTAGATCGAGATCAGCGTCTGCTGCGATGATAACCGGGTTTTTGCCGCCCATTTCAAGCTGATATTTGGCTCCGCGTGCAAGTGCAGCAGCTCCCACTCGTTTGCCAACTTCATTCGAGCCTGTAAACGTAATTCCGTTCACATCTGGATGTTCAGCCAGTGCGGAACCGATGACCGATCCCTTACCACATACCAGGTTAAGGACCCCTGCCGGGAGACCCGCTTCTTCAAAACATTCCAATACTATCGCTGCTGTAACAGCTGTTTCCTGAGCCGGCTTCAGAACAACCGTATTCCCATAGATCAATGCAGGTGCTGTCTTCCAGATCGGAATGGCAACCGGGAAATTCCAAGGTGCAATAACGCCTACAACACCAAGCGGTACACGAGTGGTGAACATCAATGCTTCGCTATCCGTGGACGGAATGACATCACCCGTTTTGCGCATGCCTTCTCCTGCGTAGTATCTCAAGATTGCCACGCCGCGCAGCGTTTCTCCTTTGGCTTCCGGGAAGGTTTTACCCATCTCTCTTGTCATCGCTTCTGCCACTTCATCCGCTCGGCGTTCGAGTGCATTTGCTGCTTGAAAAAGATAGTTGCCGCGTTCTGCACCAGTTAACTTCCGCCAAGACTTTGCTGCTGTTTTGGCAGCTGCTACAGCATGATTCAGGTCCTCCACGCCAGAGGCAGGCACGTGCCCAACGATCTCATTTCGATTCGCGGGATTGAGACTGGGTTCTGTTTTTCCGGACGCTGCCTTCACCCATTCACCGTTAATATAATTGTCATAGGTCTGCTCTAACTGAAAAGCGCTCATCGCTTTCATCCTCTCTATTATTGAATTTCAACTTGAATGGGTCCGATTTGAATAGTTAGAATCTAGTTTGAAATGACCGGATTCACAAGCGTACCAATGCCGCTGATTGATATTTCAATCCGGTCTCCCGGCGCCAGTGTAAAATCATTGGGGGGTACAATATTGGTGCCTGTCAGCAGTACCGTTCCGTCGAACAGATCATTATCTCTTGCCAAAAAAGAAACCAGTTCATCCAGCTTACGGTTTAACTCACCCGTACTGGCTTCACTTTTTACAACCACTTCTCCATCACGGTAGATCTCACAGACGATGTTGAAGTCATATGGGTTAAGTACCGTTTCCGCCAGTCGAATCGCGGGACCGATGGAGCACGAATTGCGCCATATTTTGGCTTGCGGCAGATACAGTGGGTTCTCCCCTTCAATATCCCGACAACTCATGTCATTGCCCACGATATACCCCACAATACTTGCATCGGCGGCAAGCACTAGACCAAGCTCAGGTTCTGGAATCTGCCAACGGGAATCCGTGCGGAGCGTGACCGGTTCATTCGGACCGATCGTCCGTGCTGCTGTGGATTTGAAGAAAATCTCCGGACGCTCTGCATCGTACACTTTATCGTAAAAGGTACTTGCATCCAGCTTGCCATCCGTAGCCTCATAGTTGCGTGCTTCCCGGCTCCGTTGGTAAGTCACACCTGCTGCCCACACTTCCGGTGCTTCAATTGGATTCACAATATGCAGAGTTGTCCAATCATCCGTCAGTTTGTTTGCTGTTTTAAAAGCGCTTTCAATAAGTTCTAGCGGAGTTAACCCCTGCTCTCTTGCCTGATAGATCAAAGTCATGAAATCGGCCTGCGGCAAACGATAGACTTGTTCATCATCCGTTACGGCTGCCAGCCATTTCTGTCCTCGATCCAGAAATCGAATAATTCGCATATAAGCTTGCCCCCTGTTTTCCCCATTGGGTTGATAAGTTTACCTTAGCATGAGTGTATGCCTCATGACGATGTGCTAATCACTCTGATGATTTACCCTTTTCACGCATTGTTTTTCTGTTAAGATGAGGGTATAAGTTCAACGAATCGTTCATAACGAAACATGACAAGGAGTTGAATCGCCGTGACCAAGCATTCAGAAGCCGTATATGTAGGCCGACTACCGGATGTTCGTATGTCGTTTCAATTAATGGGACTGCATGCCAGAAAAGCAGATTCGAACTGGACGTATCCATCCCACGAACATTCCATGTATGAAATTCACTGGATGATGGAAGGTCAGATGAGCATGTTGATTAATGGTAAGCTATACCATCAGTCCAAGGGGGATCTTCTGTTCATCCGGCCAGGGATGACGCATTCCTGCACGGGCGCGGGTCCGAATGGGTTCACCTATTTTTCAGTTCACTTCAGCGTACATGATACCTATTTCTGTAGGGAACTCAATCGCTCCAAAGATCCCTCTTATCCGGCTGACTCAAGCATGGTAAGCGCAATATCCCCTGTTTTGTCTACTTTATATGACTTGGCTACGGAGCACTTGTCCGATTCCTTATCCTCTTCCAAGCAGATGAAGGTGCATGCCGCTGTATTTGAGTTGCTTGGCTCTCTGGTTGGACAGTTATCCCAGAATGCATCTGTTTCATTCTCCAGAAAAGAAGAAATTGCTCACCAAATCGCTGAGTACATTGAGGATTCGGTAAGATATATCCATCTTCATGGTGAGATTCAAGAAAGTAACCGAACCTGGATTCAGGATATTGCTAAATCGCTGCGTATGAGTACGTCTCAGGTTAACCGAATATTCCGAGAGGTGTATGGTCAGGCACCGCGCAAATATTTATCTGAAACCCTTCTGAACGAAGCACAGCGTTTGTTACAACAGACCGATCTGAACGTTGATCATATTGCCATGATGCTGGGCTATAAGACCAATGCTCATTTCAGCCGTCAGTTCAAACGTTGGACAGGAATCGCGCCAAGTGAGTTTCGAATGGATGCCCAGCGTCCCGCAACCCGTAATTGACATGATGTGGAGCAAACGGATGTTTTGCGATGAGCACTATTTCACGTAAAAAAGCAGCTCAGAGGTGATTCATGTCACCAGTGGCTGCTTATCTTAGTTAATCCAGTATAAATGAAGCCAGGCTTGCGCCACCCATTCCCCGGTATGTAAAATATAAAGCCTGCTTACCGTCCGGTATGCTTATTGATGCGGTGTACGGTTTCCATACATTGGTGAAGTGTACTGGAATTGTTCCCAGAACGGGGCCATCCCAAGAAGTTTTCACCTCAAAGTATCCATTACAGTATCCACGCACCTTAACTGTAACTTGTTGAATGCCGTTACAATCGAAGTATTTAAAGCCTGCTGTTGCAGATTCAATCATATTGGCAATATATCCGGTTTCTTCGTCGCCGTCCCTGCCATCCTGTGTGATTATCGGAAAACGGCTGTCCAGCCATGCACCTGCACCGAAACCACCCGTGTACTGTTGGGCTTCTGAGGTGAAAAGATTACATGCCAGATAAGCAGAATACTCTCCTTTTCCTTCAAGAGGTCGACCATTCGGTCCACAGGAAGTCATTTCTACTTGTGGAATCGATCCGTCTCTATGAAATGAGATCATTTCCATGCACCCCTGACGGTTGAATGCATCTCCATTCGTATGTCGGTGATAAAATATATACCAGTCCCGGTTGAGCTCAACGATGCTGCCATGGTTGTTGCCTCCATAATACATGGGCTTCTCTGCTGGTTTGTATGTATCCATATGCATATCACAGTTGCTTACAATAACACCTCGATATTCAAATCCTCGAGTTGGAGATGTGCTGGTAGCGTAACATAATTCATGCATCACGACGGAGGAATAGATCAGATAGTACATGTCTCCTCTTTTACGAATGGACGGGGCTTCAAAAAATTCATGTCCCTCAAACCCGCTGCCATCACTATATGGTTGACTTGGTGCTACAAACACGGGCTCTTCCAGAATGGTCAGCATGTCGGCGTCGAGCACGGTTACCATAGCGCCATGTCTGGAGCGGTCACCTGGTGCACAAAAGCCCGTATACAGATAAGTATTTTGACCTTCTGTCATCACACCGGGATCGAATTGCGGCTCATCCCCTTCTCGTTCTCCAAGCCGGGTACCGTCTGTGTATTTTACATAACCATAGAATTCATATTTACCAGCGGGCTGATCACACACGGCTACCGAAACAACAGGTACTTTATCCAGCACATAGTACAGATAATATCGGCCATCTGGACCTAAAGTTACGTCGGGGGCATACAGACACATATGTCCATCCGGGTTCAACGGATCATCCGTTTTGCGGTAAATAACTCCCTCATTCCGCCAATTCCCAAGGTCATCCACCGGAGCAGACCAACACACATAGTCGTTCAAGCAAAAAACATGTCCGTTAAAACGATCATGTGAACCATAGACGTACACTCTGTCGTTAAATACATACGGCTCCCCATCGGGTACGTACTCCCATGAAGGTAGATAAGGATTTAGACCTTGTTTTTTCATTCTTCAAGCACTCCTTGTAAAGTGATTTTGTCTAATTCGGAAGACAGTTTGTGCTGTTGTGCTGTAAGTAACTCCCGTATAATAGAGAAGAGTTGCGCCATGATAAAAGCGTTTACAATTGAAGACACTCTAGTAGGTGATAAACAATGAATACCATATTCTACGTTGAGTATGATGCCGCTCATCTCAGTTCCTTTGTTTTTGACATTCCAGAAGGTCATGACTGCTGGTTATTAGTGATTACACAGAGTCCGGCTCTATTCTGGATCGATGGTGAACTGAAAGAATATCCGCCATATTGTGCCGTACTCTATCCGCCTCATCACAAAATATATTACCGCGCTTGTGCGGAACGATATGTGAATGATTGGATTCGCTTTCAAACGGACGAGTTATATATTACGGCAACTTCATTACCGCTGGGCGAGCCATTCGCCCTAAACGATCCTGAATACTGTCACAAGCTGTTTCAATTACTTGTCACGGAGCATTCTTTTCAGAACGAATATCATGAATCATCGATCGATTATTTACTTCGAACCCTTTTCAATAAGATGCTAGAGTCTTGTGTCCAAGTAAATATCGGCCCACAGCATTATCCTCTCATGAAACTCCGGACAGCAATTCATAATGATCCGAGTAGCCCATGGACTGTTGCTGCAATGGCAAAGACGTTGAATATCAGTCCGGGGTACTTGCAATCCATTTATAAGCGGTCGTTTGGAGTGTCGTGCATGGATGATGTGATCGACAGTCGAATTCGTTTGGCACAGGAATATCTTAGGCATTATCACTATACGGTCGTTGAAATTGCTGACAGGTGCGGATACCGCAATGTGGAGCATTTCTGCCGGCAGTTCAAGAAAATTACTGGAGTATCACCTAAGCGATATAAGCAACAGATTCATCCTTCGAAATAATCTAAGATGTGATGCAGTTTGAGATGAATTAGTATAGATCTTTCTTATAAATTTAAGGTTTTGGTTCGATGGAAACAATGATGTATGCTGTCTCTTTATTGATCAATCCTCATAAGTTCACACCTGTCTGGGGGCTGTCGCATTGATTAGTCTATATTTTGAATTTCTTCTACGGTTCAATGAAGATTAATGGTAAAATAAACTAAAAATTCTATGGAATAAAAGGAGATTGGATATGAACGAAAAACCTGGTAAAGATGAATATGCTTCCTTCTATGAAGGATACATCAAACTTACTCCCGAAGGTAATGTGATTGAGTTACTGGAACAGCAAGGCCAACAGGTACATAAAGCAATTCGATCATTAACAGAGGAGCAAGCGAACTACCGATATGCTGAGGGAAAATGGAGTATTAAAGAGGT
This sequence comes from Paenibacillus sp., assembly GCA_017512705.1. Taxonomy (GTDB): domain Bacteria; phylum Bacillota; class Bacilli; order Paenibacillales; family Paenibacillaceae; genus Paenibacillus. Next base: position 18,786 of record JAFWEX010000125.1, read on the forward strand.
CTTCGGTCACCTTATTGATAATGAACGTATTATGAGCACCCGCCTCCTTCGCATCGCTAGAGGAGATACCACACCTCTTCCAGGATATGATCAGGATACATTTATGGAAAGTCGCCCTTTTGATCTATACACGGTTGATCATCTTGCTGAAGAATATGCAGCGGTCAGACGCTCCACTGTCGTGATGCTTCGTCAGATTAGCCCGGAAGCCTGGCTGCGTAGAGGGATCGCCAATAATTATACGGCTTCTACTCGTTCTATCGCATGGGTAATCACAGGACATGAATTACATCACTTGTCTATACTTCGAGATCGATATGAAGTAAGCGTATAGTGTGAGACCATGCAAGTTCAAGCCAAATATAAGAAACACATGTATCGGGAGTGAATCTATTTGAACGTATCACCATTTTACTTAAGACAAATCAGGCTCAAGCGTGATCGAATTCCAGCCTTCGATAAATATCCTTTTGACCTGTCGGTAGTCCGGAACCTGAATAGCCTGGATCTCCATCCTAAGGTTACTTATATTGTTGGTGAAAACGGCATGGGTAAGTCTACGCTAATGGAATCGATCGCTGTTTCATGGGGATTTAATCCCGAAGGCGGGACCATGAATTTCTCCTTTTCTACAAGGGCCACACATTCGGACTTGTATGATTATATTCAATTGGTGAAAGGTACTCAGCGACCCAGGGACGGATTCTTCTTCAGGGCCGAAAGTTATTATAATTTTGCGACAACGATTGATGAACTCGATAGTGGGCCCTCGTTAGGACGTCCTATTAAAGATTCGTATGGAGGAAAATCGCTGCATGAGCAATCTCATGGGGAGTCTTTTTTTGCTACGTTTGTACATCGGTTCGGAGGTCAAGGACTATATATTCTAGATGAGCCTGAGGCAGCACTATCGCCGCTTCGACAGATGGCCATGCTTGCTCGAATTCATGAGCTTGTGCAGCAGAAGTCGCAATTCATCATTGCGACTCATTCCCCCATTCTAATGGCGTATCCAGATTCAACAATATTTAACCTAACTACTGATGGCATAGAGGTTCAGGCATTGGAGGATACAGATCATTATCTGATTATGAAGGAATTTATGAACAACAAGGAAAAGATGATTCAGCAGTTGTTTAACGAAGCTGAATCGGACAACTGAAGAGTTCAGACTCAGTGCCTCGCTGATTGTCGATTCATTGATGATTTACAACGAGGAGGTAGCTAAACAATAACGTTAGTGGCTGCCTCCTTTTTTAAGCGTTATGATCAATTACCTTTTTTCATTACTCCCTTACTTGTCCGAGTTTCTAATCGTTGCAGATAACATGGATAACTTGTGCTTAGCATATGCTGCGGCACCGATCATTCCTGCTTGTCCACCCAGCTTAGCCTGAACAATTGTACAGGCATCTGACGAAAGTTGTAATGAATGCTTATTAACGGTATCACGCACAGTGTGAAGAAGACGCTCTCCGGCTGCTGACATGCCGCCGCCAACAATGATCATTTCTGGATTAATTAGATTAATGACGTTAGCAAGACCAAAGCCCAATATTTCCCCTGTTTCATGCATTACTTCTACAGCAAGCGAGTCTCCAAGATCATACGCTTCCGAGATCATACGAGCTGTTATCTTGCTCTGATCCCCCTTCACCCAATCCTCAATGATGCTGGCTCTGCCTTCATTCAGCTTATCCGTCAGTGTTCTGACCATACCGATTGCTGATACATACCTTCCCAAACAACCTGAACTACCGCACCGACAAGCACGACCTTCTCTATACATATTCATATGTCCAATTTCGCCTGCACTTGAGGTTGACCCGTAGACCACCTTGCCTTCATGGACTATACCCGATCCGAGTCCAGTCCCTAAGGTGATTAATACTACATTGAGACAACCGATACCTGCACCGAAGAGCCACTCACCATATAGATTTACTCGTACGTCATTGTCTATGAAAATAGGAAAATCAAAATGCCTCTTCATGTAATGAACAATATGTATATTCTCCCACTGGGGAAAATTAGGTGAAAATATAGATAAGCCTGATTCCGGATTCAGTAATCCTGGTACACCTATACCCATACTAAAGATAGATGCCGCATCGATACCCTCATATAACATCATCTCTTGTGAGATCTTTACTATTTTATTTAAAACATGGTCAGGACCTTTGATTGCTTCTGTAGGATAATCGCTTCGTTCGTGGATTTTTTCGAATTCCATATTGAAAATCGCTGATTTAATGTTGGTACCGCCCAGGTCAATCCCAATCATATATTTACTCATTTTAGCTCCCCAATCTTTTATCCTCGCATAAACCCACCTTCTGAATGAATGACCTGACCAGTAATCCATGCTCCAGCCTCACTGACCAGAAAATCAATGATGTTGGCTGCATCTTCAGGTGTTCCAATCCGTCCCAGCGGGAATTGGGGCAGCAGGGAATGACGAATGGAGTCATCCATCCAAGTGGTATCTGTTGGACCCGGATTTACAGCATTAACGGTTATTCCTAGTGGTGCAAGCTCACTGGATAAAGACTTGGTAAAGGCTGAGATCGCCCCCTTGGTCGCAACATATGCCAATTCACCGGGCATTGGCGCTAGATCTTGTCCAGACGTCATGTTAATGATTCTACCTGATGTCAGGTTGGATTTTTCGAAACCGCGAGCGAATTCCGCACACAACAGGAAAGTGGATCTCATATTAACAGCGTAATGATTGTCCATTAATTCAGCATCGAAAGAGTGGTAATCTGTGTTCACACCATAAGCCGCATTATTAATCAATATGGAAGGCTGCCCCAGCTTTTCTACGGCACTTTCATATACGTGACGCGCAGCATTGCGGTCTGATAGATCGATCTCGATTGACGCGCAGCGGACACCCAGGTTCTCGATTTCCTTGTATAATGCAATGATATAATCAGGATCAGCCTTCCAGTGCGTAAAAAATATATCCACATCTCTAGAAGCTAATTTGCGGCAAAAGGCACTCCCCATATCTCTTGTGTCACTGGCACCTGTGATGATTGCAACCTTTCTTAGATCATGAGTCATCGTTGCACCTCTATCTATTGAATTGTTAGTAGACATTCACAACTATAGCTACAGCTACATCCGGCAACACCCCAGCTGTTAACGTTTGCAAGAGTTCGTAGTAGCTTACTGGCTAATGTAGCCATCTCAATAGGATATGCCCACACGTGAGTTCACGAATTGGTGATCGGTGAGTTGACGATAGGTAAACTCCGCAGTATCCCCAACAGAAATTTTAGAGCCACCCTCGGGTAATACATCACGCTCTACCCGGTAGTTTCCCACTCGTTCCCCGTCTGGTAAATATGTCGGGCACACAATCGTCCAATCCAGAGTGGATTGTTGTAACAGTCGATACACTCGTTCATGCTCCTCGGCTGCACGAGTCGATCTGCGCTTGGATTCATTAGATTGATACCGTAATTTATCAGGCTCGGTTCTGCTCTGCAGGATACCCGCTGTTCCCACCGTAATGATACGCTGTACACCTTCTTCCATCATGGCATCGATGAGTAGAGGCATATACTCCGAAAGTGTAGTTCCTCCATCCGTGTTCAATGCACTGATTACCACTTCTGCTCCACGTATGGCGCGGTGGAGATCTTTGGGTTCCAGCACATTTCCTTGAATTATCGTCAGATGATCATGCTGAAGTTTTATTTTGTCTGGTGTACGGACCAATGCAGTGACGTGATGACCTTCTTGAAGAGCGGTTCTAAGAACCTGACTTCCGACTCTTCCCGTCGCTCCGAGTATTAAAATGTGCATTCATGTACCTCCTGATGTTGTAATCACTTTATCTCCCTAGGTATCCCTTACTGTTACATGTAATTGTACTATACCGGAACTTCACGATATCCTCAAGAATACTGCATCAATGGAGTATGAATCAGGACCACCCGTCCAACGGGTGGTTTGCTCTTGGGGTATAACCCCCTGTTGCCAAACTGCGCCTAAAGACGCTAGCCTGACAGCAGGGCTGTTCAGGCTCAGTGTTATTTGCCGCTTTCACTTACCAGTTAAACTGG
>JAFWEX010000126.1 GCA_017512705.1 Paenibacillus sp.
CCAGTTTAACTGGTAAGTGAAAGCGGCAAATAACACTGAGCCTGAACAGCCCTGCTGTCAGGCTAGCGTCTTTAGGCGCAGTTTGGCAACAGGGGGTTATACCCCAAGAGCAAACCACCCGTTGGACGGGTGGTCCTGATTATGAAATGAACGTATCGTTTTAAACATCATATGGAAGAATAATGTTGACAGTGTCCACAATCCTCATTAATATAATGTTGACAATGTCCACTAAAAGGGAGGTTAACCGATGAACTCTCAGCATATTCAACCGGAAGTTTTAGCAGACATGCGGCGATTTAACCGTTTTTATACGAATATTCTCGGGGTGCTTGATAAACATATTCTCGGGACAGGGTATTCATTTGCCGAAGTACGAGTTGTGATCGAAATTGGCATGCGCGGTGAAAGTATTGCGAACAATCTAGTCGATACACTCACCATCGATCGCAGTTATATGAGCCGTATCGTGAACAAGCTGACGAAGGAAGGGCTTCTCAATAAGGTGGATTCCACGGAAGACAGCCGGGTTAGCCTGATTCGTCTGACGGATAAAGGACAGGAACTGTTTGCGGAACTGAATGATCGATCTGATCAACAGATTTTGAAATTAATGCAAAACTTGAGTGAAGAAGAAATTCAAGAGGTCTATGCCTCCATGATGAACATCCAAGAGAAGCTGAACAAGAAGGCAGGAGAGACAACACGATGATTCGATTTGAATGTGATTATAACGAAGGTGCGCACGAACGGATATTGCAGCGGTTGTTGGAGACCAATATGGAGCAAACCAGTGGTTATGGTACAGACACTCACTGTGAGCGTGCTCGTATGCTGATCCGGCAGGCCTGTGGGAACGAAGAGGCGGATGTACATTTTCTAGTGGGTGGTACGCAGACCAACACAACGGTAATTGCGTCTATTCTTCGACCACATCAAGGCGTCATAGCGGCGGTATCCGGTCATATTGCCGTTCATGAGACAGGGGCGATCGAGTCGACGGGGCATAAGGTGCTGACCGTACCAAGCCTGGATGGCAAAATTACGGCTGAGCAAGTGAAAGCTGTCTGTGATGCGCATGCCAAGGAATCGTCACCGGAGCACAGTGTTCAACCTGGCATGGTATACATATCTCAACCAACCGAGAATGGTACGATGTACAGCAAAGCTGAACTTGAGGCATTGTATGCGATAAGCCAAGCATACGGTTTGCCATTTTTTATCGATGGAGCACGTCTCGGCTACGCTCTTGCATCCAAAGATTGTGATATGACTATGCGTGATCTTGCACGCATGTGTGACGTCTTTTACATTGGTGGAACCAAAATTGGTGCACTGATGGGTGAAGCAGTCGTCATTTTGAATGATGCGCTAAAACGGGATTTCCGTTATATAATCAAGCAAAAAGGCGGTCTGTTGGCTAAGGGCAGATTGCTGGGTATCCAGTTTGAAACGTTGTTTGAAGACGGTTTGTATCTGGAGATTTCCCGTCATGCCGTGGATATGGCACTAAGAATTCATGAATCCCTTGAACGGCATGGTGTGGAATTCCTCTATAAATCTCCGACTAATCAGCAGTTCCCGATTCTGCCGAATTCCTTGCTGGAAGAGCTTCGTGGACACTATACCTTTACATTTTGGGAAAAGGTGGATGATTCTCGTAGTGCCGTTCGCTTCTGTACCAGTTGGGCGACACGTAGCGAAAATGTGGACACTCTGACTCGCGATATTGTAAGGCTGTTACAAGAGAACGAGGTTCAGGCAGAACCGGTTGCCGAATTACAAACAGCGGCGATGGTATAGAGTATAGAGGTTAAGATTATTTTTATGATCATATAAGTATGTGGTTGAAGTTTGTTATTGTTGGATGGGGCCAATAGTGCCTCGCATCAGTGAATAGAGGAGCGCGACAGAGGAATGAGATTTTATTCTGTATAGCGCTTCTTTTTGTTTTCGGTTTAGTTTGCTCCTAGAGGAAGGTTCTGAAGATATGAAACATTCGATCAATGGTGAGAACATTGACATTTTTCTTACACTGATATAGGTTATTAGAGACACTTTATGTCCTTAATGTGAAGGAGAGATGTTATACACATGGAACAAGATTCCTTTTCAATGAATAAATCAGCCTTTTCACAACCCAATTCATATACCCAGAACGTGCATTCTTTACTTGTTACACCGTCCATATCGCTATTGTCCTTGCTTCAACCATCTTCAGGAGAGCGAATTCTGGATGTAGGATGCGGGAATGGTGTATTAACAGCACAGATTGCAGCAACCGGAGCTATTACTACAGGCATTGATCTTTCAGAAGAGAGCATAGCTCAAGCCAAAGCCAATTATCCAGAACTCGATATACAGATTGTAGATGCTGCTTGTTACCGGACACAGGAACGATATGACGCTATATTTTCTCATGCTGCATTACACTGGATGGCTGATGCTCCTGCTGTTGTGAAGACCATGCAATTAGCATTAAAGCAAGGAGGACGTCTCGTCACCGAATTTGCGGGCAAAGGTAATACCAAAATCTTACTTGATGCGGTTCGAGAGGAGCTAGTTGTGCGAGGATACACATGGGAAGGACGTAATCCGTGGTATCATCCCAGTGTGGGAGAGTTTGCAAGCTTGTTGGAACAGCATGAATTCCAAGTGTTATTTATACAGCAGACGGATAGCCTTAGACCGTTGAAACAAGGAGTACGTAAGTGGCTCTGCAGCTTCGCTCATCATCTGTTTCGGGATATTGGGGCTGATGAGCAGGAGTCTATTATGGAAGTTGTCGAAAAGAAAGTAGAACCCCAGCTCTGCCTTGAAGGGCAGTGGCACCTGGATATTTCCAGACTGCGAGTTGTTGCAATCAAAGCCTAATTAGCCTATAAGGAGGTTGGCATGAAGATAGACAAACCCAAACGGTTCGAGCACTTACTGGAATCGGAACCGATACATGCACTGGAATCAAAAACAGAATACAAAGACAGGCTGATTGAGAATGTTACGCTGGATCTGCAAGAAGTGAGCAAGGCATCGTTCGAACGTGTCGTATTTCGCCATGTTACCCTTCTGGAGTCATCCCTTGAACATTGTGAATTCACAGATGTGCGGTTCGAGCACTGTGACTTTTCCAATGTGAATCTGCAAGATACGTTTATGCATCGTACGGAATGGAAGAATTGTAAATTGGTCGGTGCGGACTTTTCCGGGAGCCGATGGCAGAACGTAAGTGTTCTGCAGAGTATAGCTGACTACAGCAATTTCCGTTTTGCCCATCTCCAACAGGTCCAATACGCTGAATGCAGCTTGATCGGTGCAGACTTCGCTTATCTGAAATTACAGAAGATTGAATTAAATGAATGCAAGCTGGATCAGGTCACGTTCACAGGAACATCAATGAAGGGATTGGATCTAAGTGATTGTGAATTTGATGCTCTAACTTTGACAATAGAAGATCTGATGGGATGTGTAATTGCACCGTATCAAGCTGCAACGTTTGCCGGGTTAATGGGACTTATCATCAAGTAACGTCCAAAAATGATATACAGAACTCTTTTTTAATGTTATCCTTAACTGTTGCGTGTGACATAAAGATTCGTTTTATGTAGAGATGTGCGTAAATGAAGGAGATAAAATGACATTTCAGGAATTAAACATCATCCCTCCGATTCTGGAAGGATTAAAAAAAGCCAATTATACGAAGCCGACTCCGATTCAGGAGCAGTCTATACCAGCAGTGCTTGCAGGCCGAGATTTACTCGGTTGTGCTCAGACCGGAACAGGGAAGACCGCTGCGTTTTCGGTACCCATTATTCAGTTGTTGAGTGAAGGGGGCCGACATAAACAAGGGACTTCATCATATCCAAAGGGCAAGTCCGTCCGTGCGATTCGCTCACTTATTTTGTCCCCTACTCGGGAGCTCGCCATTCAAATATCCGACAATATTAAAATGTATAGCAGATACACCGATATTCGCTCTGTCGCAATTGTGGGCGGCGTATCTCAACGAGTGCAGGAGCGTGCGTTGCAACAAGGAGCAGATATTATCATCGCTACGCCTGGGCGGTTAATGGATCTAGTGAATCAGAAGCAGATCGATCTGAGCCTCGTAGAGATTCTTGTTCTTGATGAAGCGGACCGTATGCTAGATATGGGATTTATCCACGATGTGAAACGGATCATTGCTAAGATGCCAAACAAAAAACAGACATTGTTCTTCTCAGCAACGATGCCACCAGAGATTGTGAAGATGGTGCAAACGTTGTTAGTGAACCCGGTTAAAGTGGAGATTACGCCGGTATCTTCAACGGTAGACCGTATTAAACAATCTGTATATTTGTTGGAGCAAGGCAAGAAACAGAGTATGTTGAATCACATTTTGCAGGATACGTCCATTGCTACTGCATTGGTGTTCACTCGTACAAAACGCGGAGCAGACCGGGTTACGCGAGACTTGGCCAAAATCAATGTGACGGCTCAGGCCATTCATGGCAACAAATCGCAGAACGAACGTCAGCGGGCGCTGAACAATTTTAAAAGCGGTGCTACTCGTGTTCTGGTTGCTACCGACATTGCGGCTAGAGGTATTGATGTGGAGGAATTGACGCATGTCATTAACTTCAATCTGCCAAACATTCCAGAGACTTACGTTCACCGTATTGGACGGACAGGCCGGGCCGGGAAAAGTGGAATGGCAATCTCATTCTGTGAGAAAGATGAGCTTCCGTTCCTGAAAGATATCGAGAAAGTCATCAAGAAATCCATTCCAGAGGTCAAGGATCATCCGTATCCGATGACTCATGCTCCTGTATACACTCCAATGAATCAAACGAGCCAAAAGAAACGGACGAAACCGACATCCAGAACTTCCGACAGTTCATCTGGATTTAATCGCACGGCTGCAAATAAACCTGCCAAATCCAAATCCAATCCAGCACGCAAGCCCAAGTCCGAATGGTTTGCTAAACGGGATAAAACGGCATCCCGAGGTGATTCGGAAGAGCGTTCGACGAGTGGTTCACGTTTCTCACGAAGTGATCGGCCTCAAGCTAGAGGTAAGCAGTCATCGGGTACTGCACGTAAAACGGATCACAGCAAAACAAATTTTTAATTAAACAACCGATAAACCCCAATACTGCAAGCCTTCTCCAATGGATATACGGGGGAGGCTTTTTTTTATAGATAAATAAGTCGCATTTACAGGCAAACATACATTCGATTAAAATGGAAGATATATGATTCAATTTTAAAGGGGGAAGTAGTGAGATGGAAACGGTGATGAATTATTGCCTTGCTAAAAAGGGAGCGGTTAAGGAATATCCATTCGGACCAGAGACGACCGTGATTAAGGTGGCGGACAAAATGTTTGCCCTTTTGTTTGAAGGAAATGGGGAGAACAGGCGTTTGAATCTAAAGTGTGATCCAATCATTGCGGAGAATCTGAGAGAGCAGCATGAGGCTGTCAAGCCAGGTTACCATATGAACAAGAAGCATTGGAATACCGTGATGCTGGATGACTCCTTAACCAACGAGGACCTTTACGCCATGATTGATCACTCTTATGACCTGGTGGTGCAGAAGCTACCGAAAAGGATTCAGGAGACACTAGTCGAATAGGGTAAAAGAAGCCTTTTGAGTAACCTCAGGTTCCAAGGTGTAGAACAAAGACGAAGGAGTGAATGGAATGGATCTACAGCAGCAGATTGCCATGGTTCAACAGATGCGCCAGCATAGCTCGGGAAATGATCAGAGCCTTCAACCAAGTCATACATATGATGTAACAGTTAAGGAATACATGATTCCTACTTCCGCTGGAGAAACACGGGTGCTGATCTACACGCCTGGTCAGGAAAACGCAGAACGTTCAACATTTCCCATTTTCTTTAACATGCATGGCGGAGGATTTGTATTAGGACAAGCCGATGGAGACGACTCCTGGTGTCGTTTAATTGCAGGTCGTGCTGGATGTATCGTCGTTAATATCGATTACAAGCTAGCCCCGGAACATAAATTCCCAACGGCCGTCTTGGAGTGTTTCGACGTGGTGAAATGGGTGCATGCTAATGCAGATCAGATCTCAGCAAATGCATCTTTACTTGCTATTGGTGGTCATAGTGCAGGAGGCAATTTGGCTGCAGCTGTATGTTTGCTCAATCGTGAGCGTGGAGATGAGTTCCCGATCTTACTTCAGATCATTGATTATGCTGTACTGGATCTGGCTACAGATCCGGCAGAGAAGCCTGATTTTCCGGAAGCCATTCCAGCAGATGTTGCAAGGACGTTTAATGCTATGTATCTAACGAAAGCGGAGGATGCCGTTAACCCACTAGCTTCTCCTGTACTCGCAGAGTCGTTTTCCCATCTGCCTGAAGCTCTGATTATAACCGCAGAGAGAGATTCTCTTGCCCAAGAAGCACGTAACTATGCAGCGAAGCTGGAAGCAGGCGGTGTAAAGGTAACTCATAAAGAGTACGAGGGCGCTGTTCACGGTTTTACACATCATGGCGATATTCAGATGGCTGAAGATGCATGGTATCTGATGAGTGATACGTTGAGGGATGCATTTAGTCGAGCAGACGTTTGATGTGGATTGATCATTTCATGGGATGAAATGGAATGCCTATGTTGAAGCCA
>JAFWEX010000127.1 GCA_017512705.1 Paenibacillus sp.
CAGCATATACATCCGAATCCAAATCCGAATTTAGGTTGACAACCACCCAGTACTCAGACGAGCTCTCCACAAAGATTTCCTTTGCCCAGCGGGATGGAATGACTTCTTCCATAATGTTAAGGATCGAGAAGCGGAGCAACTTTTCTCCTTTCTCAATGTATTTTCGCTTGAGCTGTTCATAATGATTAACGATGAATTTGATAGCCACCAGACGATCGGATCGAATACGAAATTGTAATTCTGCCGCTTTGGTATTCAATTCTTTCTCATCAGTGAATCCGCTTACAATATCTTGGAAAAAGCTGTCCTTGAGGTAACGGATGCTCTTGGAATAATCCGAATTTACATAAGGTGAATCACGATGTAGATTCTGTTCACTTTGAAGCTTCTCCCGAACACTCGTCAGTAGCTGGATGAGTGATTGCTCATTGATTTCACTTTTAATCAGGTAATCCGTAGCCCCGAGCTTTAGAGCTTTTTTCACATATTGCAGTTCATCAAAATTACTCAGTATGACGTATTTACAGTACTTTAACGACTGTGAGGCTTCTTTGATTAATTGTAAACCGTCCATGACCGGCATCCGAATGTCCGTAATAATCAGATCTGGAACTTTTTCTAAAGCAATCTCTAATGCTTCTTTTCCGTTACAGGCCTCACCCGACACATAAAAGCCGTACTCTTCCCAGTTCAGCATGGAACGAATGCCAACGCGCATCAGCAGTTCGTCCTCTACAATCATCAATTTATACATGAATATCCTCCAACGTTAGTTTTGATCTATGAGCCATCATTCCAGGTTTTCATAGGCGTGTGCATTCCGTCTTCTAATTTATTCGGACTTTATCCATGAAATCCCCTTCCAAGCGTCATAAAAAAGATAAAAGATCGCCAGATTTGGCGATCTTCATGGAAGATATTATTAGTCATTTCGTATGATGATGGACATGGCGCATTTCGACTCCATGTGTACACATAGCAACTCTTGACCTCGCATCTCGATCTGGATCGGTCTGGCTTCCTGCCCATCATTGAACAGCACAAGTGCTGTGCTTCCATCCGTGTTGCGAAAGGCTACCGTGTATACGGAAGTATCGCTAGAGACCGATTGAATCTGAACTGCTCTTGGACGGATTACTGCACTGAAATGGGCCAGCGCGTAATAATCCAGCGTATAGATGAGTTCTCCCGTCTCCTGATTAATCTGTACAATACCGCGACAGGTGCTGCGACCAAATCCGGGCACAGTAGGGCCATTGTGTTCATCCAGCGCCATATTCCACAGAATCATCGACTTACTATAGTTACGCAGGATCTGAATCCCGGTTCGGATGACATTGGAGAATGCCTGTTCAAAGGGTGGAATCCACTCTCCTCCGGAACCTTCAGTGAAATGAACTTCTTTTCCAGCAAAAGCCTCGTATACGCTCGATTGCGCTGACGCATCTCCTCCATACCAATGCCAGGCTACTCCATCTACTGCGTCACCAGCTTTCTCTAGCACCGTTAGTGGATAATCTGGACGATCCCAGTTATGGTCATAACAGAGAATTTTCGTGAACACGTTGTTACGCACGAATGCTGGCTTGAGATGATGCAGGATAAAATCAGCTTGTGCCTCAGCTGGCATCAACATGCTGGGATAATGCGTAGGTTCGTACAAAGCCTCATTCTGCGGTGTAATCGCATAGATCGGTAGACCATGTGCTGCGTATGACTGAATATATTTTACAAAATAATGAGCATATACCGAATACCATTCAGGCTTTAACTCACCAGTCATCATGGAGCCGCTGGTTTTCATCCAACCAGGTGCACTCCACGGGGAAGCGAACAGTTTCAACTCGGGATTGAGTTCAAGTGCCTGCTGAGTTAACGGAATGATATCAGTTTCATCATACGCAATGCTAAATTTGGCTAGTTCCGGATCTGTAAGATCGTCAGGCAGATCATTGTAACTGTATACCGTACGGGCGTAATCAGAAGCTCCCATCGGGTTGCGAATCACTGACAAGCCAATGCCTTCTGTAGGATGAAATAGCCGTGTCATCGCTTCCGTTCGCTGTTCCTCTGTTAATTTCTGATGCATGAGATAGGCTGAAGCATCTGTAAACGATGCTCCAAACCCGTCCATCTCCTGGTACTTTTGGCGATCATCCAATCGCACTTTCACGGTTAAAGAGTCTGTATTCGTAGATGAGATTGGACGGCATTGATCCAGACTTATGGACTGGAATAATTCATTCTCTCCCGTTGTTTTAAATATAGTAAAGGTTGTCATCGCGAGCCTCCTATTTATTCAATGCCTAGCTTCTCTTTGTTCTGCTTCATTTTCTCACTACGGATCTTTACAATGTCAGACCAGCGGTTTTCTTCTAAGAATGATCGATATGATGCAAGAGCGTTATCAAAAGAAGCATCATCCTTCGAACGTAACATGCTCACCAGGGTTGAGTTCCATTTCGTATTAATCGCGGACAACGCACGAGCTTCCGGTGTGCCCAAGTTCGGATTCACATTTTCGAGTATAAAATGAGGTGTCAGCTTGCCTTTGCCCCATTCCTGCATCTGTTTGATGGATTCCGGGAAGGCATCCGCACTCAGCGCTTTATGACGGTCATGACCGAAGAACATAAACTCGCCTAGACGATAATCCTTCTTGAATTGATCCGCGTTATGCAATTGCATGTCTTTTACCTCAGGAAGCAATTCCACGGTACCGTCAGCTTTTTTCTTAAACGTCTCTCCTTCAATACCGTAGTTCATCAGGATCTGCCCTTCTTCGCTGAGCAAATAGGTGAATAGCTGCATCGCTTTGGCCGGGTCTTCAGCATCTTTGGAAATAAAATTAATCATCCAGCTGTAATGCCGGACTGATTCAGCGTTGGTGCATTCCCTTTCGTACTCTGCGGCCCATCAATGGCCATGTACTCTTTGCCTTCATTGTCACTCATGAAAATTTGAAGGTTACCGCCCTGTTGTGGAGTACCGTCCAGCAGCAATGTAGCATATTTACCTGATTTCACTTTTTCCTCAAAAGCTGTACCGTCATCGGCAAAACTGTCATCACTAATGTTGCCATCCCTGTACACAGCGTTTAACGTCTTCAACCAAGTCAGATAATCTTCATCCAGATTACGATCATAGAATTCACCGTTTTCCGTTTCGAGTGGAACGCCAATGAAATCCTGTAATGCATCCCCAAGTGAACCTGTGCCCTCACCGATGGCGTTGAAGCCAAACGGAATGAGCGACGGGAATTTTTCTTTGATCTGCTTCATCACACTTTGGAATTGCTCCGGAGTTCCCACGTCCGGGCTACCCAATGTTTCATACACATCCTTACGGATGATAAAAGCTGTTTTGGCTGGAATGTTACCGCTATCATAATCGTCTTGCGTGTTCGAATAATTAGGATAACCATAGGTTTTACCATCGGCCTGTTGGAACCATTTCATTGTGTCGGCAGCAGCAACCTTGTTAAAGTAGGGATCATACTTTTCAGCCAAATCATTCAGAGGCATTGCCCAGGTAGACGCCTTGTTCACAACTGGCGAATTAGAATCAAACACTGTCAGCATGTCAGGCATATCTCCACCGGCGAAAAACGTATTTAATTTGGTATCATCTCCTGTGATGAATTTGATGTTAATATATAGATCTTCCTTAATCTTTTTCGTGACGACGTCTTTGCCAAAATCGGTATTCCACCAATCTGCATTAACATACCAGGTCAGATCGGTCACTTCTTCTTTCTGATCTAGCTGCCATGCGGGTTTCTCCGGATCAACGGTATAGCGGTTCTCAATAGAAACCCAGTTTCCTTCCCCTGAACCGTCTGAACCTCCACTGCATCCCGTAACCATTAATACAGCACACAGTAATGCTGCACATCCTTTAACTCCTTTTTTGCCTAACAGCCTGCGAACATTAAACATGTAATCTCCTCCTTGTCATGGGGTGAAAATGGGTGATTTCAAAAAGCATCAGGTTATTCCTTAACGGCCCCAAGCATCATTCCTGAAATGAAATAACGTTGCAGCAAAGGATAGATCAGCACAATTGGCAAAGTCGTAATCACAATAGTGGCAAGTTGCACGCCTTTGGTTGTCGTTTCGATCACAACAGAACCGCCAATATTTTGCATGGACTGTGTTTGGGATTGAACGATAATCTCATACAACATCATCTGTAATGGATATAGCGACTGGTCTGTAATATACAGCTTGGTTGTCATAAAGTCGTTCCACTGTCCTACCCCGTTAAACAAAGCGATCGTTGCCATCGCTGGCATAGACAGCGGAATAAAAATTTTGAGAAAAATATGCCAGTCCCCAGCCCCATCCATCTTGGCCGACTCTTCCAGCGAATCTGGTACATTTCGAAAGAAATTCATCAGGATAACGACATCGAAAAAGCTGAACAAAGCGGGAATAATATACACCCAAAAGCTGTTCAGAAGGCCTAGTGACTTGATAAGGAGATAGGTTGGAATCATTCCCCCGGAGAAAAACATCGTAATAACGCCCATAGCTACGTACAACTTACGGCCTTTCAAGTACTTTTTACTCAAACCATATCCGACCATAGCACAGAAGAATACGTGTGTTACGACACCAATCGTCGTTTTGGAGACAGAGATGAAGAATGCCTGCCAGATGCTTGAATCATTGAATACGGCCCGATAGTTTTCTAGTGAGAACTCCGGTGACCAGAAGATAAATCCGCCTTCTGCAAGTGCTTTGCCTGAGCTAAAGGAGGAGATGATTACATTCCAGAGCGGCACAACAATGACGATGGTACAGATCAGCAACAAAATCATATTGACGGTATCAAAGATCCGGCTGTCCATATCTTCTTTGGCTACCTTTCCATTCACAAGAGAGACCTCCTTCTACAGCACAGATTGGTTGTCATTCAGTTTGCTCGTGATTTTGTTTGCTGTGACGAGCAGGATTACAGAGACGATAGAAACACCCAGACCTACCGCTGTAGCATACGAAAAGTCACCTTGTGACATCCCCATACGATAGACATAGGAATTAATGACTTCAGCCTTTTCACGGTTCTGCGAGTTCATCAGTACAAGTGTCTGGTCGAGATTGGAACCGAGCAGTCCGCTAACGGTCAGGATTAGATTCAGGCTGATGATGGATTTCATATTCGGTAAGGTTATGTTCCATATCTGACGTATCCGGCTGGCTCCATCGATTTTAGCGGCCTCGTAATACGTAGGATCGATCTTTGACATGATGGCGAGGTACAAGATCGTTCCCCAGCCGGCTTCTTTCCAGATATCGGATAACGTTGCGATCCACCAGTACTTCCCTGCATCCAGTAAAATATTTTGTGGCTGTGAAATGATCCCCAGCCCAAGGAGCAATTCATTGAACAATCCGGTTGTGGAGAACCAGGTGATCAGCATCCCACCTAATACAATCCAAGAGAGAAAGTGAGGCAAGTATGAAACCGTTTGCACAAATCTCTTGAATCGTCCGCTGTTTAACTCATAGATCATGATCGCTAGAATAATCGGAATAACAAAGCCAATCCCTAGTTTCAAAAAGCTGATGCCCAGTGTATTCACCACAGCATCCCAGAAGTATTTATCTGACATGATGATTCTGAAGTTATCCAGTCCCACCCAAGGGGCACTAGACAAGGTATCAATGACTGTGTAATTTTTGAACGCAATCGTTAATCCGTAGATCGGTATGTAACAGAAAACAATCATGAACAGGATCCCAGGCAGAACCATTGACTGAATCTCCCACTGTCTGGCGAAATCAAGCCAAAACGTTCTGAAACGAAGTTTGAATGACTTTTTGCTGCCGGGCTTAGGAGGCTTCTGTTGACGGGATGCACTGGTCGTGAGCTGACTCATATTGCGTTGCTCCTCTCTGATTAGGTTCAAATCATAAAAACGTTTTTATTTCGGACCGAAAACTCCCTTCTCTTGTCTCTGAATTAAAAATAAACCGAGGAGTAGTGTCCTTCATTCATTATGTGCGGGCCTCTCTCCGGTTGATTCTCACATGACTTGAACCACGCACGACAAGTTCTCCTGCCAGCTTATGCGCTGATCCCTGTTCCTCTCCCTTAATCATATTGACTAATTGTGTCACCGCTAAAATACCTTGTCTTGCGATCTGATTACGTACTGTTGTTAGTGGTGGAGAATAATATGCTGCGATATCAATATCGTCAAATCCGACCACACTAATGTCACTTGGCACCTCATACCCGTGGGATTTCAGCGCTTGAATACATCCTATTGCACTCAGGTCATTACCAGCTAGAAAAGCATCAGGGAGCTTGCCTGGATGCAGATGAATGAATGATTTGATTGCGCTGTAGGTAGCCTCTTCCTCGAAATATCCCTGAATGATGTAGTCTTCATCCATTGGAAGCTCGTATTCACGCAGGGCGGCCAGATAGCCTTCTCTACGCTGTACGCTGTCAAACATCTCATCTACGCCGGATATATAGGCAATCTTTTGATGACCAAGCCCAATCAGATATTTCGTTGCTTCATAGCTCGCTACATAAGAGTCAAAGATGATACTTCCCATCCCTTCGCTCTCATAGATTCGGTCCAGGAAGACTGCTTTAATCTTGTCTTTTTTCATCGATAGAATATCCTGTTCATCAATTCGGAGCTCTTCATAGATGATCACCCCATCCACTCGTCTACCGAGAATATTGCTCATAATGACATGTTTATCTTTTGTCACAAACACATTCAGCCCATAACCTAGACGATCACATTCACGCGACATGGCTTCGACCAGCTTGTAGAAATAAGGGCCTGACACACTCGTAGTGAAAAAACCAAGCATTTTCGTCTGACCTGATTTCAACAGTTTGCCATTCAGATTCGGAATGTAATTCAAACGCTGAGCCACCTTGAGCACATGAGACTTCGTTTCTGGATTCAGGACATCGACACCGTTTAAGGCGTTTGAAACGGTAGAGATCGAAACACCGGCTTCTCTTGCTACATCTTTGATTGTGATTTTTCCCATTGATCAGATTCCTTTACTATTAAAACGTTTTTATTGTAAAATCAAAATACCATAAAATCGTTTTCAACACAACACTTATCTGCTCCACATCTAAAAAGAA
The DNA here is from genome assembly GCA_017512705.1 of Paenibacillus sp. Lineage (GTDB taxonomy): Bacteria > Bacillota > Bacilli > Paenibacillales > Paenibacillaceae > Paenibacillus. Next base: position 7,126 of record JAFWEX010000127.1, read on the forward strand.
AACCGCTGATCCATAAAGATCAGCGGTGATATAAGGTATTTATCCAGTCTATTCAAATTGAAGGGTATACGTTTGTCCTTTTTGTGTGGACAGGCTAACTTGATCGTCTTTTTCCGGAGTCGTATGCACAACCGTATCTCCTTGATACACCTTCAAGCCGGGTTCAGACTGCAAATAACATGTCTTGCCTGTATGTGAGACAATTTCTGCTTCAATCAATTTGCCGTTCTCCCAGCGCAGGCTGACTTCGAAACCGCCTCTTGCTCGGAGCCCTTTAACCGAACCTGTAGACCAACGTTCAGGTAATGCTGGAAGGAACTCCAGATATCCCTGATGAGATTGCAGCAACATCTCGGCGATCCCCGCAGTTGCTGCAAAGTTCCCATCGATCTGGAACGGTGGATGCGCATCAAACAGGTTGGCATATACGCCGCCTTGCTCATGTTTGCCGGGCTCAGAGGCTTTGACGAGGGTTAGCAGATTAGAGATGAGCTGCTCTGCACGATTACCCTCTCCAAATCGAGCCCATAAACCAATTTTCCAGCCAAGACTCCAGCCTGTGCCCCCATCGCCGCGAATCTCCAGTGACGTGCGGGCAGCCTTCATCAGATCAGGCGATTTTTTTGGGGTTATTAGTCGTCCCGGGAATACACCAACAAGGTGAGATACATGGCGGTGCTGCGGGTCTTCCTCTGTGAAATCCTCGCTCCATTCCTGAAGACGTCCTTTTGAGTCAATCTGCAGAGGCAGGAGCTGTTCTTTCTTCGCTCGAAGAAGCCCTGCGAATTCGGCATCCGTCTGCAACACTTCTGTTGCTTGAATACAGTTATCAAATAGCTCGGCAATGAGTGAGAGATCCATCGTAGTCGCCTCACTGACTGCCGCATGTTCACCGTTCACCACAAATTTCATCTCAGGTGATGTGGATGGTGAAGTGATCAAATAACCCTCTTTATTCTCAATGAGCCAGTCCAGACAGAACAAAGCGGCCTCCTTCATCAGCGGATAACCTGTTTCTTGCAAAAACGCTTTGTTCTCTGAGAAAGCGTAGTGCTCCCACAGATGCTGCGTCAGCCATACACCACCCATCATCCACAGTGCCCATACCGGATCACCAGCACCATAGTCGCCAACTGGAGCTGTTTGTCCCCAGATATCCGCATTATGATGAGCTACCCAACCTCGAGCGCCATAGTTCACTTCAGCTGTTTTCCGCCCGTTCTCTGCAAGTTTGCCAATAAAATCAAGCAATGGTTCGTGTAATTCAGCCATATTACATGTCTCTGCAGGCCAATAATTCATCTCAGCATTAATATTCAATGTATAATTGCTACTCCATGGTGCGCGTGTCTCCTGGTTCCAAATGCCCTGTAAGTTGGCTGGCAGTGAGCCAGGTCTGGAGCTGGCGATCATCAAATAACGGCCGTAGTTGAACAAAAGCTCGACCAGACCTGGATCACTGCTTCCGTACTTCTCGATGCGCTCATCCGTAGGTATGTCCTGAGGAGCAATACTGTCGCCGAGATGCAACTGCACACGATTGAATAACGCCTGATGATCTTGCACATGACGTTGGCGCAAGTCTGTATACTTGTGTGCTGTGATCTGTTGAATGACGTCCGCAGTTTTGTCTTCAGGCGAGATGATCGTATCGCTGGCTTGCGGCGTTGAAACATAGCTTGTAGCTCCCGTAAAATAAATGACCGCTTCCGTTGCACCGATAATTTGCAGTCCACTGCTGCCTGTATGCAGCGTACCTCCCGTATGAGATACTGCCAGTCTGCCATGGAAAGACATTCCACGATTAGATGCGGCGTCTCCGTACCGGACTGGTACTTCAACATCATGATAATTGGGCGATACATACTCAGGAGCCGTTCCGAAAAGTTCGTATTGATCATTCGCAGCTACGGTGTCGTGTCTCAACGGACTACTCAGTTGAGTGCGAAAGTTCAATCTTCCCTCCTTGCTAGAAGTCAAACGAATGACGATAGCTTGATCCGGGTGGGAAGCAAACATCTCTCGATCATAACGCACACCACCAACCGCATAGGAAACGCTTACAATACCAGTGGACAAATCGAGCTTACGCCGATAAGACTTGCGTTCATATGACTGCCCATGCTCCATCACAAGCTCCAGATCACCAAACGGCAGATAAGATTGTGTGAACGGACCCATCATTTTTTTACTGAGCAGATCTGCCTCTACATATTGTTTACGAGCGATTAGTTCCCTGATTTCGGGCAATACTTCTCGTGCTTCTGGATTGTTCCAATCCTGGGCATAACCAGACCATAACGTATCTTCATTTAATGCAATCCGTTCTTTTTCAATACCGCCAAAGACCATTCCGCCCAACTTGCCGTTGCCGATAGGCAGTGCTTCAACCCAATAGGTGGCTGGAGAGCCAAACTGAATATTCATGCGATCTTTACCTCCGAATGCACTCATTTTTTGGAAAAACGCTAGTTTTACTTGTTCAAAAATCATTATATCTTTCAATGTGAAGGGAAGATATATATTTAATAAAAAATGATTTAGAAAAGGTTGAACGAATGACATGTAATCCATAATATTCCATAAAAATTCATCTGTCTCTGTTGAATCATCTTTTAACTCTCTTCTACATTGAGGATATTCTATCTATCTGTTTATTTAGATAGAGTTCTATATTGATATTGCTCGTATGTGCATTATCTTTCATTTAATTATTAAAACACATTAAAAAAGAGAACTGCTTCTCAAGAAGCAGTTCTCTTTGCCAATATTTCAGCTATTCCAGCTCATCGCTTAGTGGTCAAGGAACACAAGTTGAATGAAGAACAGTATCGCAAAAATATAAAATATCGGATGAACATCTTTTCCTTTACCGCGAAGCAGCTTCAGCACCGGGTAGAAGATAAAACCAATTCCGATTCCTGTTGCAATACTGTGCGTCAGCGGCATTAGAATAATAATCAGGAACGCCGGGAATGCCTCCTCAAGATCGCTCCAGTTCATCTTGCCGATGACACTAATCATGAAGAAACCTACAATAATCAAAGCCGGAGATGTAATAGCCGGGATACTTGAGATCACACTCACGATAGGACTGAAAAACAACGTTACTGCGAGCAGTATACTTACCGTTACCGCCGTCAATCCTGTTCTCCCCCCTGCTGCAACACCCGTACTGGACTCAATATAAGCCGAAGTTGGGCTTGTACCAAGCATTGCACCAGTCGTAGTACCGACAGCATCTGCCAAGAGTGCACCGCGGGAACGAGGGAATTTCCCATCTTTCAATAGCCCCGCTTGCTCGGCTACTCCAAGCATGGTGCCTGTTGTATCAAATAGTGTAATTAATAAAAATGTGAAAATAATGGTGTACAGTCCATTGGAGAAGACACTCGCCAAATCCATCTGGAACGCCGTTTCACCAAGTCCTGACGGCATAGCTACGATCGATGCTGGCATTTGAAATAGTCCCATGAACCAGGCAATGATTGCAGTGATCACCATACCAATGAACAAATACCCTTTCACATTGTAGGCCATAAGTGTAACCGTAATAATTAATCCGATAATCGTGAGGTAAGTCATAGGCTGTGACAGATCTCCGAGCGTAATCAGATTCGATTCGGAATCTGCAATAATTCCTGCGTTCTGCAACCCTACTGTCGTAATAAACAAACCAATCCCAGCTGTGATTGCATGTTTGAGACTTGCAGGAATCGCATCAAGCAACATGTAACGAAATGAAGTGAGAGAAAGAATGATAAACAAGATACCGGCAATAAATACAGCCCCCAATGCCGTCTGCCAGGTTACCCCATATCCCTGAACGACACTAAAAGCGAAAAACGCATTTAATCCCATACCCGGTGCAATGACAATCGGGTAGTTCGACCACAGTCCCATAATTAGTGTTGCGACGATACTGGCCAGAATGGTGGCAATAAACACCCCGTTAAAGCTCATTCCTGTGCCACTGAGAATACCAGGATTCACAATTACAATGTATACCATCGTGAAAAATGTAGTAATACCTGCAATAATTTCGGTTGATACGGTGGTGCCTCTTTCTTTGAGCTTGAACCAGTTGTCCATCTTAAAGCCAGCCTCCAACTTTCATAGTTTTCTTCCTGAATCCTTAAAGGAAAATCAAAAAATCCCAATCACATATAGGATTTGAATTCTAAAGCTCCTATATTCGTCATTGAGATCTGCATAACTCCGAATTAAAGATAGGATAACCTTTTTCTATATCTAACCTGATGTCCATTTCGAATTTTATTAAA
>JAFWEX010000128.1 GCA_017512705.1 Paenibacillus sp.
CCAAAAGTCTGTTGGGAAACGGTATTTTATTAAAACAGAAGGTTTATTTTTTCTCAAAGATAAGCACCGATCTGGAACTCGGCACATATTCGACGTCGGTCGCAAGCAGTTCTGACACAAACCGAACAGGCACGAACGTTCTTTGATGCTTCAACAATGGTGAAGTGTCAAACATGACGGCTTTTCCATTCACAATGGCCTTTTTCTGATTTACTCCCCAACGGATCGTTGTATTCTCTTTCGTAATCATCACTTCTTGCTTACCCTTGTCCCAAGTTACTTTTGCTCCGAGGCGCTCGGCCACAAAACGGACGGGTACGTAGGTGCGACTGTTATGAAAGAACGGGGCTGTATCCATCTTATAGCTGCTCTCCCCTACATAGGCGGTAGTGCTTCCTATCACCAAACGTTGAGCTTTGGATTGATTAAGTGGATGTCCATCTCCGGCAAGCTTCTGGAGCAACTGATACGATTTGGTTGTAGACCGCAAATCCAAATAATTTCCTTTTAAAGTAAGTCCATATCGTAATGCACCTGTGTCATAATGGGTATCGAATTTATGGTTTTTCAGAGCATCAATATTCCAAATTCGATTATTATCCAAATACAAGTTATTAATCACTGTCAGAGATCTTAACGGTTCAAGATCATATATCAAATTGGAACGAAGATTTAACGATGATAGATTTTTCATCTTCTTCAGGGGAGTTATATCCTTGATATAATTATTTTCCGCGTACAAGGCTGTGAGTTTCGTCATTCCTTCTAAATCACGAAGATCTGTAATTTGATTCCCACTAACATTAAGGGCGCGAAGGTTATTCGAAAGTGGTTTCAACAAGCTTAAGTCAGAGATCTTAGTGTTAGCAATGTTCAGATAGATCAATTTAGGTAATTTGACGATAGAGTTGACCTCTGTGATTCGGTTGTTGCTGAGTTCCAGCACTTCTAAATGCTTTGCTGATGACAACGCTGAAATATTGGTGATTTTATTATCATTTACCTCCAAAAATCTCAGTAGCGGTAACTGCTTCACCACTTCAATTGAAACAATTTGATTCCCCGAAAGTTGCAATTCCTCTAACGCTGTCAAAGAAGATAAATCTTCGATTGAGGTGATTTGATTATAGTTAAGATTGATGCCTTTAAGCTTCGTTAATGTGCTCAGAGGCGAAAGATCCTCGATTTTATTATTATTTAAGCTCACATACTTTAGATTCGAAGCATATTGCAAGCCATCAAGGCTCTTAATTTCTTTTCCGTATAGGTTAACTGATTCTAATCCTTCCAGATCCTTTTGTAGTATCACTTCGTTATCATTTTTATTTAATAACTTTTGGATTGCTTTCTTCAGCTGCTCGTCTTGAAAACTTACCTCCGTCGGTGCTTGCACTATTGCTGTCTGTTCCGCCTGCACTACTGGTGCGTGTCCAGTCAGGCTAGATCCAACAGCAATAGATAAAATTACACTTGATATGAATCTATTCATTCTACCCCGTCCTCGCCTTTTTCTAGTTGTCTGATTATATGCCTACATACTATTAACGCTCTCTCCCTTGAAAGGTTGCGGCTAAGCTAGCTACCTGCATAAAAGCATTTGCTATGATTTCGGCTTAAAGGATGAACAGGGACATTCCAATTTTCTTTCTTACCCGTATATCTAGCGTCTATCGTTCAAGAGCAAATGAATCCTTGGATGTTGTATCATTGTATTTTCCAATGCTTAGAAACAAAAAAAACTCAGCTGGGTTAACCGAGCTGAAGTTCATGAATTGCTCTATTTGTTTTTTCTTTAGTAGCTACCGCTTTTTGAGTCGTATAACCCCATACACTTGCGCATCAGGCGCTCTGAATAGCTTTAATCACTTCGACCTTTTTGTCCCCTGCCGACTTTGCTACTTCTAACGTTGTTTTACCTTGAATAGATACTATCACGCCAGTAGCCAGCATTGAAACGATTAAAACTGCACTGAGAGCTTTGAAAACTTTCTTTTTGACCATGACCATACCTCCGATATTGATGATGTAAGAAGCAGATGAATATGTTACGAACCGTAATTGCAGTATTTCGCTTTTTTTGCTGGGTAATTCACTAGATGATTGTATTATAACGTACTGTAAAAGTTTGTAAAAGTTTTTTCTTGTATATCCTTTTCTAGTCTTCTAGCTAATACTTCCGAACATATCAGCTACCAATCATTTGGGCATCGCAAATCGTTTCCCAAAAAAATGTAATGGTACAATCTGAGCTTTGAATACACTTCCGCGATGGATATTTTCTTAGGAGGTGAATTCATCTTTGGCTTTTATTTTGAGGTATAACACAACTATGAATGGAGCTATGACTTTTACAGGTAACACCATGGGACTAAACAAAGTAGCAAACCAAAATAATCAGGGAAATGCAGGTTCTATTGGTGCCTTCATCACTTTAAATACATCTTCTCAAGCGGGTAATTTCCCTCTAGGCACGACACTAGATTATACCAAAAATTCTTCTGCTGCTATTCTGAGTTTACCTTCTGGTTCATCGGTCTTGTATGCTGAACTGATCTGGGCGGGAAGTTACAACTACGGCAATCAGAACGTCAGCGGAGCCATCCCCAATCCGATTACATTCACGACTCCAGCTGGTACGTTTTCAGTAGCTCCAGATCCAGCCACTGCTGTGAACACAGCACCAATAGCCAATTTTTATGTCAATTCTGCAAATGTTACAACACTTGTCCAACAAGCAGGAGCAGGTACTTATGTAGCGGCAAAAATTCCGGGTACGGTTGCGGCCACTGAAAATAACACCAACTTTGCCGGATGGACTCTCGCCGTCGCTTATTCTAATCCCTCCTTTCCCTCAAGAAATATGAGTATTTTTGTCGGTGGGGAGATTGTCAATGCTACGATTGGTGCTGCAACAGCTTCCATCAGCGGTTTTGCCACACCAATTACAGGGAATGTTACGGGGCGTCTGATGGTGAGTGCCTGCGAAGGTGATCCTCAGATTGTTGGTGACCAGGCCCTCTTTGGGCCTACTGTCAATACACTTGTGCCTATATCGGGTCCCAACAATCCGGTAAACAACTTTTTTGCATCCCAGATCAACAATGACCAGGGTGTGCTTAATACCAACGGAACGTTTGGTAACCTGAATAGTAGCCCGGGAACAGCAGTCATTGGCGCCAGACAAGGATGGGATATTACGAATGTGGATGTCACTCCTCAACTTATTAATTCTCAAACTTCTGCAGTGATCAGACTCTTGTCAACCGGGGATCAATATTTGGTGAACAGTCTGGGATTGCAAGTGGATGTAAATGCTCCGTTGTTTGTCTTTACTAAAACGTCTAATGTCACTTCTGCTTTGGTCGGTGAGACTATTCGTTATACCGTTACGGCGGCCAATCAAGGTACTGCCTCAGCTACACTCGTCTTTTTACAAGACAGTTTTCCCAACTCGGGAAGCTTCGTTCCCAACAGTCTGTCCGTGGACAATGTACCGCAACCAGGGGCAAGCCCAGTTACTGGACTGAATTTGGGTGTAATTGCTCCAGGTCAGACAGTGACAATTGTATACTCAGTGCAGATTGTCTCTCGTCCTTCCGGTTCAACACAGTCCAATATAGCCAATCTGACTTACACCTTCCAGAGCCTTCCCGGCGGGCCAACATTTCAGGGGATGTCCCAATCTAATGGTAACAATGTAACGATTAACAACCGTCCACCAAGCGTTCCGAACTATTCGTATACTACCAATGTTAATGTGCCTGTATCGAATCAAGTCACAGGAACCGATCCAGACGGCGATCCACTTACTTATTCCCTGAACTCCGTTCCAACCAGCGGAACTGCTGTTGTAAATGCCGATGGTTCGTTTACCTATTCTCCTAATCCAGGTTATGTCGGCCCAGATTCCTTCACTGTACTGGTTAGTGATGGCTTGGGAGGAACAACTGTATCTACAGTAGCCATTACCATCTCTAATCGTCCGCCGGTTACTCAGAATCTGAATCTGACCACTAATAAAAACACAGTTGTTAACGGCCAGATCACAGCTTCCGATCCAGATGGCAGCACGTTAACCTATGCTCTGAATTCTCCACCAGCGAATGGTTCCGTTACGGTGAACCCGGATGGTTCACTCACCTATACACCGAATCCGGGGTTTGCCGGAACAGATTCCTTTACAGTCATTGTAAGTGACCCAAATGGAGGAACGGCTATCTCCACAGTGACTGTTCAGGTCGTGAATCGTCCGCCTACAACGCAAAATGTGAATCTTACGACTCCTGAAAATATTGCTGTATTTGGTCAAGTTATAGGTGTAGATTCAGATGACGACCCGTTAACTTATACCTTGAATTCTCTACCAACCAATGGGACTGCAACTTTAAATTCAAATGGTACATTCACTTATACACCAATCAACAGTTTTATCGGAGTAGATGCATTCACTGTGCTCGTCAGTGATCCGAGCGGAGGAACTGTAGTATCAACTGTCACCATTACTGTAGTGAACTTGCCACCAACAACCCAAAACGTCAATCTGACTACACCTGAAAACGTACCTGTATCAGGTCAAGTTGTTGCGACGGACCCCAATAGTGACCCGTTAACTTTTACTTTAAATACAGCATCAACGAATGGCACAGTAGTAGTCAACGCAGATGGCACCTTCACCTACACACCAAATGCTGCCTTTATAGGTACAGATTCGTTCACTGTATTGGTCAGCGATGGGCGTGGTGGAACCGCTCTGAGTAACATTACGATCCAGGTCCTCAACCAGCCACCCGTTGCTCAAAATCAAACGTTGACCACACCAGGCAACACTCCGGTATCTGGACAGATTGTAGCCACGGATCCGAATGCTGATCCATTGACCTATGTTCTAAACTCCGCACCAACGAACGGCACTGCCGTAGTTAACACAGACGGCACGTTCACCTATACTCCGAATACAGGATTCGTAGGTACAGATTCCTTTACTGTGATTGTGAGAGACCCATCAGGCGCTTATGACATTGCAACAGTAACTGTGAACGTACTCAATCAGCCTCCCATAACCAGCAACCAGTCACTCTCTACCTTGCAAAACACACCAGTAACAGGTCAGATTATTGCGACCGATCCAAATGCTGACCCACTTACCTACAGTTTATTGTCGCTGCCAACGAATGGAACCGTTACGCTGAATCCAGACGGAAGCTTTTCCTACCAGCCTGCTGCGGGATATGTTGGAACTGATACCTTCTCTGTACTTGTCAGTGATGATCGCAGTGGAACAGCAGTGTCAGTCGTTACGGTTACTGTAACCAACCGTCCGCCTGTCGTGAATAACCAAACGCTCTCCACATTGCAGAATGTTCCGGTTAATGGGCAAGTCGGGGCCACAGACCCTGATGGGGATCCGCTCACATTTACATTGCAATCCCCGCCAAGCAACGGCACAACTACAGTCAATGCGGATGGAAGTTTCACTTATACGCCAGTAACCGGATTTGTAGGTCTTGATTCGTTTACCGTACTGGTTAGCGATGGAAAAGGCGGCACGGCCGCTGGATCTGTAGCTGTCAATATCATCAACCAGCCTCCAGTTACGCAAGATTTGCAATTGTCCACCAATTTTAATGTACCATTGAATGGACAGATTCCCGCCACCGATCCGGATGGAAATACACTAACGTATACAGTGTCTGTTCCACCTGCCAACGGTACGCTAGTGCTTGATCCGGCAACCGGAACATTTACCTATTCACCGAATGCAGGATTTCTCGGTGTAGACAATTTCTCCGTATTGGTCAGTGATGGTAAAGGTGGCACTGCGACATCAAACGTGCAAATCGGTGTGCCTGCTTCTCCACCAGTAACGTCAGATATAACGGTGGACACCAATACCAATGTACCTGTTGCGGGACAGATCTCGGCTACGGATCCTCAAGGTGAAACGCTCACCTATACGTTAACTACGCCACCGCTTAACGGAACTGTCGTACTAGATGCTACCTCAGGTGCCTTCACGTACACACCAAATGCCGGATTCGTAGGCACAGATACATTCGTTGTGACCATCACCAATACAAGCGGTATTCCGGTGACCAGCACCGTTTCGGTTAACGTGGATAATCAGCCGCCAGTTGTTCAAAATCTCAATGTTGACACTGTGCAAAACACGCTAGTCAGTGGACAGATTCCAGCTACCGATCCAGATGGTAACCCGCTGACGTATACCGTTATAGCAGCACCGAGCCTCGGTACAGTTACTCTGAATCCGGATGGTTCGTTCACGTATACACCAAATGCTGGCATTGTAGGAACTGACACATTCCGAGTACTCGTGAGTGATGGCCTCGGTGGTACGGCAACATCTGTCGTCACAGTAAACATTATTGATCAGCCGCCAGTGACCCAGGATGTTCAGCTCAGCACACCGGCTAACATTCCTGTAGCAGGTGCAGTGACTGCTACCGACCCAGATGGCGACTCGCTTACATTCACGTTGAATTCGATTCCGGCAAACGGGTCAGTTGTTGTTAATACAGACGGTATCTTTACGTACACACCTAACCCCGGTTATGTCGGCCCGGATAGCTTTACCGTACTTGTCAATGATGGTAAAGGAGGAACCGCACTCTCCACTGTATCCGTTAATGTATTCAACGAACCGCCAGTGGCTACGGGGACAACAGTAACTACACCGCAGAACACCCCTGTAAGCGGAGCTGTCACGGCTACTGATCCCGAAGGATTGTCTGTTTCATTCACCTTGCTGAGCCTGCCGGTTAACGGAACCGTTGTGCTTAATACCGATGGTACGTTTACGTACACCCCGAATTCCGGATATGTTGGGTCTGATTCATTTACGGTTCTAGCAACCGACAGTCTCGGAGGCACAGACGCAGCGCCTGTGCTTGTTACAGTTACCAATGATCCTCCAGTCACCAATGATATCGACTTGACCACCAATATCAACATCTTGGCTTTCGGGCAAGTACTCGCCATCGATCCTGCTGGTGACCCACTCACATTCAGTCTGCTCTCTCCTCCTGCTAATGGTATCGCAGTGGTGAATCCGGACGGGACATTCACGTACACACCGGCAGCTGGTTTTGGAGGTCAGGATGTCTTTACCGTACTAGTCAGTGATGGAAGAGGCGGTACAGCGGTATCTACAGTAACCATTCAAGTTGTGAATCAGCCACCAGTAGCACAAAATGAAACACTAAACACCACCCAATCGACTCCTATTAACAGTACTGTCATCGCAATCGATCCAGATGGTGATCCACTAACCTATGTGCTCGGAATTTCACCTGTTAACGGCTCAGTAGTGCTCAATGCAGAAGGCAGTTATACGTATACACCAAACACCGGATTCGTCGGTACCGATTTCTTCACGGTGACCGTAACAGATCCAAGGGGTGGTGTATCCACAGCTGTCATCACCGTAAATGTGGCTGCAAATGTCCCTATTGTCACCGATCAAACCGTAAGTACCAATCCGGAGACACCAGTTTCAGGCCAAGTTTCTGCTTCCGATCCGGCAGGTAATCCAGCAACGACAACTTTACTGTCACCTCCAGGGAATGGTACGGCTTCAGTTAACCCGGATGGGGCTTACACCTATACCCCGAATCCAGGATTTGTGGGTACAGACAGCTTTACCGTGCAAGCTACGGACACCGCAGGTAGTATCGGAACTGGAGCAGTAACTATTCTTGTAAATAATCCTCCACCGGTTACTGTGGGTGCAAACGTGACAACATTGGAGGATGTTCCGGTTTCTGGCGCGGTGACAGCAACAAGCCCGATTGGTAATCCGTTAACATTTAACTTGAATTCCCCGCCAGCTAATGGATCAGTTATCGTGAACACGGACGGGACCTTCACGTATACCCCGAGTCCAGGATATGTGGGGCAAGATACGTTTACTGTGATCGTCAGCGATAGTTTTGGTGGAACGGCTATAGCTACAGCTCTAGTTAATGTTATCAATCAGCTGCCAGTGACTCAGGATCAGGATCTGATCGGCACGCTGAATACACCGCTGAATGGTCAGATTATTGCCACCCATCCAAGCGGTGATACACTTTCGTATGTACTCGGATCGTTACCAACCAATGGTACGATTGATCTTAATCCGGATGGTTCATTCATATACAATCCTAATCCGAACTTTGCTGGTGTGGATTCATTTACGGTCTGGGTATTCGATAACAATGGCGGAAGTGCGGTATCTACTATTAGAATCTCGATCCCGGCTCTACCGCCAGTGATTAACAGTACGCAATTTACAACCAATGCAGATGCACCAATCAGCGGCCAACTCAATGCAACAAGTCCTGAGGGAATTCCGGTGACGACTGCGCTCGGAAGTTTACTTCCGGTGAACGGAACGGTAACCGTTAATCCAGATGGCACGTTTACGTATCAACCTAATTTGGCCTTCGTAGGTACGGATACATTCTCTGTTGTTGCAACAGATTCGAACGGAGCTTCAACGACAGAGACAGTCACAATTCTGGTTGTTGCCGTTCCACCGGTTGCTTCGGATGTCTCGGTAATCACGCCAATTAACACGGTTGTTTCAAGTCGAGTTACAGCTATCGATCCGGACACCACGGCATTAATTTATACCTTGTATGTACCTGTTCCAACGAATGGAACGGCTATTGTGAATTCGGATGGCACGTTCACGTATACGCCTAATCCAGGATTTTTGGGTACAGACTCTTTCCCGATCATCGTCACTGATGCTTACGGACTTAACGATATCGCGCTTGTTACAGTGACAGTCATTGGAGATACACCTGTCGGACCGCCAGTCAATGTGGTTACGACATCCGGACAGAGTGTAACAAGTACTGTAACGGTAACTGATCCTTCGGGTCTTGCGGTGACATACTCACTAGGTGCTTCGCCGAGTCATGGGACGGCTGTTGTCGCCTCTGATGGCACATTTACCTATACGCCGAACCCGGGTTACGTAGGGGATGATTCATTCACGGTTATTGCAATGAATACCGCAGGTCAGATGACACTTGTTCCGGTTAATGTGACTGTCCTATCTGGTACCGGAGGTGGACCTGTAACTACGGATATCGGTATCGGAACCATTCAAGGTCAGTCGGTATCCGGCCAGGTTTTGGCTACGAGCCCAGATCATTTGCCACTTGTCTATGCACTGGGGACATCACCAGCTAACGGTACAGTGTCTCTTACACCATCTGGCGGGTTCACCTATACACCGAACCTGAATTTCTCTGGAACGGAAACGTTCACCGTGGTTGTTACTGACAATCTCGGCCGCAGTTCAACATCTACCGTTTCAGTCGTTGTGTATGCAGGTTCGCCAGTTCCCCCGGTAACACCGATAACACCTGTTAATCCAGGAGCACCTGGCATTCCGAATGCCCCATTAACGATTAATGCACAGATTGACACGGTTTCAGGTGTTCCTGTAAGAAGTGCAGCTCCTGGCGCGGGAAGTTCTTACGCTCTGGGTACTGGGCCTAATCACGGCGTTATTTCGCTTGGAGCAGATGGTTCATTTGTTTATACACCTAACGGAGATTATGTGGGAACTGATCGATTTGTTATCCGTTATAGGGATTCTCAAGGGACGATTGTGCTCTATAACGTAACGGTAAACGTCACAGCTTCCTCCAGCTTGCCGGGTTCGGGAACATTTCTAGGCGGTTCGCTAGCAGGAACGGATACAGGAACAGATGTCGGGAGCGATCCAATCCTCACCTTAAATCTGAGAAGTGAAGAGAATCGCACACTATTCTCCAATCTGGAGTCACTGAATATCGGCCGAATCATTCGAGCAAGAGTGATTAGAGCACCGCAGAACGGAAAGTTATCACTCAATGAAGACGGTTCATTCAGCCTGCAGCCGAATACGAACTTTACGGGAACGATTACCTTTACCATCGTCGTTACTACGGAAAAAGGAGCGATCTACACCATTAATGTATCTGTCAGAATTATTGCTGATGATGATGAGTAAGCTCACTTTATACGCATATTTCTCCGCTTCTTCTTTTTTCTACGATCCAATTTCCGTTTAGCTGATCTTGTTTTGGTAATGGAAATTGAGCGTCTCTTCCCCTTGCTGGATTTTGTCGGTGAGGGGATTTGTTGTTCAATCCGGCCAACTTCTTGCTCTGATGAATGATTGATAGGTACTACATGTTCATCTGTATTTTCATAAGAAAAAGAACGCAAATGATCCAGGTTGAACGGCTGCTCCCGCTGATCATCTGTTTCATCACCCTCACCGGCTATGGTTCGCTGGTTCTTAATATAATCTGGCTCTTCAAGAATAGCAGCTTTGGATATGTCAGCGAACTCTTGATCGGACACCGGCTCTTTGATCGCCACCAGATGGTACATAATCTGATAAGCAACGTTAAGCTGTGATTGCCTCAGCAGACTCAGCTCCACTTCATTGTATAAGCCTTGGTATGCAGGAAAATAAAAAAACTCCATCCGGAGCAGACGAAAATCGACCGGACAAGGTTCAAAAACCTGACGTTCAGTCAAGAATCCGTCGGGGTCAAACGGCAGTTCACCATCCACGGGCACATTCACATCCGGACAATTCGTCCAAAATTTGGGTGAATGTTCATTGAAAAATTGTTTGAATTGAGGATTGGCCATATGAACAGTGGCATGGGCATAAGGTGCAACAATACAGATAATCGCTTGATGTTTGCATATTCGGTAGATGTCCTGCATCACCTGAACCAGATCGTCTACATATTGCAAACTGTGAGAGCACATCACCATATCAACAGAGTTGTTTTTCAAAGGAATCGGCAAGTTATAGTCGTGAACTATATCTGTAGAGTCATACAGAACACGGTCGATGCCAATACAATTATGGTGTTTATTCTTTCCATTTCCCAAGTCGATTCTCAACCGGATCACTTCTTTCTGTTTCGGCTTATCCAGTAGTCTATTCAGCTTGGGACAACAATGTATAAGTCATTCACCCGGTGTATTTTCGCGAAACCCGTCCTAACCTTACTCGTTAGCTGTTTTGTTAAGAAGTGCATGTACCTATATAAGAAAAAAGCCGCTAATCGCGACTTCTTAAGATAGATTTTGTTTTTGATTATCACTACACTTCTTAAGTGGAAGCATACAGCAGTTTAGGTCTAGGATCTCTTTATCTCTGTAGCACCACTTTGCCCTTACTCTTGATGGATTCGTACGCAGCTAAGGCAATGGAAGTGGCTCGCAGACCATCTTCTCCGGTCACTGGAACAACTCTTTTAGCATTAATTGCATCCACAAAATCCTCCAGCATGTAGTAATTCATACGCTCTCCCCAATAGCTCCATCTACTTTTGACCTCCAGATCGCTGTATACCTCATTCGTCTGTGCAAAAGCATCCATATGTATCACGCCTTCTGTACCGATGATGTCCAGCTTCACATCTCCCCAGAATGGATAGCTCCTGTTTCTCGACCAACTTGTATCAATCAAGGCCATCATCCCTTGATCGAATTCGATATGCACCATGCCCGAATCTTCCACTTCCAGATCGCCACGTATCTGCCCTTGTTCCGCATAGACTGCTAACGGTTCAGTGTTAAACAACCAACGAAGTAGATCAGCGATATGGACGGTATGATCCAAAATAGCACCGCCTCCGGATAAACCAGGTTCCACAAACCAGCCCGTTGGTGCTGTTCCGCGATTATAGCCCTTCACGGCAACAACTTGTCCAATATCCCCTCGTACAAGTGCTCTTTTCGTCTCCATTACAGCAGGTAAATATCGACAAGGGAAGGCCGTCATCAACTCTACCCCATATTTCGAACAGAGCTCGATCATAATCTTCATTTCATCCATACTGACACCTAGCGGTTTTTCACATAGTATATGCTTGCCGGCTCTGGCACTTTCCATGACCATGCTTGCATGATTGACATTTTCCGAACAGATAATTACGGCGTCGATATCTGGAAGCTGAAGCATGTCGCGATAATTTTCGTAATACGAGAGATGTGCTTGTTCCAGCAGACTCTTAACCCGCTCCCGGTTATCGTCAGCAATCGCGACCACTTCTGCATGGGGAATCTTGGCTAGCTCCCTATAATAACTAAAAGCATGAGAATGAGCGAAACTGATCATACCAATACGCAATCGTTTCATCCGGGGAATCCCCCCTTTTCTTCGTATTCCATAACGTTTACAAGTTTTCCAGTATGAGCAGATTCGATAGCAGCTCGTGCTATCTTGAAGGCCATACAAGCATCATGGAATGTGACATCGGGCTGAGATCCCGACTGTATGCATTCGATGAAATGAGACAATTCCCGATCATACGCGGATTGAAGCTCAGGGCTCTTACGTAGAAGGAGAGGTTCATGCTTTCGGGTAACGTCGGAGCCTTCCATGGACTGACGTTCTGTGGACAATCCGGATTGACGGATGATTACGGTATTGGTTTCGTCTGAATACGCACGAATGACTCCCTGGTCTCCTGCAAATTCCATTGCGGTCTGGAACGGACCCGGATATCCCCACATGCCTTCCAGATTGGCAATCGCCCCTTGTTCGAATTTCAAGGTTACCCAAGCATAATCCAGATGAGTAAGCGTCCTTCGCTGAGCATATACGGTAAGCACCTCTCCAAGTACACTGCGCATATAATCGATGTCATGGATCATTAGATCCATGATGACGCCACCACTCTCACGCTCATCGTTGTACCAGTTCTTTAGCAGTCCTGGATGGGGACCGATCCGTCTGGCATGAGCCACTCCGGGCTTACCTATGATCCCTGTAGTCACCTGATGAGCTACATCAGCGTAGGCTGGGAAAAAGCGACCGACATGAGCAATCAACAAACGAACCTGATTGGAGCGACAAACGACATCCATGATCTCGGCTTCTTTAGCCGTTGAACTAACCGGTTTTTCACAAATGACATGCACCCCCGCTTCAGCAGCCATAACCGTATACTTACAGTGCAAAGGCGTTGGTAGACAGATGCTCACTACATCTGGACAGACTTCGTCCAGCAACTCCTCAAAACGCTCGTATGCCGTCGTTCCGCATGCAGCGGCAAGCTTGTCTGCTTCCTCCTTTTCCACATCACATACGCCAACCAGTTGAACCTCTTTCAGCTTCGCATAACTTCTTGCATGGACCCATCCCATCGTTCCGCATCCCAGTACGGCAACTCTCACAGCTTGTCCCTCCTTCATGTAAGCCAGTTATTTCATTATTCCGTCTTATATCTGTCATAGGCCGCCTGATATACCTTCATATACTCTTCCAACCCCATCTTATTTAGAACGGTTACGTACTCATCCCACTGATCAAAACTTGCACTGCCATTCACAAATTTTGCTTCCATTTCGGTCACGTAATCTTGGATGTCTTTGCCGATCGAAGACATGAACTCCGATTCTTCATGTGTGAAGTTAAAGTTATACCAAATGTCTTCTACAGCGTAATCTTTCGCCTTGTCTGCAGCTTGGAGAGAGCTCGGCAATGTTTCTGAACCTTTAAAATAATCTTCTTTCACCAGACCCGGATAGCTTCCGCCCAGCCAGGTGAAATATTTTGCCAGTGCCTGATCCTGAGTCAGTCCGTCCGGATTCGCCGTAATATCCTGCGTATATTGCAGATTTCCTTCCGCATCCTTCTCATACGTCTCTCCTTCTTTTCCCATAAAGTAGAGCAGTGCTCCTTCATCACTGTAGAAATGATCCATCCAGCGAATAGTTGCTTCCGGATTCTCATTTTTATCTGTAATAGCGAAGGCTCCCACATGTACCATAGGCACTTTCACATGAGAATAGAGTTGTTCTCCATCGGGTCCTTTGAGGGCTCCGAGACCTATAAAGTTCTTCTGTCCCATCACCGTTTCTGGATTAGGAACGGTTGTCGCACCAAGTGTTCCGGCCTGACCTTTGGCGTTCAGTGCTCCGCCATCCAATGTAAATATTTCCGGGTCCAGCAGTCCTTCCTGATGGAGCTTGTTCACGTATTGCAGTACTTCCTTGTACTGAGGTAAAGTCTTCGTGAAGCGAAGCTCACCCGTGTCGGGATCCACATCCACGAGCTTGTGTCCAAGCCCGCGATTACCTAGCCCCCATGCTCCTTTAACATGATCAATAATGCCGGTAATACCTGTTGCGCTAAATGGAATCTCATCGTTTTTACCGTTTCCATTCAGATCGGTTGTTTTGACCGCTTTCAGATAGGCATAGAAACTCTCTATAGAATCCGGTTCTTTCATATTTAATTGCTTCAACCAATCTTCATTAATCCAAAGCGGTGCACCAATTAACATGGACAACAGGGCAGGATCATAGAATGACGGCATAGAATAGATGTTGCCATCTGGCATCGTCAGGCCTTTACGAATATCAGGGTACTGCTCCATCAATCGTTTAAAATTGGGGGCATACTGGTCGATCAGATCATTCAGCGGAATAAATACACCCTGCGCACCGTAACGTGTTAATTCATCGGAAGTCACACGCGCCGAATAGAATACATCCGGATAATCTCCGCCAGCGAGAGCCAGATTACGCTTCTCAGTCAATGTCTCAAAAGGGACCAGATTGAAATTCACGTCAACGTTGGACAGATCTCTATACGTTTTCCAGATCAGTGTTTCTTCAAATTTGCTCCCGTTCGTGGTTGATTTGCCTGTGAAAAAATCTAGCTCGATGGGTTCCTTCACGATCGGCATGCCTGTCGCATTAAGATTGGCCAGTCTATCAGGCCCTTCCTCTGCAGGCGCATTTTCTGAACTACAACCAGCCAGTAACCCTGCTGTAATTACAATGGATAAGGTCAAACTGCCCCATTTCTTAAACAACATCCTCAAGCACTCCCTTTATAAAATGATGTAGAATCTACCCTTTCACTGCACCAATCATGACTCCTTTTATGAAATATTTCTGTAGAAACGGATACAAAATCAACATGGGAAGATTTGTGATAATGACAGCAGCATATTTGATAGCTTCTGCATCCATCATGCTTCTAGCGAGGGAATCGTTACTAATGTCTACCATCTCTTGCATCTGTCCTTGAACCAGTATTTCACGTAAAAATAACTGTAGCGGATACTTGTCACGATCTGACAAATATATCAAGGCATTAAAATAACTGTTCCAGTGCCCTACTGCGTAAAAGAGTACCATGACCGCAAGTACCGGGCCCGACAAAGGCAAAACGATCCGTATTAACACCTTTATGTTCGAACAACCATCCATAAAAGCAGCTTCCTGAATCTCGTTCGGAATAGAACTCTGGAAGAACGTCTTCATGATCAGCATATTCCATACGGATAACGCCGACGGGATAATCATGACCCAGAAGGTGTCAAGCATTCCGAGATCCTTGATTAGCAGATAGGTTGGAATCATCCCCCCACTAAAAAACATCGTAAACACGATCAGAACGGTAAAAATGTTTCGGCCTCTAAAATCGGGTCTGGACAACGGGTATGCTGCCGCAATAGTCATCATCAAATTAAGCAGGGTTCCGGCAACAGTATATAACAAGGTGTTACCATAACCCTTCATCAGTTCGCTATTCGCGAACAAACGCTCATAACCAACCAGCGAGAGGTTTCGAGGCCACAGCCATACTTCACCACGTATGACGTTCTCGGGATTACTGATCGATGCAATCCCCACAAAAAAAACAGGGTACAGCACGACAATCGAAACCAGTGCGAGGATGGTATATATCACCCATTCAACAACCCGGTCTCCACGACTCTGTGCCACTCTCTCACCTCCCTTACCATAGGCTGTTTGAGCTAACTTTACGTGTGATCCGGTTAACGGTTAGCAGCAAAATAAAATTGATGACTGAATTAAACAGACCAACTGCAGCGGAATAACTGTACTGGGCTCCCAAAATACCGCTACGATATACGTTGGTCGCAATAACATCGGATGTTTCCATGTTTAATGCATTTTGCATAAGGAACACTTTCTCGAATCCCACGCCCATGATGGACCCTACATTAAGAATTAATAGCACGACCATCGTTGGAGCAATGCCTGGAATATTAACATGCCAGATGCGTTGAAGTCGGGTTGCGCCATCTACTTTAGCTGCATCATGGAGCTGAGGATCTACCCCGGCAAGTGCTGCCAAATAGATGATTGAGCTCCACCCCATCGTCTGCCATACCCCTGACCACACAAATATACTCTTGAACCAGCCGGGTTCCGTCATGAATGAAATAGCTTCTCCACCCCAAGCAGTAACGACTTGATTGACTAATCCACTGACAGGAGACAAGAAAATCATAATCATGCCTACCATCACGACAGTAGATAAAAAGTGAGGCATATAGGTCACGGTCTGCACAAATCTCCTGAAGTTACTCGATCTGACTTCGTGGATCATTAACGCAAGAAGAATGGGAATGGGAAAGCCCACAATTAATTCGTACAAACCGATACCAAGTGTGTTTTTCATGATTCGCCAAAAATAAAAGCTGTCAAAGAACCGTTCAAAATGTTTGAAACCCACCCATGAGCTTCCGGTTATGCCTTTGTTCGCGATAAAATCCTTGAAGGCAATCTGAACGCCATATAAGGGCACATAATGAAATAGAACGAAGTAAATGATGACTGGTAAAAATAGCAGATACAAATCCCAGTTTTTACGAATGGAATGGAACCGGGATTTTTGGGCACGCCTTCTACTCTCCCGACCCCCGTGTGCCTGTACATTGACGGATGTCGTCTGTTCCAAAACCAATAATCCCCCCTTCTGTCCAGCCTGATCATGATCGGCTCGGCTGCACATCGAATGTTACAGCTCTTCGGCGCTTTTGGGTATAAACCGTTTTTGAGAAGCTAGTCTTTCCTTGTGATATTTACCTACATCGTGATTTGTCCTGAAAAATCATCTATTTTCGCAAAAAAGGGATATTCTCTTTTTACATTGCGATCATATATCGGCTCATGCGTTTTAACATTTCGCGCGTAAAATGGGCCAGATGATCTTTGTTTTACTAGAAGAGTGAAAATGAGGGATTGTCTTATGAACTGGATGAGGAATAAAAAACAGACGCTGTTTTTCAAAATATTTGTCAGTTTTTTGGCGATTATTTCATTGTTCTGTTTGTTTTATATTCTGATTTATTATGTATTCAAAACGGGCCTTCAGGAAGAAATCGTTCAAAACAGTCGTAATGAGACGAAAAACACTGCGGAACGTTTCTCGAATCATATGGAGCAAATTCAGATCATGCTGTTTCATTTGTACAATAATCCCGATCTCGTCACCTTTAATCGGCAGCTCCATCGTGTGGGCTTTCAAGAGGCAGACTACCTGAAAGCGAAAGATGTTATAACGGACATTCGGGGGTATGTGTACAATTCGTTGTTTTTACTAGAAGATGTTATTGTGCATTTCCCATCAGAACGACTGGCGTTCGGTAAATCAGGTAGTGGCAGCTCAGATTACATGTTCAACACATCCTACCACAGTGAAACCTACCCATTAGAGTACTGGAATAGTCTCATAGAGAAACCAGATACATTTCTGATCTCGCCTGCAGCTTCTTTTCAGATGAAGGCTGGTTCTCCCGAGAGTGGGCAACTGCTTCCATATACATTCAAGAATCCGAATGCCTCCTATCAGATTATCGCTATGATTGATATCCAGAAAGCGGTTCAGTCTTTTTTCGGTTCTACGGAAGTACACAGTCTGACGATTACCGATGCAAAGGGAAATGTTCTGTATCACTCGGTTGGTCCTGGTCCTGGTTCACATGCAGAAGATGCAACAGTTCCCGTTTTTCAGGAAGGAAAGATGGTACACAAGCAAAATGGAAGATATTATTTCAAGTCAAACGGTTCTGACGGGCTCACATATATTACATCGCTGACAGATAACCGCATTGCAGATCAATTACACCGCTTGACCGGTTACATGGTTCTTATCTGCTTTTCTTCACTCCTGGTAGCAACACTTGTCTCTCTCTATCTAAGCCGCCGATTGCATACGCCCGTCAAGCATATGTTGTCTTCACTGCTGGATCGTACCTCCATGCAGGAGAAGGTTGACATCGGGTCGGAAAAGACCGAAATCTGGGAATATGATCTGATTCAGAGCAAGATGGCTGAGCTAAAAAAAGAAAAAGAAATAATTGTGGCCAAGCTTAATCGTCAGAACACCATTCTTACCAACTACTCTTATATGAACCAACTGAAGAATATTAATACTGACCTTAGTGAATGGAACGATTTTCTGGCAGACGGAGGAAGTTATCAGATCGTGTATTACGATATTCGTTTTCGTATATCTGAAGATGGCACAATGCCTCTGGATCGGGAACGAGCGGTACGTCAATTGCTGGATTACATTCATCTTCAAACAAAAGAGAAATTTCGTGCCAATCATACATTTCAAATGGAGAAAAACGAGATCGTCTCCGTATTGAAGGAACCTTCCGTCCTGGAGCTGCAAGAACTGCTTGAACAGCTCAAAGCAACTTTGGATGAGGAAAAAGAATACTATGTCGTGACGATATGCACACTCTCTGCTACAGATCAACCGACCAGATTCAGCGAAACCTATCAGCAACTCCGAGATTTGGCTTCAGAAGCTCGCTTGCTGGACGAAACTCAACTCATCAGCGAAGCACGTCCCCTGCCTGAAGTGGATCAGCCTTTATTAAAGCGTGGACGCGAGCTAGACCAGGTTCTCCAAGCACTGGATGAAGAGGCCTGCCTGGAGTGGATATATCAATTACTCGTTAACTACAGCAAGAAGGATGCAAGCGTACTCCAATTCAGACAATTGGGTCTAGCCATTAAGCATCATATTGTGAAATGTATGGATCAACAGCTGCCTTTCAAGGGATCGGAGATACCATCGAAGGATTGGGAAGATATGCTGAGGGATTGCCATTCGCTTGCAGATTATGAGATGGCTTTCAGACATATTCTATATACCTATACTGCGATCATGCGTGATCGTAGCACTCCTTCTATGGAGGAACCCGTTATCGCTATGTTTTACCAGATCATTCAGACTCATTATATGGAGGATATTTCACTGGAGTATCTATCGGAGCGGCTGAATCTATCGACGACATATCTCTCCGTTTATATCAAAGAAAAGACGGGGGTTAATTTTAGCGAGCATTTGCAAAAAATCCGTATGAATAAAGCCTGTGAACTTCTAGCGACAACGAACTGGACAATTCATGAAGTTAGTATCCAGGTTGGATATCATAACATTACTTCCTTCAACCGCATTTTCAAAAAGACGACGGGTGTAACGCCGGGCGCCTACCGAAAAGAGCATTTGATTGAGATGAACCGACAGCAAAAGCCCGTGAATTGATGTTGTCTCAGCAGTGTGCTCCTTCAGAGGTGCTGCCCACTAAAAAAGAAGATTACAGTCGTCCTGTAATCTTCTTTGAAGGGTGAAACGTATGTATCTCGTTAGACTCCAGTCGCAAAACAATTAAATTATGCGAGTCTGTCTTAACACAAATTCATAATGAATTATTACTAAATCTATGGACTAGTCGTTAGTCCTTCTCAATTAGCGAGATAACCCCTTTGTGACCGCGCTTATCACTCCTGGAACAAGAAAAAAGATGCCAAAGAAGACGGTAAGCAGGTTATAGTGAGGTGTTTCGTAGAAATTAAACCATGTTGTAAACAACGTGGAGTCCTGAATTCTTCCCAAAATGGTTCCACTAAAATCTCTGTAGTTAAGGATCCAACCGGTCGCTTCAGAACTAATAAAGAATAGCTGTGACAACAAAAATATACCAATAGAGCCTACCCAATACCTCTTGAAAAATGGGACCGTTTTTTGCTTCGTAACCAATGTAATCTCATCCTTTGCTAAATACTATTTTCTATACCTATTATAAATTAATATAAATATTAAGGGATTAAGTTCCAAAATATTTATATTTTATACCTAAACTAACGGAATAAAGGCTAGAAATGTTGCAATAGAGATTACACTGCATCCTTCTTCGATCTTACATTTCAATTTTGACTCCGAAATCTTTTTCTTCTGCCATTTGTAGGGCTATATTCGCAGCATAAATATCCAGAATCGCCATCCCTGTAGCATCAAAAATAGTGATTTGTTCGTCCGATGTTCTTCCCTCTATCTTCCCTGATATTAAATCGCCGATCTCACCGCAGATATGGCTCTCTAGAAGTTTGCCTTCTTTCAGTGGGAGTTCAATTTCGCCGGCTTGCATACAGTGCTCTTTATCATCTACGAAAAGCTTAGCTTCTGACATTAGATTGGAATCAATCTCTTGTTTACCCTCCATATCTGCACCCATACAAGAGATATGTGTGCCTTGTTTCACCCATTCACTCTTCAGGATTGGCGTTCTTGATGGTGTCACGGTGATAATGATATCACTTGCTTTAACAGCTTGTTCAAGAGAATCGGCTGCTTGAAAGGTAACTTCTTCTGTGTTCACTCCAAATTCAGCTTGAAGCCGGGTTGGTATCGTATCAACAAAAGTTCTCAGCTTTTCCAAGTCTCTAGCGGCAACACGAACCATTTTCAAACTCGGGAATGCACATAAAGCAGAAGCGATCTGGAAAATGGCTTGATTACCTGATCCTACAATAAGAAGATTTTCCGAATCCTTTCTAGCTAAATACTTTGCTCCGATCGCTCCCGATGCTCCTGTACGAATACCTGTAATAAATGAAGCCTCGGTTATCCCTATAGGTTTACCTGTTTCTGCATCAAAAACATTGATGAGTCCCATTAGGGCTGGCATTTGCTTCGCTACGTTCTCAGCAAACCATGTGACTGTTTTATGTCCGAATATCTTCGCACTCTTTACATATCCGGATTTGATGTCCATATCTGCTGCACCTGGAACAAAATCATAAAAGATCGTAGGCCAAGTCTCCGTGTTATGTTCACTTCTAGCTCTGTAAACCGTTTCTACGAGATCAATAACTTGCGGTATATTTAATCCTTGGCGCACGTGTTCATTACTTAAAAATCTCATCTAGTTGTCCTCCTCCTTCATCAAAAAAGCATTGAATCTCCTCCCTCTTTTATTTCATAGGTTCTAGCGGGAGTGAGACTCAACACTACAAAGATAGTTCATATGGATAATCAATGCCTTAACGTTGATTTGCCTCTTCAGTCTTTAACTAATCCCTGCTTGCCATTCCGCCTCCAATGCATCCCAGTTCGGTGTAGGAACATTCGACATTGCCCTCCACTCGGCAAACGTATTATTCAACGCGTTCAGTTCCACGCTCGTTCCATCAATGAGCCGGCTAACTGGGAGTGAGAAAAAAATCTTCAGTGCTCTGCGGATGACGTTAGGATAACCTATAATCCAGGAAGCTTGCTTGGCAGGCAGCAGTGGGTATCCTAATGATTCGAGTACTTGGAAACCCTCCCCCATTGCGGCTACCAGCTGGCGCAATCGCTTATCGTCACGGACAACCTGCTTCATCTGAAATTGGTGGAACAGAATAACCATGTTCAGAGGCACAACCAAAACCATGTGATTTTTTAACCAAGCATCGATCTGATCATTCTCATTAAGCTTGTATTTCGTTCCCATAAAAGCCTGCTCTAACAAAGGACGAAAAGGAATCGTACCATCTAACCCTCCGATTACCATCTGTCCATGACCACTGCGGATGCAAATGACGTGCTCGTCAGTACGTGTACCTGCGGTAGTCTGAAACCCGAACGCGACTTGCTTGGGTGATCGTCCATTTTTGCTAAGATAATCTTGCATCGCGTAAGTCTCCATATTATTACCAATCAGTACAATATGGCGACTATTATTGGAAGCGAGTACCGGCAGCACCGCCTCGAAGTCTGAATATTTCATAACGACGAAAATCAAATCATACACGTCACCTGCCTCTAGAGAACGAATTACACGAACACGGTCGCTCGTTGTTTTACGCTGAAGATAGTGCCGAATAACGATACCCTTATCTTCCAATACCTCGGCTCGCTCTCCCCTTGCTAACACGGTCACATCGTGGCCACCTCTTATCAACACATGTGCCAGATAACTTCCCTGCACACCTGCACCGTACACAAGTATGTTCAATATGCGCTCCTCCTCTTATATGAACAGATGTTGAATATCTAACAACTGTACACTACAATCAAGTTATCATTGAGGCTCATATAAGAACAATGGTTAATTGCTTTGGCTATTGTTGAAAAATGAACAACGAACATTGAATTTGTTCAGAAAGAAGGTAAAATGTGGATCGACGCATCGTACGAACGAGACATATGATTATGCAAGGGTTCATCAGTCTTTTGGAAGAGCAGGAGTTTGAGAAGATCACCATTCAAGGGATTGCCGACAGAGCGAATGTCAATCGCGGCACAATTTATTTGCATTTTACTGACAAGTATGATCTCCTCGAACAGAGCGTGGAGACATATCTAGTGCAGCTTATTGAAAGCTGTATACCAGAGGAAGGGCTATCCGCCGAACTGTCCCCCGAGTTACTTATTCAGGCCTTCGCTTATCTAAAGGAGCATGCGGCAATTTATCGTGTGTTGATTACGAGTAAAGGCACTCCAACGTTCAGATACCGTATGACACAAATGATTAAAGGTAACATCACTATTGTAGTAAACCAGATGAAACTGGACAACGAGATTCACAGGGATGTACTTGTAGAGTTTTTGTCCATTTCCATTACAGGCTTGATCGAGTGGTGGATCGCTGAATCGATGCCTTATACACCTGAAGAGATGGTTGAGCAGATGAAAAAAATACTGGAAGCAAGGCTCCAGTTATGGTAGCACCCTCTTGTTCATTGCCTTCTTCACACTTAAAAGGACATTATCTGTGCTTTGCTCCCTGCTAACCAAGTTTTCTCTACGAACCATTTCAATCGATATACTGATCTTTATGACAGATACTTTCATCCATGTTTTTCTC
>JAFWEX010000129.1 GCA_017512705.1 Paenibacillus sp.
ACCCCTATATAACCAGGAGTATTACTTATATCTAACAATCGTTTATTAGATGTATTAAAACTCCAAGGTTCGTTCCAAGGATCGGAACTAAAAACCTTGGTAAAAATGACTGATGCTTCTTCTAAATCCTTTTCTGATAATAAGCGAACTATATTTTGCATTACCAATTCCTCCTTAATTACAATAAATCTACCATTACCAAGTCGAAATTATCAAGTCCAAGTTCATATTGATGGAAAACTAAAAGGTATTGGAGGTTTCAAAAAAAAAAAAAGAAAAACCCTTGATATACAAGGGTTTTTCATTCATCATTCGTTAACCGATGGAACCTTCCATCTCGAACTTGATCAGTCTGTTCATTTCAACCGCGTACTCCATTGGCAATTCTTTTGTGAAAGGCTCAATGAAGCCCATGATGATCATCTGTGTTGCTTCCGCTTCGGTCAATCCACGGCTCATCAGGTAGAAGAGCTGATCCTCGGATACTTTAGATACCGTTGCTTCATGCTCCAGCATGATGTTATCATTCATGATTTCGTTGTACGGAATCGTATCCGATGTGGACTCATTGTCGAGAATGAGTGTATCACATTTGATGTTGGATTTCGCGCCCTCGGCTTGGCGTCCAAAGGAAGCCAGACCACGGTACGTTACTTTACCACCATGTTTACTAATCGACTTGGATACGATGGTTGAAGTTGTATCTGGAGCCAAGTGAATCATTTTCGCGCCTGCATCCTGATGCTGGTTTTTACCTGCTACAGCGATGGACAGAACGGAACCTTTCGCTCCACGGCCTTTCAGTACAACTGCTGGGTATTTCATCGTCAGTTTGGAACCGATGTTGCCATCGACCCATTCCATCGTTGCATTCTCTTCAGCAACCGCACGTTTGGTTACAAGGTTGTAGATGTTTGGTGCCCAGTTTTGGATCGTTGTGTAACGAACACGAGCATTTTTCTTACAGATAATCTCAACCACCGCACTGTGCAGAGAGTTCGTACTGTAGATTGGAGCTGTACAACCTTCTACATAGTGAACGAAGCTGTCTTCGTCTGCAATGATCAGTGTACGCTCGAATTGACCCATATTTTCGGAGTTAATCCGGAAATATGCTTGCAGAGGCACTTCACATTTTACGCCTTTTGGTACGTAGATGAAGCTTCCGCCAGACCATACCGCACTGTTCAAAGCAGCAAATTTATTGTCTGCTGGAGGAACCACCGTAGCGAAATATTCACGCAGAATTTCCGGGTGCTCTCTCAGTGCCGTATCTGTATCCATGAAGATAACGCCTTGGTCTTCCAGTTCCTTTTGCATGTTGTGGTATACTACCTCGGACTCATACTGAGCCGATACCCCAGCCAAGAACTTTTGCTCCGCCTCAGGAATACCTAGCTTGTCAAACGTTTCTTTGATTTCGGAAGGAACTTCTTCCCATGTTTTCCCTTGCTTTTCCGAAGGACGAACATAGTATTGAATATCATTGAAATCCAGTCCATCCAGATCGCCGCCCCATTTAGGCATAGCCATCTTTTCGAATTGTTTCAAGGATTTCAAACGGAATTCCAACATCCACTCCGGTTCGTTCTTAATCCGGGAAATTTCAGTTACGACTTCCGCCGTCAGACCTTTACCGGTTTGAAAGATGGATTTATGTTCATCGCGGAAACCATATTTATACTCTTCCATTTCTGGTGCTTTTTTAGCCATCTTACTCGACCTCCCTATCGTTTATTGTACATTGTCCTCTTCGTCAATCCCTTTGCGTAATGCATTCCAGGCCAGAGTGGCACATTTGATGCGTGCAGGGAACTTGTTCACACCGGATAGGGCTTCGAGATCTTCATAATCGTCGAAATCGACTTCTTCCCCTTTCATCAATGAGGAGAAACGGTTAGCCAGATCGAGTGCCTGCTCAATCGTCTTGCCTTTGACAGCCTCCGTCATCATCGATGCCGAAGACATGCTGATCGAACAGCCTTCCCCCGTATACTTGGCCTCTTGAACGATTCCGTCATCTAACATCAGCTGCAGTGAAATCCGGTCGCCGCACGTTGGATTGTTTAAATTCACCGTGACGACATCATTGTCAAACGATCCGCGGTTACGCGGATTTTTGTAATGGTCCATTATAACACGTCGGTACAGATCATCAAGTTGCATCGCCAAAATACTCCTTTGTCTGGATTAAGGCGCTAACTAGCCGATCTACATCTTGTTCATTGTTATATAGATAAAAGCTCGCACGAGCTGTTGAACTTACTTCCAGCCAGCGCATAAGCGGCTGACAGCAGTGGTGTCCTGCACGAATCGCAATACCGCTCGCATCCAGCACAGTAGCCACATCATGGGGATGGACATCTCCCAGGTTAAAAGTAACGACGCCAACATGACGTTTAGCCGGACCATAAATCGTTAATCCTTCAATCTCCGACAGACGTTCTGTGGCATAAGCCGCCAGTACACCTTCATGATGAGCGATTTCATCCATGCCGATCTGTTCAAGAAAATCAATGGCAGCGCCCAACCCTACTGCTCCAGCAATAATCGGGGTTCCACCTTCGAATTTCCACGGTAGCTCTTTCCAGTTGGAATCGTACAGTCCTACATCATTAATCATCTCACCGCCAAATTCGATCGGTTCCATGGACTCCAGCAGCGCCTTTTTGCCGTAGAGTGCACCGATACCAGTCGGACCGCACATTTTATGACCGGACAACGCGTAGAAATCACAGTCCAGATCCTGCACGTCGATCTTCATATGCGGAGTGCTTTGTGCACCATCCACAACGATGACAGCACCGTTGCGGTGGGCAATTTCAGCAATTTGTTTAACCGGATGAACGATACCCATCACATTGGATACATATGCGATCGCGACAATTTTAGTCTTGTTCGTGATCGTCTGCTCCACATCAGCCAGTTCAATATGACCGTCTGGTTGAAGCGGAATATATTTCAATGTGGCACCTGTCTCCTTGGCCACTTGCTGCCAAGGAATCAGGTTACTGTGGTGCTCCATTTGGGTGAGGACAATTTCGTCGCCCTCTTTACAGTTGGCACGGGCATAGGACGAAGCCACCAGATTCAGTGCAGTCGTTGTGCCACGTGTGAAGATGATCTCCTGCGTGCGACGAGCGTTGATAAACTTAGCTACCTTCTCCCGAGCACCTTCGTAGGCATCCGTTGCACGGCTACCTAACGTGTGTACACCGCGGTGCACATTGGAGTTTTCATATTCATAATAATGTTTAACTGCGTCAATCACAGCACGTGGCTTTTGCGAAGTCGCAGCACTATCTAAATATACGAGCGGGTGTCCGTTGATTTCCTGGTGGAGGATCGGGAACTGCTCGCGAATGGACGGGTTCATTGTCCCAGCTTCTTCTCAATCAGGGACTGCAATTGGGTACGCAGTGCTTCCAAAGGAATATCCGCCACCACCGGTGCGAGGAAGCCATAAATGATCAGACGTTCCGCATCCGTACGGTTAATCCCGCGTGACATCAAGTAATAGATCTGCTCTGCATTCACTTGACCCACAGAAGCCGCGTGACCTGCTGTTACATCATCCTCGTCGATCAAGAGAATTGGGTTGGCATCTCCACGAGCTTTAGGGCTCAGCATCAATACCTTCTCGGTTTGCTGTCCATCCGCTCTTGTTGCCCCTTTCTCGATCTTCGTAATGCCGTTGATGATCGCCGATGCCTCTTCACGCATAACTGCGCGTGTAATCATCTGACTCGGCGTATTTTTACCGAAGTGACGTGCTTCAGTTGTATAGTTAATCTTCTGTGAACCGGCACCGACTGCAATAACCTTCGAGTCAGAAGTCGATCCATTTCCTTTCAGGATACTCATTGTGTTGCTTGCAGTATCACCGTTGTTCATCTCACCAACGATCCACTCAATGGAGCTGTCGTTTTCCAGTACAGCACGGCGGAATGATACATCCGTTACGTTCACATTCAACTGATGCACCGTTGCAAAACGTACTTTTGCACCCTGTTTTACGAATACTTCCACAACGCCGTTATGGAATACTGGCGCAGACAACTCACCAGACACGTAGTTATCTACGTAAGTAACGGAGCTGTTCGCTTCAGCAACAACCAGCACGTGAGGTGCAAAAGTTGCCGTAGCATCGTCCGTGAGAAGTACCGCTTGCAGCGGAACTTCAATGTTTACGTTTTTCGGAACGTACAAGAATACCCCGCCATTCCACAACGCTGCATGCAACGCAGCAATGGAATGTTCATCAGCTTTAACCGCCGTGTTCAAGTAAGGTTTGACCAAATCGCCGTGCTCACGAACAGCTGTAGCCAGATCCGTGAAGATAACGCCTTGGGCTGCCAGATCAGCAGACACCTTGGAATATACTGCGCCAGAGTTGCGCTGGATCACCAGGCTGCCTTCTGCTTGCTCTTGAACCAACTCTTTGATTGATGCAGGTACTTCTTCCAGGGAAGAAATCACTTCGCCTGCTTTATATGTGCCGTACTCGCTGATATTCCAGCGTTCGATTTTTTGTTTTTCCAGTTTGGGAAGCGCCAGCTCACTCGCAAGCTTCAAAGCTTCGAGCCGCTGTTCAGTCAACCAGCCGGGTTCATTATTACTTTCCGACAAGGCGCGAAGCGCTTCAGATTCAACCGGAAGAATTGTTTGTGTAGTCATGGTATTACCCTCCTCCGTTTTGTCTTTACGCGTCTTGACCTACAGTTTCGTCTGTAATTCCCAGTTCTGTTTTTATCCATTCATAACCTTCAGCTTCCAGACGTTGAGCCAACTCAGGTCCGCCGGACTTCACGATGCGTCCTTGCATCATAACGTGTACATAGTCCGGAGTGATGTAGTTAAGCAGGCGTTGATAGTGCGTGATGATCAAGAAGCCGCGATCTTCGCTCTTCATTGCATTTACACCATCTGCAACAATTTTCAGAGCATCGATGTCCAGACCGGAGTCGATCTCGTCAAGTACTACGATCTTAGGATCAAGGAGCATCATTTGCAGAATTTCGTTCCGCTTTTTCTCACCGCCGGAGAAACCTTCGTTCAGATAACGGTGTGCGAACTCAGGGTTCATTTCAAGTTCTTTCATTTTGCCTTCCATCTGACGAATGAACTTGATGAGGGAGATTTCATTACCTTCGCCACGGCGAGCATTAATTGCACTACGTAGGAAGTCGGAATTCGTTACACCTGCAATTTCGCTAGGGTATTGCATAGCCAGGAATAGACCTGCGCGTGCACGCTCATCTACAGCCATATCGAGAACATCTTCACCATCGAGTGTAACAGTCCCGTCTGTTACTTCATATTTAGGATGCCCCATCAGAGCAGAAGCCAACGTGGATTTACCTGTTCCGTTCGGTCCCATGATTGCGTGGATTTCTCCACCTTTCATCTCCAGGTTAATGCCTTTCAGGATTTCCTTACCTTCAATGGTCGCTTTCAGACCTTCAATGACGAAATTCGTAGTCATGTGTAATGTTTCCCTCCAATGATAAAATTGATGTTTTACTGTTGAAAAACGAAAAAGCGCCTATTATATCTGAACAGGGCTTCCCCTGACTTTCTCTGCTTCTTATTCATTCTTACTTCATACAACTCTATCACAACCCTTCTTCATGCGCTGTAGAGTTGTTTAGAATAATTCTAAACTGATTCTCACTGATTATCAAGTCATTTCCTATAAGTACTTGTCCTTTATAGAAAACATCATTCCTATTGATTCTATAATAAATGCTGGTTTGAATCAAATGAGAAAGTACTCTTCCCATGCAAGACAGTGATATAAATCACAAAATTCACAAATTGTTAGCATGTGCACTGAATTAAAAAAGGACTTATCCATTTACTGGACAAGTCCTTCCATATTTCTTCATTAAATTCGTGAACAGGCAAATTACATTTTGAGTGCTTCGTTGATCTTCCGAACCTGTTCTGCAAAATCCGCAACGTCCAACACCGGCGTCATTTCGCGCGTCGCTGGACCATTCGGTATGGAAATCCATGAGCGGCAGCCATTATATTCAGGCAAAATCGGAATCTCCATCGGTTCTTGCAAACGATATACACGTAAAATCAAGATGTGGAGCGGATCTTTCTTTTTCCACTTCAAACGGGATTCGGCAAAGTCCGCCGTCCACATATGATATTCCAGAAGTCGATCCAACATCTCCTGATCTCGGATCTCCAAATCCTGTGTCACTTCGGCATACGCCGTGATACGGGTTGTTGAAGAATCAGGCACCCATTCGGCCAGCGACTCTTCAACATAGGTTTGCTCCGAGGACTTGATCAGTTCTTTACGCTGATGTTCATAAGTCGGATACAGATAAAATGCTGGACTTTTCAACTCAAAATGTTTCGTTTCCTCAACTATTCCGCCTTTGCGCATCACAATAACCTGTCGGCCACTTTCCAGCGCCTTGATGGCGGAAGCCCATTCTTTTAATGCAGGTATCATTGGTCTTTCTAACATGGCTCTCTTCACCCCCACGTCACTCTTGTCAGCAGTATAGACGCTTAAAGCGTTTCTGACAACTTGTAGCGGCAAAGCCCCATACATTAGAGAGACGTCTTCGTTACATTAAGAAATGACATGAAGGGCAAGCAGCAGACCTTAGAGGTCTTAGCCTAAGTAGGCGCGCAACATCCACATGTGTTTCTCCAGATCCGCTTTAAAGCCTGTCAGCATATCGGCCGTTGGTTGATCCTCCGCTTCTTCGGCAAGATCAATACCTTCCTGATACTCATTAGACAGAGTAGCGAAGTCTTCAATCAGGTTCTGCACCATAGTATTGGCGTCTTCCTTGCCAGAAGCTTCTTGAATGGAAGCTATCTCCAAATACTCTTTCATTGTCGCTGCTGGGCTACCTTTCAATGTGAGCATACGCTCAGCGATTTCGTCCATTTGAGCTGTAACTTCGTTATAAAACTCTTCAAATTTAACGTGCAATGTGAAGAAGTTAGGTCCTTTTACATACCAGTGATAATTATGGATTTTGACATACAATACGTTCAGGTTCGCCACCTGACGATTAAGTACTTGTTCTATCGATTTTGCTTGATCTGTTTTGTTTTTTGTAGCCATTGTTCATCCCATCCTTATCATAAAATTTTAGAATTTTTTCTGTTAAGCGCCGGATTTAAAGTCTCTTGTATGCACGTCAGAGAGTAAATGTTTAGTTAGCAAAAGTCTTATACAGCACGGTATTATTTCACCGTCCGGCTTATTCATTTTTACCCGTAAGCCCATATTTCGAATCACATCAATGCTAACTTGTCTCAAATAATAGTTCAAAAACCGCGCTATATCCGATATACTGTCATAAACCAAGTAAAGAAGTAGGTTTTCCTGTTTCTTCATTTATACGGAGGTGGCATCTTTGAGTCAATATCATCCTTTAACCCCCCAAGAAGCGATCGAATTAGCCAAAACATTACCAGGTCCATTTACGGCAGATGCGAATCTGGATTGTCGTGAGATTGGTGACGGCAACCTGAATCTCGTTTTCCACATCACGGATCAGAACTCCGATAAAAGTATCATTATCAAACAGGCGCTTCCTTATGCGAAAGTAGTTGGCGAGTCATGGCCTCTTTCGCTCGTACGAGCTCGAATTGAACGTGAAATTCTACAGGAAGAATACCGCTTATGCCCTGGAATGGTGCCCGAAGTGTATCATTATGATGATGATCTCGCCCTAACGGTGATGGAGGATTTAAGTGACCACGTCATTATGCGTAAAGGCCTAATCGATGGAGCTTCGTATCCTCTTTTTGCTCAGCACATTGGGGAATTTATGGCTAGAACGCTCTTCTTCACTTCAGATCTAGGTATGAACCAACAGCAGAAGAAAGAGCAGCTGGGAAAATTCATTAACCCTGACCAATGTAAAATAACAGAAGATCTCATCTTCGATGAACCTTATCGTATTGCAATAAATAATAATTATGATGCAGCTATAGAAGATGAAGCCGAAGCACTTCGTACGGATGAAAGGCTGCATCTGGAAGTAGCTTTGCTACGAGAAAAATTCCTAACGCATGGACAGGCACTTCTTCATGGCGACCTGCATACAGGCAGTATTTTTGTCACACCCCAATCAACGAAAGTGATCGATCCCGAATTTGCTTTCTACGGTCCGATGGGGTTTGATGTAGGCGCCGTATTGGCCAACCTGCTACTACATTATGTTTCACTGTCAGGCCGTATCAAAGAACAATCGGCACGACGCGAACGTGAGTCAGAGTTGCTGCACATGGTAGAGGATGTCTGGAACGAATTCGAAACCCGTTTCCGTGCCCTGTGGGATTCCAGTCTCATCGATCCTATGGCTAAAACGCCAGGATATCAAAACATGTATGTACAGCAACTATTTCGAGATACTATCGGGTTCGCTGGAACCAAAATGGTACGCCGTATCGTAGGACTTGCTCATGTAGCTGATATTGATACAATTGAAGATGCATCCGAACGTGAACGCGCGCAGCGCAAGGCACTGGCTATTGGCAAAGCGCTTATCAAGAATAATCGCCAAGTAAACACGATCAATGAGGTGCTTGATCTGGTATCTACTGCTCTCACCACAGTCAAAATCCAATATTATTGAACGGAGGAACACCTATGACAACCCCAGAACATCAGCCTCTGTCTTCGCTTAACTGGAAAAAGGACAAGCTTGAAATGCTCGATCAGCGCCTACTGCCAGAAACCATCCTGATGCTGAAACTATACACGCCTGAAGAAGTGTGGGAAGCGATCCATTCGATGAAAGTACGTGGTGCACCTGCCATTGGTATTGCCGCAGCATTTGGTGTTGTACTAGGCGCCAAAGCCTACGATGGTATAGCCATCCAAGGCTGGCTGGATCACGTTAAGTCCGTATGTGCACATCTGGCGACCTCCCGCCCAACAGCGGTTAATCTGTTCTGGGCCCTAGATCGCATGATGCAAAAGGCTAATCAAGCAGCTGAATCTGGCCTGAGTCTGCAAGAAGGCACGGATGCGCTTGAAGTGGAAGCATTGCTGATTCAGAAGGAAGATGAAGAAGTGTGCCGCATGATTGGAGAACATGCTCTGCCTTTGTTTGAGGATGGGATGGGCGTGCTGACTCACTGCAATGCAGGCGGACTGGCTACAGCCAAATACGGTACGGCAACCGCCCCGATGTATCTTGCTCAGGAACGTGGGATTCATCTGAAAGTATTTGCTGATGAAACACGCCCTGTCCTGCAAGGTGCCCGCTTAACAGCATTTGAGTTACAGCAAGCCGGAATAGATGTCACTCTGCTGTGTGATAATATGGCTGGAATGGTCATGTCCAAAGGGTGGGTACAAGCTGTCATCGTTGGTACGGATCGGGTAGCCGCGAATGGCGATGTAGCTAACAAAATTGGTACATACAGCCTCGCTGTACTCGCTAAGGCCCACAACATTCCGTTCTATGTAGCAAGTCCATTATCAACGATAGACTTGTCCACCTCTTCCGGAGATTTGATCCCGATCGAGGAACGTGCTGCGGAAGAAGTAACTGAAGGATTCGGTAAACGTACAGCACCACAAGGTATCAAGGTCTTTAATCCAGCCTTCGATGTAACGCCGAATGAATACGTGACTGCAATTATTACAGAAAAGGGCATCGTTCGTGCACCTTTCCAGGAGAATCTTGCCGCTTTATTTGCTTAAAGCTGGGGCCTCTTTTGGGGTTAGTAAAAAGGGACAAGAAGGATACATCCGACTTCGTCCCTTTTTCTGTTCTTTCTTCGTACTGTGACATGTGAAACTGAAACTTGATTTAGATCATTTTTAACAACGCTTCTACACCTGTCATCCCTACTGTAATGCCCATAGCCTCCGCCTCAGTTGTCACTGATTCCATTGGTGCATGTAGCAATTGCTCCAGTGTTCGCACACCAACAGCCCGCGCAGCCACAATTTTGCGGTCACCCAACTTCTCATTCAGCAACCCCACATCAAGAGCGCCGCACATGATATATCCCTTAGATGTATTAATTGTTAACAGTGTCGTCTTGGGAAGTTTAACCTCTACCCCAACGAGCACATGCTCTCCCACCACAATGGGTTCCATCGTCACCATAATATCGCGATTCCCTCCTATTCAACAGATCCCGATATTTGTATGCCTTTTGACGAAACACTGTGTGGACACCTGCCGTGCATAACTAAAAAGTATTTATAAAAGACGAGCATCTCTGGAACATCACCTTAATGATTCATTCTGGAAACATTAAAATCCTTTAATTGTAATACACATCATATGCCTTTGGTCTATGATTTCCAGTATATTAATGATATAGTGTAATAGAGTACGTTTGTACTTAAACATTATTTAACGGGGCTGGGATGAATGAAACAAACCTTATCCAATCACGATGAAATCGGCTATTTATTTAATGTCGATATACTTATTAAGAGCCGTTCAAATGCATTGGCACTACAGTCCCTGATCGAGTTCATTAACAAAGAAGAACAAGTTGCGGACTTTCGGATTCACTCCGGAATAGAGCTCGGCAAAATCATTGAAACGATGCTTGAGACAAAGAAAATCACCTCTGACTCTGATCTAAAAAAACAAGAGTCCTCACCATCACCTGGTGAAAAGTTAACCTCCACTAAGCCAAACAAAGCAGTTGATTCTGCTTCTAAGAAAAAAACAACTTCCGACACTTCACATGTTGCTGACGCTAGTTCGTTTGATGCCTGGATAGAATCATTAATCAAAGAAAATCGGCTCACGCGAATTGTCGTGAACAACAAAAATGGCAAACATCAAAGCATTCCTTGTCGTATTCTTAACTTTGATCGGGATAACAGTGTGGTAACCATTTATCATGTGGACGAAAAACAAGTGTACACTTTCCGTACCAACGAAATTGATGAGTTCTTGACATAGCCCTTACCTTATATCTAGCAATGGCAATGCAAGTTTATAATTCAACCCAAAAAGCAACCTGTTCTAGAATGCTCGACATTCGACACAGGTTGCTTTTATTATGCTATTCTTTCATTATAAATGAGACTGCGGTTAGAAACTGTTTTTGCCTCGTTGCCAGACATCCAGCGCGAATAACAACCAGCCAATAATAAAAGCTACGCCACCGATGGGTGTAATAGCTCCCAAGATCTTAATACCTGAGATGCTAAGAATGTATAGGCTTCCTGAGAAGATGATAATCCCTGCAAATAGGAGACGTGCTGCCCATCTCAGCTTCATCGAAGCTCCCAGTTGGCCTGCCGTTAATCCAATAATGAGCAAGCCCAGAGCATGAATCATATGGTATTGCACTCCTGTTTCATATGTAGCTATTGCACTCGGGCCAATTTTGTCCTTAAGCATATGTGCTCCAAATGCACCAATGGCCACCGATAGCATGGTTAATACGGCTCCAACCATCATCCATCTACGCTGCATGTTCACTCTCTCCCTTTAATAGGTTTCTGATACTATGTATTGTAGCGAATTCACTACCCAAAGTAAAAGAAACATCGTATCGACATCTACTTTCGCAGTCTATCGCTGGACGGTAAATCGGGTAATAGCTTTTATTCCACCGCAGGATATCACAAAATTTAAAAGGAGGAGTCCTCATTTATGGACCATCAAAACACGAACAACTCAGAAATGAACAACACCTCATCACATTCCGGTTATTCAGATCCCAATGCCCTTGGCAACACGTTTCCGCCAGACTTACCTGGCACGCCTGCTGAGCGTCTCAAGCATTCAGGACCGGGAATATCCAGTTTTATTGTTGGGTTGGTAGCTCTTTTAGGGCATATCGCGACCTTTGTTTTACTCTTTCTAGCTCTGAACAACACTATCCAACTCCTGGGCTCGTCACTCAGCCGCGAGGATCTCGCTTTTCATCCGGCAGTTGTCCTGTCCTCTCTGGCATTTCTCGTCTGTCTGGTTCTTAATCTGTCTGGAGTTATCCTCGGTATCATTGGATTAGTGCTTAAAAATCGCCGGAAAGTATTCGCGATCATTGGCTTGATTCTGAATGCACTATTTATTCTGTTGTTCGTCGG
The DNA here is from genome assembly GCA_017512705.1 of Paenibacillus sp. Lineage (GTDB taxonomy): Bacteria > Bacillota > Bacilli > Paenibacillales > Paenibacillaceae > Paenibacillus. The sequence goes on from JAFWEX010000129.1 coordinate 12,062, forward strand.
ACTCATACTTAGAGAAATCTACTTGACGTAATGCTTTGCATAACAGGCAAGGTTCTTTATAATAAAACTCAGGCGGCCTATACTTGCCTATTACACGTTATGTGTAACTGACAAATATTTGTTTTCTAAAGGAGATTAACATGGTACGAATCAAAATTTTTGCGGACAGCACTAGCGATCTGGCCCCTGAATGGATCCAGCAATACGACATCGGCATCGTTCCATTGTATGTGGTGTTTGGTGATGAATCCCTGAAGGACGGAGAAGAAATTAAACCAGAGCAATTGTACGAGCGTGTAAGCCGCGATGGTTCTCTACCCAAGACAGCTGCACCTTCGCCAGCTGATTTCATGACCGCATTTCAACCTTACATAGAACAAGGGGACGATATTCTGTATATCTCCTTATCATCTGAACTTTCTTCAACATACCAGAATGCCCTGCTCGCCAGTTCTGAATTTCCGGAGGGACGCATCTCCGTTGTAGATTCCAAAAACCTCTCCTCCGGTATTGGCCTGATGGTAATGAAAGCTGTTCACGCAGCAGAACAGGGGCAGAATCTGGTTCAGATTACAGAGCGTATCGAAGCCATGAAATCGAACGTTCGTACAGAATTTGTCATCGATACACTCGAATACTTGTATAAAGGCGGACGCTGCTCCGGAATGCAAAACCTGATTGGCAGTCTTCTTAAGATTCGTCCTGTCATTCGAGTAGCTGATGGTAAAATGACCCCTGCTTATAAAGTACGAGGTAAGCGGGAGAAGGCACTGGAGCAGATGTTACAAAACACACTCAGTAATAAGGAACAGATTGATCGTGACCTAGTGATCGTCGTTCACACTATGGCTGAGGAAGATGCGCTCAACTTACAAAAAACGTTGCAAGAACAGATCGGGGCACGCGTTGAATTAACCACGGCGGGCTGCGTCATTTGCAGTCATTGTGGTCCGAAAACAACGGGCATTATTTATAGCACCACACACTAGATGTGACATTGTATATATTGAATCAGGCCATCAAGTGCAGAAGTGCAGTCCATGTATACTGTGATGACTGTGTCAAACTCATAAAGGGCATGCTAAGCAGATTCGCTTGGCATGCCCTTCTTATTATGTTGACTCTACCTGTTCCTGTTCTGTTCCTGTTCCTTTACCTGTAAAAGACTTAAGCTCATTTGGTACATTCACCTGTCTGATCCATTAATCGAATAACTTGTCCGAATTAATAGGTTTTTGTTTTCAACTCTTCGAGGCTTTTGAATACATAACCTTGCTTGCGGGCCTCATCGATAATAGAGCCAAGTGCGTCCGTATTATCTTTGGATACAGAATGCAGCAAAATGACAGCTCCGGGATGAAGTTGTTTCAACACTTGCTGATGAGCATATTGTGGACCTCGCTGAATATTGGTGTCCCAATCCTTATAGGCTACAGACCAGAACACATTAATATATCCTTGGGCATAACTCTCAGCGAGTGTGCGATTGTTAAAAATACCTCGAGGGGGACGTAAAAAAGTAGCTTGTTGTCCCGTAAGGCGGTTCACTTCGGATTTCACCTTTTCCAGTTCCTCTTTAATTTGACCGTTGGAGATTCGGGTCATATCAGGGTGACTCCATGAATGGTTGCCCACGATGTGCCCTTCCGCAGCCATCCGTTTAACAAGCTCAGGCTGATCCTTCAAATAATGTCCTGTGACAAAGAAAGCAGCAGGCACTTTTTTTGTTCGTAACACATCCAGTATTGCTGGGGTGAATCCATTCTCATAGCCATTATCAAAAGTTAAATACAGTTCTTTTTGTTTGGTATCTCCCAAAAATATGGCTTGATTATGTTCCAATATGGACTTGAATCCTTCCTGATCAATGGAAGGTAGCTGACCATTCTGACTTTTTTTGAAGCCAAAGTGATAAGCTCCGTTAATAGGAGATGCCTCTGCCTGAGATGCCAGCGTGCTAATCATTAACAAGCCGAGCAGCAGATATAGAACCAACCGCTTCATGTTATCCGCTCCTGTTCCTGAATATTCGGTTTGTTTCAAGGTTCACAAACACCTTCAGGTAATATGCCACAGGAACGTATATGTTATGTAATTATTTAGCGCGAGTTCCGTTTATTTTCGTGTTTGATGGATGTCGGTTGATGAAAAAGCTCCAGCAAAGTCAGCGGTTTGCCGCTGTCAGCCAGCCATTCTTTGACTGTCTGGATTGCGCGGGTCTGCCCATCTCCTTGATCCCGCCAAGTCAAGAGCTCAATCACTTTAATGATGAGTGCCGACATACTGTCATTATCCTGCTCAGAACGTTCTGCACGCAGTTTATGGTACAGTGCCTCCTGCTCCCAATTCAGCAAAATCTCATCGCCTATCGTTGGTTTCATGAGTGTATAAGCACGCTGACATCCACCGCAGCGAACCGTATTCACTTGTTCCTGTATAAAGTATGAACTTACTTCCTGCCCGCAATCAGGGCACTTGAAGCTCACTTGTATATTGGTAATGTTATTACTCATCGTATTGTCCTCCTGCTCTCTATGTATACACATCTATACCCGATATACAGGACATTCACGCTGCATCTTTGCAGAACATTTTTATGTGCTACAATCTAGTAAATATGTTAAAATATTATACAAATCATGAGGTTAGAAGAGGCGGGATAACATGTCGAAGGAAGAGCGCAATATTACCTGGCAAACATCGAGTTTAAGCAGACAGGATCGAGAGAGATTCAACGGGCATCCCAGCCGCACAGTATGGTTTACAGGTTTATCCGGGGCGGGTAAGTCATCTATTGCTTTTGCGCTGGAGAGTTATTTGTCTGAACAAGGTGTTCGTTGTTATGTGCTTGATGGTGATAATGTACGTCATGGGTTGAATCGTGATCTTGGGTTTACTTCGTCGGATCGGCAAGAAAATCTGCGGCGCATTGGAGAAGTGTCCAAGTTGATGGTCGACGCTGGGCTGCTTGTACTCTCGGCGTTTATCTCTCCTCATGAAGAAGACCGGGAGATGGTTAAGCAACTATTCGAACCAGAAGATTTCATCGAAATCTATGTGCGTTGTTCTATTGAGGAATGTGAGCGACGTGATCCGAAAGGACTCTACAAAAAGGCACGCAATGGTGAGATCCCTCACTTTACAGGAATCTCCGCCCCTTATGACATACCGAAGTCCCCTTCACTCATCATCGATACAGAGCAATATAACATTTCTGAAGCTGTTCAACAGATCGTGGACCACCTGCAACACATCGGTGCTTTACGTCTTCCTTTACAGACCGGTTCTGCCCTGACATATTAGTAGACTTCAGTCTACTGATCTACAATCTACTAAAAATGAATGATTGAAAAGGCGTCCCTTTGCGGTACGCCTTTCTTGTTTTATTTTACTCCTTTGTTGTTTTACTTCACTCTTCACTCCTTTCTTAAGCCCATATGTCTTCTATTGCCCTGCTGCACCTGCCTGCATATGAAGCAGCTTGCTAAACGTCCCAGATGAGTCGGATGATAACTGCTGATATCCACCCTCTTGAATGACACGCCCTTCTTCCAGAACGATGACACGATCTGCGGTTCGAATGGTAGATAATCGATGCGCAATGACAATAATAGTGATGTGTCCTTTCAGTCGTTCGAGCGCTTCATGAATGTGCTGTTCATTTTCACTGTCCAGTGCACTTGTTGCTTCATCCAATACCAGCACGGAAGGATTGCGAAGCATGGTCCGGGCTAGCACCAGACGCTGACGCTCACCGCCAGAAAGACGTATGCCCCGATCGCCGATGATCGTATCCAGACCTTGAGGAAGCCTCTGTACAAATGAGGCCGAAGAAGAAAACTGAAGTGCCCGCCACATCTGTTCCTCACTTGCATCAGGGTCAACCAGCCGCAAATTTTCACGAATACTTGTATGAAACAAAAAGGGATCTTGCGACACGTATCCGATAGAACTACGCCAATGTAGTAACAGCTCCTCTGATAAGGGTTCTCCATCGATCAAGATCCGTCCGCTCTCAGGCTTTATTAGGCCCATAATCAAATCAATTAATGTGCTTTTACCTGCCCCTGATTTACCAACAATTGCTGTCATCCCTCGAGCTGGAATCGATGATTGCACGTTCTTCAATGCGTAGGTGTCACTGTCTTCATAACGAAAATATACATTCTCACAGGTGATGGCTTCCACTGGATCAATTGGAACGATGTGTGGAGCAGTGGGCGCACCTCTTCTCGGTTCTAGTTCTCGGTCAATTGAGAATTCTTCATTGATCTCACGGCTCTTCTCCGTCTGCAATTGTAGCTCTCTCACCATCCGAAATGCAGGCAGCATCGAGCTTATGTACTCCAGATTGGATTGAATGGCGGTAAACCTCGGCCATAATCGTGAAAAAATTAATATAATCAGTAACAGACTTGCTGGAGGCACAGACATCACCTGTAGAGATAGATAAATAAACGTCGCAATAATCAATGCAGCTGACACCCTATGAATGAGCTGTGTACCCGTATTTAGCTGACTAAACTGCACCACATTATGTTCAATCTGTCTGCACAAGCGCTCAAACCAGCGGATATGGGAATGTTCAAGCATATTACTTTTGATATCTTTGATTCCGTTAAAATGCTCGGTAATGCCGTTATAATAATGTTGTGAATATTCGGAAGTCTGATCTCCAATCTGTTTGGCGCGTCTAACAAACTTGCGCAGGAGGATAAATAACAACACACCACAGATCAGCACAAGTGCTGTTAATCTGGCAGATAACCAGAAAGCAAGACCGATCTGAATTGCTGTAAAAATCAGTGAGGCCACCGTCTGCAGAATGAGATTGGTTCCCTGACTTACTCGGGCAAGTTCAGTCGTTAATATATGATTAAAATCGGATTTTCGTTTTTGGAGAAAAAAAGACCACTGCGCTTTAAGGATCGCACTATAGGTTTCCATACGCAGCGTTCGTATGAATTGCTGCTGAATACGGGTATTACGGATCGTCTGGAGACGTTGCATCCACGCCTGTCCAGAGAGGATGAATACAAAGGCGAACAGAACAAGCATTAATTGACTGTTTTCTGAGAATTGGCGGAGTATAGAGCTTAACCAAGTTAGATGTAGACCTGTCGATCCCATCTCAAAAACACCGATTAAGCTCAGCATCGGAACAAGCATATAGATACCGATTCCTTCCATTAGACCAATCGAGATCATAGCCAGCAGATTCCAGTATAAAATGGGCCCAGAGACATGATGCAGTTTTCGCATAAAGTATTTCAATTCTGAGATCATACTTTTCCCCTCTCTGTCATCGTGCTTTTTTTGAAGCGCCGCCAGAACCAGAGAAACGGACGTAACGGGAAATATAGAAAATACAGAGAACGGGGAAGCGGCAGTTGATGCACGTCCCAGGTACTCGGATATAAACGCTCAATAAAGAAAAACCATTTCTGTCTAGCACTTCGAAGAGAAAACAAATACGATTGATAATTCGGCAACTCTGCTGGACTATCCAGCATGTCATTCATAAACAGCGCACCTGCTCTCGCTAATCGCTGACCAGCACGGTTACTCATAGCCATAATGGAGAGGTAATCGTCACTCAGCGGCGTATGCAGCAAGTCCGAAGCAAGATGCAATGTCTGGGAACCAATGGATAAACGTCCCTCTGCTTTCAGACGTCGCTCGACCTTTTTCGTATCCAGTGGCATCGTACGAATCATCTGATCCATGTCCAGTAGCCACCGTAGTCTGAACCATCCATGCCTTGCACCATGGGTCACTAAATACACCCATAGATCCTCTCTTTCGAGCATACGTACAGGTGTCTGGGTATATGAGCTGAAGCGACTGCGTTTCCATAGAAGCTCGAAGTCTGTTTCCCGGCCGGAGTCGGGATTCAATCGCCAATGGATCTCCACTTGAGTCCGTTTCTCGGGATGAATATAACAAATATGATGCTCTCGCCACTTCCAGCTGCGAACGGTAAGCGATCTCTCGCCCTCCTTGCACTGGTAACCAAGCCCGATGAGAATACGTTCTGCTGCCTCGACCTCTTGGACTGGAATCAAAATATCCAGATCTTTGGAGGTTCGCATAGAAACATCACCGTACAGGTCATGCGCCAGAGCAGGCCCTTTCAGTGTAATCGTGCGGATTCCCCGTTCGCGAAACGCTCCGCAGACTTGCTCCATTTCAGCTGTGAGTTGCAACATACGAAACGTGTTGATCGTATACTGCTGTTTCAGGCTCTCCATTACCGTTTGGGGAACAGACGGAAGGTTCATCTGTTTTAACCTCACATAGATGACCGAATACAGACGATGGTGGTACACAAGCTGTACAAAAAGCGGCCAATCCATATCGTCCAGCCGGCTCGTCATCTCCTTAGAAGTTAGATCCGTCAGATCATCTCTAAGCAGGCTCAAGATTAGCTTAAGCTCCTTCGGAAACCTTGTAGAATACAGTTCAGTTTCATGCGTCATAGACAATCTCTCCAGATCCCTTCTCAGGACACCCTTTACCGAACACGCCGACGACCGTATATTGATCCATCGTATCTGCTCCAGTTACGATCAGCTTGCCACTTCGTAGCCAGGCATGTGCCATCAGTTGTCCCTGCTTATTCCGTGCCGTGCCCATATATAACGTACTTGCGATATGACGACGCTCCAACATTTTCATCGCAGCTATAGCCATGACAAGACATTGACTTTCCCATAACGTATATTTGCTGGCAAGCATAACTGCTTTTGAGATATTTCTGATCTCCACCACTTGAGTTCGATTCAAACCAGTCATAGGTGTTTCAACCATAGGCGTTCCGAGTCCCGGAGCAATCTTGGCAAACGACCTTGCCTTCTGAATTCGTGCCCATCCCAGCAGGATGTAAGCTTCCCACACCAATCTCCTTACCGGAGCTGGAAGCGAGAAATACGCCTTTATTTTCCGAAACATCTTCCTACACTCCGCGGGAAATATCGATTAATCCTTCACGTGAGAGGTGCTCTAAAAATGGCACAACCTGTTCACGGCATTGCTCCGGTTGGATATCGTATTCTACAGCAAGCGCCTCAATCAATTCGTCCAGCTTCCGCTGCTCTGCGATGAGTTCCCAGATGCGTCCACCGGTGCTCCCCAAATTGTAATATTTACCGGAGGCAATGCTCATCATCACCTTCTCGCCGCCCATATCACTAACCAGATTACCTTCCTTCCGTGATATCACGTCATTCGCATGGATGGGTGTAATAGCTGTCATATTCCTACTTGCACTCCTTTGCGTATATGATTGATGATTCGTTCCACCATCTCAAATGCTGTAAAGTCCTGCCCTGTTCTACTGATCCTGCTGATCTCCACACTAGCCGAGAGTTTGGATACCGTTTCGAATAACCATTGGGCAAGTCCCTGGCGTGTCACCAGTCCACCACGAAAGGTATGTGAGCACAGCACGTGAAGACGTTCGAGACCGATAACCTCTTCCAGATGAACCGATCCCGATCCGTGATCTGGCCGGGGCACAAGCTCATAGATTCCAGCTAAGGGCACAGCTCTCTCGTGAAAATAGTGTTGAACGGGAATGGCATATTTCGTGATTTCAGCGTGCACCGTGGCGTAGTTCTGTTGCTCCATACCAAAACCGTCCAGACTGGGCTGCCATAATTTCTGCTGTGGATATCCCGGTGACACGATGGCTCTTCCTCCGGCATCCCAAGTCAAGGCCACCACATCATCGGTGAGAAGAGGATATCCGCGGGATGCGAGCGCTGCAGATAATGTAGACTTTCCTGCGCCAGAATGCCCGACGAACGCGTAAGCCCTTTGATCAATAACTACTGCACTCCCGTGCAGTGGAAGAATGCCACGCTGCATCATAATCACGGACATACATGTCCCGAGGATAAACAGTCTTACTTTTTTCGGATCAGCTTCGGATATTGGAGAAACTACGATTCGTTGACCCTGTTCCATTAAAAATAATCCTGTATCTTCGATTCTGAAAAAAAGACAACCGTCCCGCGCTACAAAGTTGTCGTCGCCAACATCCCAGCTCTTCCACAGTCCCGTCAGATCGAAAGTTTCGATCCGTACATCAACTGCACCCTGCTCCGTTTCGGCATCCAGAGGTGCACTCTGCAACTCGGGCATCGGGATCTGACTCAACCAGCGCAAACCGTAAGCTTCATAGTGCACAGGCAACAATAAGGGGGCCTCCTTCGTTTTTAGATATGAAAAAAAGCCCTGATATTCATTTGCTCAATATTAGGGCGGAGGCGAAAAAGCTGAGATGTCTGCATTTCCGCCCTTTAAGTATGGACATGCTTGGAATATGAACTGAATTAAGACGTTGGATCGTACATATCGGCATCGTGTGCAGTAATCCAGTCGATTTGTCTGTACCCAACCCCTGCCATTGTTTCATTCACATCCAACACTTCAAGTACAGGTGCTTGCCATTCCTTTTTTTCGTTTTGCATTGTTTTCACCCCCTTTCATATGAGCTCTGCCGCAGGTTAAAATTTCTGAATAAAACGGTACACAATCAAACTGTGCATCATTAAGCGCAAATCCGGGTGTGACGCCAGTTCGGGCTTAGGACTCGGAAAATTAGCCAAGGCCGTTCTAATGCGATCCGTGTTTAATATGCCGGCAACCCGGCTGTCAGAACACAAGGCCTGCATCTCTGAGGTAAATGCTTGCCAGTCAGGCAAAATACGATGCAGCCAGTCCGCAGGCTGTACGCCCCGAACACGCTGGTTCAGCCTTACCTTATCGGGCAATTCCGGTGAAGTAGCTCGACGAATCAGAGATCGATCCGTGCCGTGTCTGACATACTGCTCAATCGGTACAGAGAGACAAAATCGGATGACTCTTGGATCACTCGTCGGGTCACGTTCCCATACCCGATAGCGAAGAGAACATTTTGTAGCGACAGCCCCATTCTTATTGGCAATCGCCAAATTGTTGAACTTGTCAGCTCGTACCTGAAGGGCATCGGCTCGTGCTCCACCCTGCAAGACCAGAATAGATTTGAGTCGCTCCATTACCCCTGTTCTTTGGGCTAATTCAGGATGAATTAATTGTGCGCCTGCAGGCTGTACTGTCGCCTTGTTGTTCCCTTTAAACCAATCAGGGAAGGCTTTACGTCCTGTGATGCGGGCAATTCGTGAAAATGCCATTCCTGTGCGCTCGCTGTACTGCTGCATCTCGCGGAACCAGCGGAAATACCTTCCGCTTTTCAGCAAACTGGCATAATAGTCCAGCGCAGGTCCCCACGAGATCGTAAAATTACCACGGGCGCCTGTGAGCAAAATACCTGCATCCTGTTCACTCGCTCTCTCATAGAATCCGCGGATCCAGAATGAATTTTCAAAGTATTTATAAGGCATCTCCATCATATTTAGCCATGTATCCACTTCACTGAGCGGGCTGCGCCCTTCGAAATCCAGATAGTTCTCCGCGATATTGCCTACGTGACTGATCGTCGAACGAATGAATGGCCGCTCGTCAGCAAGTAACGTCTTGGGCGTGTAATCCGTAAAGTCAGGAACAGGTACATAGCTGTAGGCATGAAGCTGTTTTCCCTGACTACGGAGCGTTCCAGATGCAAAACCGGCAACGGCTCCAGAATCCAATCCACCACTTAATGCCGCCGCCACTTGTCTGTGGGTTCGCAGGCGCGAGCCTACAGCTTGACTGAACACATCGCGAAAAGCTTCCACATATTCATCATCCGATTTGAGCCGAAGCGGTTCGACGTCATCCCAGCGATGATAATGCTTCAGTTCGATCTTCCCGTTTCGAAACGTCAATGTGTGTGCAGATGGAAGCTGATTTACGCCACGATAAACCGTGGAATGAATATCTACCGAGTCATGCATATCAGGAATAGCGAGGAATTCGGATAGCCAGCTTTCGTCGAGTGATTTCTGGACACCTTCAAGCTCAAGCAATGGCTTCATCAACGTACAAAAGGCAAACCGTGAACCATCATGACGGTAGTAAAATGCCCTCATGCCTGTGATATCCCTTGCGGCAAACAAGGTATGGCGCCGTTCATCCCAGATTGCAAATACAAAATCGCCTAACAGATAACCAGCCACCTGTTCTCCCCAGCGCTGATAAGCCCGTAGAATCAGCTGACTGTCTGCCAGCGTAGACAGCTCAGCTTTTGAAATCTGCAACTGATCTGCCAGTTGCTCCCGGTTATCCAGAATGGCATCGGCAGTGATGATTAATCGACTATCTTCATCATGTAGAGGCAATTTTTCGTTGACAGACTCTAGCGTAATCCACTGGGCATGGCAGCTAAGGAATGCTTCATCTCCTTTCCACACCCCTGTTGTATCTGCTGGGATATGTCCAAGGCTTGCGTATAACCGCCAGCTGTCCTCCCATAGCGCCTGCTGACCATCCCTATGTACAATTCCGGCTATGGCACTCATTTCTTTCCTCCTCGAACGATTTTGCGTTGAGATGCCCATGCGCTGATTTGATGACCGAATGGTATCCATGATTTGATCCGCTTCAGTTTACTTTGGACGGAATCAAGTTGCTTCTTCAAACGCTCTCGTTCCGAATACCCTCGTTCCAGCCGCTGATCCGCTGCCCGAAGAGCTGCCCGCAACTGCCTGATCGTAGCCATCGCTGCTAGTGTGGGGTCGATCTTTGCAGCTTCCTGGCTATCTGGACTACTCTGAAGTGAAGAACGATTCTCCACGCCATCTATTGGCGCTCTTAGTCGATAGTTCGGCTGCCAACGACATTCTGTTGCCGCCGTCAGCTGCTGCTGAAGCCGCTCCAGCACTTCCTGATCTGGCTCAGCTTGGAACTGGACTCCTGTCCATCGTTCGGCTTCTTGCAGCTGTTCACCGTATCCCATACGTTCGAACAGATCGGCTCCCAAGACACGACAATACAATTCAACCTCTTGCCGATCTAGTATGTTTTTCCAGTTGTTAACAGAATCCTGGTGGGGTTCCTGATGTGATGAAAGGAAAGGATCCCCGACACCCATACTGTAGAACATGTCAGCTTTCGTACTATGAACAAACTGTCCATACTGCTCCATACCTTGTTCATAAGAAAGTCCTAGGAAGCCACATAACTTCTCCATTTCCTCCTGTGGTTTCATAACCAGCTGCTCATACTTGAGTTCATATGCAAGTGGATGAGGCTCTGCGAAATAATCATTTAGACGAGTTAAGCCTAACGTCAGATCAATAGCTTTCATATGGAGCTTCGGATGATTCAGACTCTGAATGAGATCAAAACTTTCACCGGTATGGCGATCTACTTTTTTAAAGGATGCCGCTATAGAAAGGGGATTACGCTGAAGATGAATGCGTCTGGACTGCGGAAACAACCGATCCAGCCATTCAAGCATATAATAATAACGCGGAGATTTATCTACGATGAAGTCTGCTCCGCTCCCTTCCAGGAATCCATTGTATATTTCAAGAGCAAAGCTTCTACATGCCTTTTCGAAAACATCTTCGGACACCATCGCTTGATAAAATTGACGGATGATAGAACTACCACCGTAAGCGCGAGAGTCAGCCTTGGACAAATCAACGAGATTCATCAGAAACCACATCTCTTGTGTAGCGAATATACGACTATGGTTTTGCAGCATAACGGTGGATAACGAACTGCCACTGCGGGGGATGCATAATAATAAGACAAGTCCGTTTCCTTGCGTATCTATCAATGGCAGCCTCTCCTCTGTATATTTATAAGAATAATGTGGGATCGGATCGACCGGAGTAACATGGGCCTGCATATGACAGGTCATTTCGACACTCTAAGATACAATATGTATTTATACCTTTACTCTATGATACAAAATGTATCATGTCAATCTTTTATTTTTCACCTTTTCATAATTTATTTGCTCACCTCTTTCGGAATACGGCTCAACGTAAAAAAGCCCCAGGGATCTGCTCTGTCATGAACAGTACCTGAAGCGAGGAGCATGATTTGATGAACAACGAAAACGAAAGAATACTTAACCAGTAAAATGAACGCCTTTCCCTTTCCCCAGCATTTCCATGCTACGCTCCAGCTCTTCCTGGTCGGCCAATCGGGCATCTTGTATGCCTTTTTGTACATTCACTGTCAATAAAAATACAATACCTGCTACAAAAAAGAAGATCAGCGACAGAATACCCCAACGGGAAGAACCCGTGATCTGTCCCACATAACCAAAGACAAATGGCCCAAAGACCGAGGCGAACTTTCCAGTAATATTTACAAATCCAAAGTACTCACCGGTTCGTCCAGATGGCATCAGATTGCTGAACAGCGAACGCGCCGTCGATTGACTTATCCCCTGCACAACGCCAACCAATCCTGCGAGGATATAAAAATGAAGAGCTTGCGTCATAAAATATCCAAGAATAACGATACAGATGTAGATGCTTAAACTCACTAGCAGAACTTGCTTCGCTCCCCACCGCTGTGCCCACGCGCCCAGCAGCAGTGTACACGGAAATCCGATGAACTGCGTGAGCAGCAGCGCCAGCATCAGATCCGATGTGCCAATACCGATGCTGGTCCCGTAGATGGTCGCCATCAGAATAATCGTATTGATTCCGTCGTTGAAAAACCAGAAAGCAAGCAGCATTCGAAGCAACTGCGGAAAACGTCTGATCTGTCCGAAGGTCTGTCTTAATCTATGTACGCCAACCTTCGCATAACCTGTCCAGGAAGCTGGCAGTTCAGCGGAAGCCGGTCTTCTCGGTGCATGACGGAAGATCGGGAGGGAAAACAACAGCCACCACAGCGAAACCGAAATGAATGCAAGCCTTGTGCCTGCAAGTGTACTTGACATGCCAAACCAGCCCGGCTGCTGAATCATTAACAAATTGATGGCCAATAGCACCCCTCCGCCGATATAACCATAGGCGTACCCTTTGGAAGATACCATATCTCTTCGCTCCGCAGGAACCAGATCCGGTAGCATGGCATCATAGAACGTATTTCCGCCAGCAAAACCAATCGTGGATAACACCAGCAGAACAGATGCAAGCAACCAGTCACCTTCTCCAATCACGCTGAATCCCAGCGTTGCCACGATCCCCGTTATGGCAAATACGCGCAGGAAATCTCCCTTTCGCCCAGACAGGTCCGCTAAAGTTCCCAGCAGCGGTGTTAATAGCGCTACACACAACATTCCGACGGAATGTGTATAGGCGAGGTAGGAAGCCGCAGTATCCTTATCCAAGGTTGCCGCTGCTACAGAAGCATAGAATACAGGCAGCACAGCTGCCAGTACGGTTGTTGCATAAGCCGAATTGGCCCAGTCATACATAATCCAGGCTTTTACTGCACGTTTATCCACACTTCATCCGTCCTTTACACACATCAGGGTTCGATGTTCAAAATGAGTCTTTTTTCTCTATTGTAAAGGAAATTGCTCACAGTTGATCATTATTTTTGTAAAATTTCGGCATGTACTTTCTCCAGCTAATCCCGACGTGAATCCACGCAATTCATTCATTTTAGTTGAGATCGCATCACATATCGCCCCCGCCCGTGAATATACTTAATTACCGACAGGCCAAACTGTGCCGCGTAATCAATGGGGGGTGCCTACATGTCAAATTCACACCAGCCTTACTCGTTCGTCGTATCCCGGGAAGATTGGTCGCTTCACCGCAAAGGGTACCAGGACCAGCAGCGTCATCAGCAAAAGGTGAAAGATGTCATTAAGCAAAATCTGCCTGATCTGATTACCGAAGAAAATATTATCATGTCCGATGGACAACAAATCATTAAGGTACCAATCCGCAGTCTGGATGAGTACCGTTTTGTGTATAACTACCAGAAGCAAAAACATGTTGGCCAAGGAGACGGTGACAGTCAGGTTGGCGACGTCATTGGCCGTGATCCAGCATCTCAGAAGCCAGGAAAGGGCGAAAAAGCCGGCGATCAGCCAGGTCACGATATTGTTGAAGCGGAGATCAGTATCGAGGAACTGGAAGATATTCTGTTTGCCGAATTGGAGCTGCCTGATCTGAAACAGAAGGATAAAGATCTGATTGAGACACATACCGTCGTCTTCAACGATATTCGCAAAAAGGGCATGCAGTCCAACATCGACAAAAAACGTACAATACTGGAGAACCTGCGCCGTAATGCCACAACAGGCAATCCAGGCATCCATCACATCAGTCCAGACGATCTCCGTTACAAGACCTGGGAAGATAAGATCATTCCTCAGTCCAATGCGGTCATTATCGCCATGATGGATACATCCGGATCGATGGGATCGTTTGAAAAATACTGCGCACGCAGCTTTTTCTTCTGGATGACCCGTTTCCTGCGACGTCAGTACGAAAAGGTCGAGATCGTGTTCCTAGCTCACCACACGGAGGCCAAAGAAGTGACGGAAGAGGAATTTTTCACTCGCGGCGAGAGCGGCGGCACAATCTGCTCCTCTGTATATATGAAGGCACTGGATATTATTGATCAACGTTATCCGCCTTCCAGCTACAACATTTATCCGTTCCATTTCTCGGATGGCGATAACCTGACCTCGGATAATGAGCGTTGCGTGAAATTGATTGGGGAATTAATGAAGCGCAGCAACATGTTTGGATACGGCGAAGTGAACCAGTACAACCGCAGCAGTACACTCATGTCTGCCTACCGCCATATTAAGATGGATCAGTTTATGTATTACGTCATCAAGGAAAAAGGCGAAGTGTACAAAGCGCTCCGCAGCTTTTTTCAAAAAAGAGAAGGAGGCAGCCTGGGATGACTGATGAGATCCGCGAACTGGAATACGCTATTGCTGAAATTATGGAGATTGCCGATGGATTCGGCCTCGACTATTACCCGATGCGCTACGAGATCTGCCCGTCGGATATCATCTACACCTTTGGGGCTTACGGCATGCCAACGAGGTTCAGCCATTGGAGCTTTGGTAAAACATTTCACAAGATGAAAATGCAATATGATTTTGGACTTAGCAAAATTTATGAACTCGTGATCAACTCTAATCCTTGCTACGCCTTCCTGTTGGATGGCAACTCTCTAATTCAGAACAAATTAATCGTAGCCCACGTTCTTGCGCACTGCGACTTTTTCAAAAACAATGCTCGCTTCTCCAAATCCAACCGCAATATGGTCGATAGCATGGCCGCTACGGCGGATCGAATCAGCAACTATGAGATGGAGTATGGTACAGAGGCGGTCGAATCCTTCATCGACGCGGTACTCGCCATTCAAGAGCATGTGGACCCGCAACTTATCAAACCGCGACGCCTAGACAAACAGCGGTACATGGAGATGAAAATCCGCGAACAGCGTGGTGAAAAAGCGCCTAAACGGGAAGGTCAATACGATGACCTGTGGTCCCTCGACAATCTGCAGATCGAAGAAAAGCCTGCAGACAGCTTGCAGGTGCATCATTTCCCGCCGGAACCAGAGAAAGATATTATGTGGTTTATCCAGGAGTTCTCCGAGGTGCTCACTGACTGGCAGCGGGACATTATGAGTATGATGCGAGAGGAAATGCTCTATTTCTGGCCGCAGATGGAAACAAAAATCATGAACGAAGGCTGGGCCTCCTACTGGCATCAACGTATTATACGCGAGCTAGACCTGAGTAGTGAGGATACGATTGAATTTGCCAAGCTGAATTCTTCCGTTGTGCAGCCATCCAGACAGAGTCTGAATCCATATTACCTGGGACTGAAAATCTTCGAAGATATCGAACGCCGCTGGGATCAGCCCACACGTGAGGAGCAGGAACGTTGGGGGCGTCAGCCAGGTCAGGGTAGAGCTAAAATGTTCGAGGTGCGCGAGTTCGACTCGGATACTTCCTTCATCCGCAACTACATGACCAAGAAGTTAACCGAGGATCTCGATCTCTATGTGTTCGAGAAAAAGGGACCGGACTGGAAAATCACCGACAAGTCCTGGGAGAACATCCGCGACCAGCTTGTATTTTCGCGTATCAATGGGGGCTCCCCATATTTGGTCGTGCAGGACGCAGACTATCTGCGCACAGGTGAACTCGTGTTGAAACATCAATATGAGGGCATTGAGCTCGACCTGAAATACATGGAGCGCACCCTCCCGTATCTGTACCGACTCTGGGGGCGTACCGTGCACGTAGAGACTCGTGTAGAAGATAAGCCGATTTGGTTCACGTATGACGGCAAGAAGCACCATCGCAAGTTTTTGTAAGCGAGAGTGACTGTGTACACGAATAGATTCGTTCGAGTTGTAATCATGCGAATTTTCGTAGCTGGACTGATGAGTCTGCTTTGCCTGTTGAAAAAGAATACCTTGGTTCTCACATTAAAACATATGCACATATCATGGAAAAATAAAGCGGCAACTTCCCGATACTAATCGAGAACTTGCCGCTTGGCCTTTTTAGGAATGAACAACAGAATTACCTTCTTCAAGCAAACGCCAGGGTACGAAGAAATTGTTTTCCACTTCACTTGCCGGCAGAGGCCGGCTGAAATAATAACCTTGGATTTCCTTGCATTCATTTTGCATCAAAATATCCAGCTGTCCTTTCGTTTCAATGCCTTCTGCGATCACTTCCATCTGGAGATTCTGTGCCATCGAGATAATGGTTGCCACGATCGCTTGATCGCTATGACTCTCGGTAATATCCGTAACAAAGGAACGATCGATCTTCAGTTTGTGGATCGGGAAGTGCTTCAGATAGCTTAGTGAACTGTATCCAGTGCCGAAATCATCCAGACTAATCTTCACACCCAGAGCGGAAAGATCGTTCAGAATAGCTGTGGATACCGTTGCATCCATCATCATACTTTCCGTAATTTCCAGTTCCAGATATTTGGCTTCGAGCCCTGTCTCGCTTAAAGCATTCTGAACTTGCTCCACCAGGTTAGGTTGGTGAAATTGCTGGCTGGATAAGTTCACAGACACCGGTATCCGTGGTCCATCGCTAGCATGCCAGGCTTTCATCTGCCTGCAGGCTTCACGAAGCGTCCAGTTGCCAATCTCATAGATCAGCCCCGTCTCCTCGGCCAGCGGAATAAATACATCAGGTGCTAACAACCCTTTAATGGGATGTTGCCAACGGATCAGAGCTTCAACTCCAATCATCTGGCCATCCTGCGTCCTGATCTGTGGCTGATAATACAGTACCATTTCATTCCGTACCAGCGCTTTTCGCAGATAACCTTCCAGCTCAATTCGTTCGTAGAGCTCAGAGTCCAGCTGAGCCGTATAGAACTGGTAGCCGTTCTTGCCATTTTTCTTCACTTCATACATGGCAGAATCCGCATGTTTAATCAAATCATCCGTTACGTCCCCATGCTCAGGATACATGGCAATACCGATACTGGTTGTAACGTAAAAGTCATTTTCCTGGAGACGATAAGGTTGCTGGATCGCTTCGACAATCTGTTCTGCAAGTTGAACAATGTGCTTCTCCGTCGCCTGTTCACCAGTGACTACCATTGTAAACTCGTCCCCGCCCATTCGGGCGAGCGTAACATTAGAAGCCGCTTGTGGATAAGAAGCTTCAATTGTACTTGTAATTCGGCTGCTAACTTCCTTTAAGAATATATCACCGATGGAATGACCCAATGAGTCGTTAATCATTTTGAAGCGGTCTATGTCCATAACCATCACAGCAAATCGGGCTTCGTTTTCCTTGCAAATATGTATCGTGTTCGCCAGCACTTCATCCAGCTTGCGCCGATTATACAGCCCTGTAAGTGGATCTTGCAGCGCTTGATGGCGTATTTTCTCCTGAGCCTGCGTCTCCTCCGTTATATCTTTAATGAGAATATGACTGCCTACATGAGTTTCGTCTATGATAACTGGAATGACAGCAATACTTAAGTCAAGGAGTTCATCGCGACCATTTCTCATCTTGGCCATGAATAGCTGCTGCTCCAGTTCCTGATCGTCCCATTTGCAAGCATTATGAATACTCTCACACTGAGGCTCCATATGCTTAAGAATCTGTTCGACCGGACGGTCAATCACCCTTTTCTCCGTATATCCGGTAATCGTAGTTACAGCTGCGTTGATCCCTTTAATGATACCTGCTCTGTCCACAGAGATGATGGCGTCTGAATGATTATGATATAACGCTTGATACCATTGTTCGCTCTCACGAATACGCTGATCCTTCAGGGACATCCGTTGATTAATAAAATTACCAAACAATGTGAGGCCAATCGTCACAAATGAGCCTGCTGTAATCAGATAAGCAAGCATCTCCGGTTCAACTTGTCTGCTTAAATGGTCAGGAATGATTCGAGCTTGTTGGAAACGGGCCGCCGCCATGCCGGTGTAATGCATACCCACAATGCCCAACCCCATAATGAAACCACTGCCCATTTTATAGACCCAGCTAAGTTTAGAATCCCGTCTGTTAAAATAAAACATAAGCCACAGCGCCGCAAAGGAAGCCACTGCTGCAACCAGAACCGATAAAGACACAAGTGCCGGTTTGTATGTTACTGGAATGGACATCGCTTCCATCCCTACATAATGCATAGAGGTAATACCGATCGTCATCAATAGCCCTGCAAGCACCAGTCTGGTGATTGTATGGGACTGGCGTCTCGCAAAGTTCAGTGCAACCCCTGATGCGGCAATCGCCAGAAGAACAGACACCATGATTTTATCTGTGGAATAAGAAACGTGAATAGGAAGAACAAACGCAAGCATGCCGACAAAGTGCATTGACCATATGCCTAGCCCCATAGAAACTGCCCCGCAAGCAATCCACCAGTGACGGGCTCTTCCGCTTGTCAGTGATACTCGACCTGCAAGATCAAGTGCTGCATAAGAGGATAACGACGCAATAATATAGGATAAAATAACAAGTTGTAGATTATAGGTGCCATGTATGTGCTCCACTCACTCTGTCCTTTCAGCCGGGAGATCTCATATGTATGTTGAAAAATATTAAAAAGAAGCGAGCGCACTGTCTGGATGACAGGCACTCGCTCCGTATCATTTGACTTCGAGATTAGCGACTCAGTCATAAACCGTTTGGCATACATTTGAAACCCGCATATAATCGATGTATATAGTCTAAACGTCCCAGCTGCGAAAATCAACACTTATTTCCAGAAGCATAACTCAGCTATACCTGGCTCACTCCGCTGCTACTCTTCATCATATTACTGATTCAGAGTTCTATCAGTAGACCTATTTTTTTACCAGAAACAGGCTACCAAATCCGGACGTGTCGCGGTACGAATTGCCTGAAGGATCACTCCACATGAAGACACTGCTTCGTTTGCCATCCCCCGCACCGTCATCATTCACCTGAAGATCGAAACCAATCCATCTGCTCTGCTTGGAGTTCACATTCTCAAGTGGAATGGCAGCCTCAATTATATACCCATCTTTGGTCAGAAGGGCCGTCGATTTGAACTGCTCTTTGCGGGCGTTACCTCCAAAAGAAGCTTCATTGTCGAAATTAATTCGGTACTGCGCATCATCATCCTCATAGTTACTCGTCTGATTTTTGTTCAGATCAATGAATAACTCAATGGAGTCTTGTTCATGGGCATTAGCGCTTTTTTTACTGAGCAGAGGATCATTGACTTTGGCGAGCACGTAGAGATACTTTTCATCCCAAAGCAGCTTCGCCTTAGCCTTGGCACCGGAATTGCCCACAACGGTTACATCCGTTGTGATGGATGCAGCTTTTTTCCATAGCTTATCTTCCTTGCCATCAACCACAGGAGTTCCGTACGTGACTTTAACTTGTTTCAACTCAGGGCCTAACTTGAGCTTGCCTCGACTTTCTTTCTTCTGTGGCTGCTCATTATTTGTATCGTTCCAGACAATAATCGAGGATTTACCATCAGCCTGTTTATCCGTAATACGGAAATCCAGAGATAACACGTTACCTTCTTTCAGGTCTTCTAATGGTAGCGAAGCATACACAATATATCCCGATTTATTCTCTTTAACCTGGTAGAGCTTTTGGTCTTTGCCTTTGCTACCATCCCGATTAAAGAGATATTGCCCATCTTTCGGTGTACTGTTTTTCTTGCTGGCTGTCAGATCTTCGGAACTTACAAAGACCTCGACCTGATCACCTTTAAAGCGTGTAGCATCTTTTACTTCAATACGCAGATTTAGTTTTTTTCCATCCCATAACATCTTCACTTCGCCTGTCGTGCCTGAAGTACCTTCAATGACATGAGAGAATGTCTGCGACTTAACTGCTCCCCAGAGGTTATCCTCCTGTCCTTTGCGGTCAGGCAAGGACACCTTCGACTGGGCGGCGGTCCATTCATTTCGATATACAGGCAGCGATGCCGGATCTACTAATGCCCAATAGGCCGGTTTGGCCTTCAGTTTACGGTCAAACAGCAACGGTGCATCCTTTCTGCCTTTGACAGGAAAGTCATCGAGCCATGTGCCGTCATCCGCAAGTCCCCATAACGTCACACTGTCCATGACACCTCGATCATCGAATTCCTTGAACAGATCAAACAACGCACGGTAACGATAAGCCTGCTCCAGCATCATCTCTTTCGTTACAGGTTTCTCCTGCTCAGAGTTACCGGAGTAAATCGACATATCCAGCTCTGTCACTTGAATGTGAACACCAAGAGCAACAGCGCGGTTGAATGCTTCACGAATCTGTTTTACATCTGGTCCATACATGGACACGTGCATCTGAAAACCGATCGCATCAATCGGTGTTCCCTTAGCCAGAAGCTTCTCTACAAGCTTGACCATATCGTTCATCTTGCTGACGCTGCCTTCAATACCATAATCATTGATCACCAGTACTGCGTCAGGATCAGCCTCACGTGCATAACGGAAAGCCAGTTCAATATAGTCACTGTCATCTCCATCGCCGTCTACATCACCAATGATATCTCTCCATTTGGAGCCGCTCGCCTGATTTCGCAGACCGCCACCGTCAGAGATAACTTCATTGACAACGTCCCACGTATGCACTTTGCCTTTATACCGACTTACAATTGTTTGAATGTGTGTTTTCATTCGTTGCAGCAGTTGCTCCCGTGTAGCTGGCTTCGATGAATCATTTGGATCGGTGAAAAACCAGTCCGGCACTTGACTGTGCCAGAGCAGCGTATGGCCTCTAATCTCCATATTGTTCGCTGCAGCAAAGTTGACGAGTCGATCCGCCTCCGACCAGACGAAATTGCCTTCTGTTGGCTGCATCGCATCCATTTTCATGAAGTTGCCTGCTGTAATACTTTTAAAATGTTTCTTAAGTAGATCAGAATGCGGGTCCTGTTCGTTCAGAGCTGTCTGATCAATAGCTGCCCCAAGAGCATAGGATGTACCCAGCGTTTTGCCCAAATCCGGTATATCCTTCTCAATTCCGATCGCTTCTGTCGCTGTAATCTGCACATCATCCATGTAGAAAGGAATCGTGTCCGTCTCCGTCACTTCGGAAGACTGCTTCCATGGTGTCTCGGCGTATATACGAAATCCGCTTACGCCTGTACTCTCAGCAGGTACAATGATATCTGCTTCGATCTTCTTCCATTGCCCCTTGTTCAGTGTCGTAGAAGCAAAGGTCGCATATTCAAGCTTGGCTGCGTCACCGTTAAACTCCTTTTCCACAGAGCCATTAATAACCTGTGTTGCAGGCCCTTCGTCATACATTGCCCAGAAGGAGACATGGACGGTACTTCCTTTTTGCAGGTACGGCAACACTTCTACCAACGGCCCATGGTATGTCTCCGTCCGAGAGGAGGTTTTCAAACTGCGATTACTATCATGTCCAATCCCGCTGACAACCTCCAGCTTTTCCGTACCACGAGCACGCCAGTTTCCAAGGTTTCCATCTTCAAAATCCGCCTTGAACAAGGCTTGGCCCGGTTCTCCTGGTACACCCGGATTCTCTGGTGCAGGTTTAATAAGCCGGATCTGGAACTCATCTAGCAAATAAGCAGCCGTTGCATCTGTGCTCTCCAGATACAGCTGTAGGCCACTCCCTTGATCGTAGCTGTATTCCCCTTGCAACTTCACACATTGCTGATCGGTTACTTGTACGGCTGCGTTAACTTGGTCATATTGCGTATTCCCGTTGCCATCACGGCGTTCCACCGTGAATTTCAGATTCGCCGGCGCTGAACCCGCAACCAGTTTCACATAACCGGAGATTTCAACAACCGCATTCTTGTGAACCACATCCGTCAATGGCAACGAAGGTCCGTTCCAAGCTTCCGTACGACCTGTCGTTTGCAGGGCACGTTTACCTTGATATCCTTGATCTCCAGTCGATTCCACTGTGACTGCGCCACGGGCAGTCCAACCTTGGGTCGTGCCATCCTCGAACGAATGAGACAATAGAATATCCCCTGTATTAGCTGCGCTAGCCTTCCATTCCCTTGCTCCGATACTTGGTAACAAGCTGAAGATCAGCACAGTCGCCAAGCATAACCTCAACCATCTTCCCCGCACATCCATTCCTCCTTATGAATTTGATCATCCATCCTGTAACGCGGTCAAACAACAGGCATTTCACGACACACTTCTGCATGCATGGATTTCCTCTGCTGGTCTGTTCACAGGCGACAGCTTAAGCTGCTGCACGGATGGGATCAGGAACATACAATGCACGGTCCATAACCTCCTCAAGTGAGCCTGATAGTGCCCTGGAGAACCTGCTTTCTATTTAAAGTAAGCGGTTACATGATTAAATTTATGTCATTGCCTCTTTTATTGTAAATATGGAAATTTAGTGTTTACCCCCCTCTTTTTATACTTATAATCCCATAGTCTATACTGTCCTCATGGTTGCTGCATCACTTTATCATCATATCTCGTATATAAAAAAGCACAGCCTAAGGCTGTGCAGATGTTTCTGGATATGCTTCATTCACTGGCGCTGTCGTCTGGCGAATAATTAAATTCGCAGGTTCCGTCAGGACAGGAGGGGTGTAGGATGGATTTTCAATCATCGCGATCAGATATTCAATAGCTCGAATGCCGATCGTGTAGATATTCTGATTCACCGTTGTTAATCCGGGCTTAAACACTTCAGCATAATACGTATTGTCAAAGCCGACGACGGAAATATCCTCCGGCACACTGAACCCATGCTTTTCAATCTCATGAATTGCTCCAAAAGCAGACATATCAGAGGCACAAATGACGCCTGTAGGCTGTTCCTGAAGTGCCAGTAATCGCCGAGCTGCCTTGGCGCCACCATCAAATGAATAGTCACAGACTTCCAGATATATCGTTGCATAAGGAATACCACATAAACGAAGCCCTTCCTTATATCCGTCTAAGCGAAGATTGGCTACAGCAGGTCCTAGCGTACCTGAGATATAGGCAATCTTGCGATGCCCAAGCTCATGAAGATGCTTAACCGCCATAGCAATCCCATTCACGTTGTCTGTCGTAATGTAGCCCGCGCGTTTACCAAATAAGTCTGTGTCGATGAACATGGTCGGAATCTCTGCAGTGACCAGTTCCTGAATGCTTTTATTTTCACGGCCCTCACCGAAAACGACAACGCCATCGACGTTGCGACTACGGCAGTGCTTAATGAATGAATATGTAGGGTCATCAAACCGAGTTGATAATCGAACCAGATCATAGCCGCTGTTTTCTAATGCTGTTTTGATGCCTTCAAGTAATTCGGATACAAATGGGTTAGTAAATGGAACCGTTAGCAGTACACCCACTGTCCAAGAACGGCGTTTAACCAGTCCACGTGCGACCACATTCGGTTGATATTTTAATAGTTCAATGGCTAAGTTCACTTTTTTTCGTGTTTTTTCACTAACATCAGGATAGTCATTCAATACTTTGGAAACGGTTGCAACGGAAACTCCCGCCTCTTTGGCCACATCATGGATAGAAGCCATCTAATCACCTCGACCTCTTTTCAAATCTCCTGGCTCCGGCTATATGATCTATAACATCGGCAGGTTTGTCTACCCATTATAGCTTATTATCGCCCAAAACGGTATGAAAGGTTCCATGCGTAACCGAGGTTTATGATGCTAATTTTCCAATTTTCTCAAGTCTGTTGCAAGTCTCTCCATGGCTGTGGCAAAAACCTCAAGCTCTGATGAACGTGACGCCTGGCTCCGTGCTCCGATCGATGTACGATCAGACTCCTGCTGCACTTTCTTTAATTTTGTCATAATCTGATCCAGATTGGATTGGATAGTTCCTTGTGCATCTTTGGAGCTCGCTGCCAGCTTGCGCACTTCGCTCGCAACCACTTCGAATCCGCGTCCAAACTCTCCGGCATGCGCTGCCTCTATTGCAGCGTTCAAACCGACTAAGTGACTTTGATCGGATATTTCACGGATCAGCTCGCCCATCTTTTCAATCTGCTGCATCTCACCAGTCAATTCCTCCAGTAACTCATGGGCTTGATCCTGGGAAGCAACCGTTTCCTTCGCTACAGCGGAGATGGACATTGCATTTTGGTTTAACACTGTAATCATGCCCGTGAGCTCCTGAGTAATCTGCGTAATGGCTTGCAGGGTATGGTCCTGATCCGCAGTAAGCTGCTGTAACTGTTCTTTTTCTTTCTTTTCGTATGCTTCCAGAACCAGTTGTGAGTCCAGATTGAACATTTTGCTCAGTGCATGGATGACGAGATGCCATGACTCCGGGATAAGCCGCTGAAATACGTTGGTGGCTATATCCAGGTAGGCCATGTAGGCGCCTAAATAATAGTTGCTCGTCAGTCCAATGCGTGAGTGAACGAGTCCGATTGTGATACGTTGTTCGATATATGCATCATCTACATTGCCATCTGTCATGGATAACCAGTACATCCGCTGCGTTTCCTTCAATCGGTCAATATTGGAGAATCGGGCGATCAACTCCATCAATTCTGGATACTTCCCGATATGTTTATAAAAGTGATCAACCACTTCGTCAACAACCCTCTCGAAAACAGGGCGATGTTCAGCAAGCAGTTTAAAATCTTGTTCCGTTAGTCCTACATAATCCAGTTGTTTCTGTCTTTCTACTGAAATGTTACCCATATCAGATCAATTCAGCTCCTCAAAAAAGTTCTTTCTTAATTAATAAGATTTAATTGATTATAGACTAAACTACCTAAACAAACATATATCTTAAGAACTATTTAATGTGAAAATCGTTATATTTATGTAATAGAGTTTCTGAAAATAAAAAGGTCCTGAATTGGTTGCGAAGGAGCCTCACAACAAATGTTCAGGACCTAATTCGAAATGGTGCCGCCATTTAGCGGTTGAGCAAACTACCCACGTATCTTAACAATTCATTAGCGCTAGCAGCCGTATATCCATGTTCTTCAATAAGACGTTTGATCACTTCGTTCATCCGCTTCAACTGTGCAGCATCTGGCGTTTTTGTAGAAGTCGTTATTTTAACAATATCCTTAAGGTCAGCAAACAGTTTCTTTTCAATAGCTTCTCGCAGCCGATCATGACTGCTATATTCGAACTTGCGCTCCTGCGGGAGTATGCCGAAATCCGAATTAGAATCTCTTCCCTGAATGCTTTTTTCGCATTCTCAGAGATGCCGATCTGCTCTTCAATAGAGCGCATCAACCTCTCATCCGGGTCCATCTCTTCATCTGTGAGTGGATCACGGATTTTGGACCAATTGCAGAAGGCTTCGATGTTATCCAGATAATTCTCAAACAATGTTTTGGCAGACTCTTCGAACGAGTATACAAAGGCCTTCTGCACTTCTTTTTTCGCAAGCTCATCATACTCTTTGCGTGCCAGTGCGATAAAATTCAAATACCGCTCGCGTTCTTCCTTCGTTATGGAAGCGTGCTGGTCCAGTCCATCCTTGATTGCACGCAGGATATCCAGCGCGTTAATGCATTGAAGATTCTGCTTAATCAAAGCACTGGATATCCGGTTAATGACGTACCGTGGATCAATACCAGACATGCCCTCGTCCAAATATTCATTTTGCATTTCACGCAGATCAGCTTCCTTGTAACCTTCGACCTCTTGCCCGTCGTACATCCGCATTTTTTTTACCAGATCCATGCCCTGTTTCTTGGTTTCTTTCAAGCGGGTGAGTATAGAAAAGATTGCAGCCGTTCGTAACGCATGCGGTGCAATATGCACATGTTTCATATCACTTTGCTGAATTAGCTTGGCGTAGATTTTCTCTTCTTCTGACACCTTCAGGTTATATGGAATCGGCATGACGATCATCCGTGACTGCAGAGCCTCATTTTTCTTGTTAGAAATAAAGGACTTATATTCAGACTCGTTCGTGTGAGCCACAATCATCTCATCCGCACTGATCAACGCGAACCGACCAGCCTTAAAGTTCCCTTCCTGCGTCAGGGAAAGCAGATTCCACAGAAACTTCTCATCACATTTCAACATCTCCTGAAACTCCATCAGACCACGGTTCGCCTTATTCAGTTCCCCGTCAAAACGATATGCTCGCGGATCCGATTCCGATCCAAATTCGGTAATGGTGGAGAAGTCAATACTGCCTGTAAGGTCCGCGATATCTTGGGATTTCGGATCTGAAGGACTAAACGTACCGATACCGACCCGATTATCTTCCGAGATAATAACCCGTTCCACCCGGACCTTGCTGATATCACCACCATATTCAGTGCGAAGTCGCATCTGGCACGATGGGCACAGGTTGCCCTCGATCCGCACACCAATCTCTTTTTCGACATCAGGCCGAAGTTCAAGCGGAATGAGATGCAGTGGCTCTTCATGCATCGGGCATCCTTCTATAGCGTAGACTGCTCCTTTTTCTGTACGTGAAAATTGTTCCAGCCCCCGCTTCAGCAACGTCACCAGTGTCGATTTCCCTCCACTGACCGGTCCCATCAGTAGCAAAATCCGCTTACGTACATCCAGACGGCGTGCTGCCGAATGAAAATATTCCTCCACCAGCTTCTCAATGGAACGATCCAGTCCAAAGATTTCCTGCTCAAAAAATTTGTAGCGCTTGTGCCCTCCGACCTCTTCTACCCCAAATGATTCAATCATCTGATATACTCGTGCGTGAGCCGTCATCGCAGGAGTCGGGTCCTCTCTCAGCAGTGCAATATAATCTTCAAATGTTCCGTTCCATGACAAACGGTCACTCTCTGCCCGATATTCCGCAACGCGTTCAAAAATATTCATGCTCGGTACCTCCCATGGCTCCTTTAGTGTGATTGTCAACCATTCCGAATGGTATGAAGATATCAATAGAATTACAGCTCCTGCTTGAATACCCTTCTGCGGTCCGGCATAGTCCCGCTATCCTTGTTCCAAAACTCTTGTATGAATGTGAAAAGTGTATTACATACCTATGCGGCGATGAGGATAAGTTGACCTCTTTTTTTTCAAACCTTTACCTTGAAATTTACGTTTTTGTTGATCTATCAGACATCTTATGACCTCAGAAAAAAAAGCATGATTATGCTATAATGAGGGTTCTAATCAAGGATGACGGACCATGAAATGAATGCAGACAAATGATCTAGGAAAGGAGAAAATACATGGCTGTACAATACGAAACGGAGCTCTATTCTCCTGTTAAAGCTTTTTTTGAGCAGCGTGGCTTCAATGTCAAGGCCGAAGTCAAGCATTGTGACCTGGTTGGGGTTAGAGCAGATCAAGAGGAACCACTTATTGTGGAGATGAAAAAGACATTTAACCTGTCTCTGCTATTGCAGGGAATGCAGCGCCTGAAACTCAGTCCGCTTGTCTACCTGGCGGTGGAACGCAATCGTAGTAAGCGCGGCGCTGTCAATCAACGCTGGGGGGAGCTAACAGCACTGTGCAGTCAGCTTGGCCTGGGGCTAATGACCGTTACTTTTTACAAAACCAAAGCACCTCTCATCGATGTATTATGTGAGCCAGCAATGAACTCGGGCACGGGCAGACTTCCCCAGGCCACACGCAAGGGCGGGTTACGCCGCCAGCGTCTCCTTAAGGAATTTGGTGAACGGAGCGGAGACTATAATACAGGCGGTAGTACAGGCCGGCAGTTGATGACAGCTTACCGGGAAAAAGCTATACGTGTCGCAGCTGCGCTGAGGTCCAGTGGTGAATCTTCACCCGCTGTACTGGCACGGCAGACCGGTGTAGGTTCAGCAGCATCCATTTTGCAGAAGAACTATTATGGCTGGTTTGAACGTCTTTCTCGAGGGAAATATATCCTAAGTACCAAAGGTATAGCGGCATTGACGGAACATGCGCTTATGCTGCATGATCATGGTCTGACAGCTGGAGATACAAATAACTGGACAGATCAACATCCAAAGGGGACATACCATATCATCTCGGAGGAACCATTATTGAATTCAATTGATGAGATTGCTGAAATAGCTGAAGTTGCCGAGGTAACTGAACGTTACCTCCTGAACACAACCAAAAACTGAACGATACGGAACCCCAAACAGCACAACAAAAAACGCCCGTCATCTCCATTCGGAAACGACGGGCGTTTGATTTAGAGCAGTATTGGATCAACTTAGAAGCTTGCTGCTACTTCTTTAGCCAATCTCAAACCAGCTTCTACGATCTCTTGGGAACGATCAGGAGCAGCATTGTGTCCTTCAACAATTACCAACTCAGGGTTTTGGATGCCCCAGAAGTTAAGTACGTTAGTTACATAACGAACGGACATTTCAGCAGATGCCATAGGCTCTGCGGAATATACGCTACCACGTGCGTTCAACAATGCCACTTTTTTGTCGCCTACCAGACCTACAGGGCCTTCAGCAGTGTATTTGAACATTTTTCCTGCTTGGCTCAGGTAAGAAATGTAGTTTACAAGTGGTGCTGGCACAGTGAAGTTCCACAATGGGAAAGCAAATACTACTTTATCAGCTGCCAGGAATTGATCTTGCAATTGTGCAGCAAGTGCTGCTGCTTTTTGCTCTTCCGGAGTTGCTTCGATACCGTTAGCTGCTTTGTAACCACCAGTAATTACAGTGTTACCATAGTATGGAAGATCTGTATTGTAAAGATCCATCTCAGTGATAGTATCACCTGGGTGGGACTCTTTGTATGCGCTCAGGAATGCATCGTACAATTGAACACTGATTGCTTGATCCGCAGGACGGTCATTCGCTTTAATAAAAAGAACATTAGACATAATGAAATTTCCCCCATTAATTAAAATATATGAGTGCGTACCCTGAACTCACAACCGTTGCTTGCTCAGTATAAAGAAAACAACAACTCATTAATTCATATTATATATAAAAATGTTAGTGGATGCAATAACGTAATCCACATGAATTTGAAACCGATCATTTAACGCCCATCATTTGGCCTTGTCTACGAGCTACGCGCGGTGAATTCTGAAATGGCTTCGCTGATCAGATTCATGCCAAGCAGCAACTCATCACGGCCCGGGCGACTGAAGTTTAATCTGATGAATTATTGATCCAACGTACCTGTAGAGCATAACGTTCCTGGGAGAAAGGAAACGCCCTTCCGTAAAGCTGCTTTGAGCAACGCCTCACTGTTCAGTCCTTCAGGCAGTTGTACCCATAAATACATCCCCCCCTGAGGAATATTATAGCTACAACCTCTCCATCCAGGTCTTTTCAATAATTCAAGCATCAACTTAAGCCTTGTTTTGTACTCCTTGTTCAGCATAGACAAATGATCCATCCACCGAAAAGGAGACTGTGCAAGTAACTGATACAATAGACGCTGATTCATCGGGCTGGACTGTCCATCCGCAATGCGTTTCACGGATGTCATAGCCTGAATCAACGCCGGATGTCCAGCGGCCCATCCCGTGCGGAGTGCAGGTGCAACCGTTTTGCTGAAAGAGCCAATGTGAAGAACATGTCCACCTTGATCCGCCGTATCCAGAGCGAAGAGCGAAGGATACTTGCGATAGAATACGCCCGGCTCTAGACCATCGAAATGAAGCTCTCCATAGGAGTCATCCTCCACAAGCAGAACTCCATAACGAGAACAGAGATCAAGCACAGCTTCTCTTCGCTCCATACTCCATAGAATTCCCGTAGGGTTAGAAAAGCTGGGTGCAGCAAATAGCAGCTTCGGTCTCACCTGCTGCATGTGCTGTTCCAATACGTCTGGCAAGATGCCGTCCTGATCTCCAGGGACGGGTACAATCGCTGCGCCTTGCATTTCAAGTACTTCAAGACAACCGGGAGAGGTAGGATGTTCAACAAGCACAGGGTCTCCCGGCTCCAATAGCAGACGCATTACGAGATCAATTGCCTGCTGTGTGCCTGTCGTTAACAGAATTTGATCAGAGACGGTCCGTATACCTTTACGCTTATTCCAATCGTTGTTCAGCCATTCCCTTAACGGCGCATAACCTGCTGGCTCACCATACTGCAGAGCAGAAGGACCTGAACTGAACACGGACAATGCTGCTTCTTCCAACAGTTTGAACGGAAAAAGTTCCTCCGCAGGCAACTCTTCAGCGAGTGAAATGAAATACTCCTTGCCAGACATCTCACTTATATCCCTCAGCGGTGAAGACAAAAGCCTGTTGGTACGGGAAGCAAAGAAATATTTCATAGATAGATCCCCCTTCATCCCAAATCCGAAACTGTTCTCGCAGCCGCCCTACAACCTATTCCAACTGGAACCCAAATATAACTGGACGATTCCATGAATAGTTCGACAAGGACACAATCAAGACACTGTTTTAGACTGCCTCGCATATAAAGCATAACGTTCGATCGCCTGTGCTCTACTGCTTACTTCCAGCTTCACATAGATTTTACGCAAATAATTATCAATGGAGCGTCTGCTCACATTAATCTCACTCGCTATTTTATCATAGGTTACCCCTTGAACAATTCTTTCCATAATAAAAGTTTCTGTCTCTGTAAGTTCAATGAAATAAGATTCTGTCTTAGAATCGACAGGTTGCCCCCAATCTTCACTATTTAACCAAGCCATAGGTATAGATACATACCCCTCTCTTAGTCCAGAGATCAGATGAATCAATTGGCTGGGCGAGGCTTGTTTAGATAACATGCCGCTTGCTCCAATACTCATCAAATGGCGAAACAATTTCACATTTTCTTCATCGGTCAGAATAATAATATGGGTATGATTCGACAACATTTTCATTTGCGCAATGTATTGATCCGCCTGCCCCTCTGGAAGACGATAATCCATCAGTATAAGATCAGGCTTGTGTGCACTTACCAATTCAAGACCTTCTGTACCTGTCGAAGTCATGCCCCGAACCGTCAGATCCTGCTGCTCTTCCAAAATTAATTTTGTCCCCAGCATGCTGGTGGGGTGGATATCTACGATGACCACCTGCCATATTTTTTCCATTGTATTTCCCCCTGTTATGTATTAAACAATTGAATTCTGCTTTCATCTATGTCTCATAGGCAGTTTATGCGACAGTCCCCGTATAGACGAAGCTAACGTCAGGATATGTCGAAATGATTAGAAACCACAGGAATATAGTGCTGCAAAGACCTATTTTCTGACGACTTATCATACGAAATCACCAGATTGGTTATCCTTTCATACCTGAAATGATCAAAACCTAGTATAAATTTCCTGTATTTCTATCAAAAAAAGTCGAAAAACTAACCCAAAGTTCCTACATATTGCATCTATAAGAAATTGTATCCTAGGACTTCCATCCGATGCAATCTCTTTTTACTCTATTATTTAAAGAATTTCATTTTTGCGTAATCAATAGCAGCGTGGTAGAATGAGGATTGATATTTTTTAGCCTTCAATAAATCGAACCAGGAGTGATGTTATGAAACTATCCGACTCGTCTTCTGACATCCATCACACCCGGAGCGGCAAAGAAAAGACAAGGTCATCCGTTCGATGGTTTATGGTCATGTGGATTCTTCTCATTGCATTAGGAGTCGTGGGTACCTACTATTATAGTAACCATCTCCAGCAACAGATGATCAACCAGCTTCAGGCCCATACACAACATCAGATTGACACACTGAAAAATGATTACGAAAAGCAGCTAACAACGATTTCATCGGAGGTAGCAGCATTACAGGAACAAGTTCAGTCCTTTAATGAATTGCTGACTTTCACTAAGGATAATGCAAGCAATAAAACAGACAACAGCAACAAATTGTACACACAGTTGAGTGAAGTGAAGAAACAGCTGGATGCTCTCCAGAAAAAGATGGACTTGCTCAAATGATTACACCCGTCAAACAGGTTAATCGTTTTTTTATGCTTGCACTAGCCCCTTTTATAGGATTAGTCCTATGCTTGCTGTTTTTTCGTCCTGAGCTTGAAGCTAAACCGATCATTCCAGCTAACTTGCCTGAAGACACTGTAACTTCTCAGACCCAAGCAATCAGCAAGGAGCTTGCGGGAGCAAAGGATGCTGCTGTTCAAACTTCTTCGTCTATTAAAAAAACGACCCAACTCTACAATAAAACGACGAGCACCATGTCCACGATCGTACAGAAGGCTACCGTTCAAGCCGCTCGTCCGGAAACCATATATAACAAGCGGATTACATCCAAACTTGGGATTCCTCTGGAACGGGTGAATAGTGATCGAATCACTATTGAGTTATATCGGGTTAACCCAGGTATTTATACAGGGTATGCCATGAAGATCAAGCTGAAAGATCCTAGCGCGATGCAAATGGCCTTAAGTAGTGAACTTGGCAAATCGGAAACAACGCTGCAGGCCGTGAAACGCAGTGGGGCTATTGCCGGTATTAATGCTGGTGGCTTTGCTGACAGTGGCGGCAAGCGTTACCCGCTCAGTACAACCGTCATGAACGGTCAATACGTGAACGGTTTTCAAGCCAGTTTTAAAGACCTGTTCTTTGTTGGACTGAACGATGCAGGCAAGCTGGTAGGAGGCAAGTTTTTCGATAAAAGTTCCCTGGATCGTTTAAAACCACAGTTCGGAGCAACCTTTGTCCCCGTTCTTATGAAAAATGGGAAGAAGACAACCATTCCGGACAAATGGAAAGTAGCACCGAAGCGAGCACCACGTACGGTTATTGGTAACTATAAGGATGATCAATTACTCATTATCGTTGTTGACGGATATAACGAGAACGGAAGCTCTGGAGCTACCCTTGAAGAGATGCAAGGCCGATTGCTCAAACTCGGGGTCGTCGATGCCTACAATCTGGATGGCGGTGGATCTTCGTCATTAATCCTGAATAACCGCGTCATCAATAATCCTTCGGATGGAAACCTGAGACCGGTGCCGACTCATTTTTTATTTTACAAATGATGGGATGAGGCATTCCTTTTCTAATTAATATGGTTATAATAGAAGTAAATGAGCTTGTGCAGGAGGTGCGAAGTGTATGTCGTTTTCACTGACGTTCTGGATTATCGCTGTTGTATTAACGCTCTTTATTACAGGCATTCTCACTGCATCCTACAACCATGACAAAACAAAAGGCCTATAAGGGCAAGCCTCTCCTCGGAGAGGCTTTTCTTGTTTTTGCACGCAGCAGAAGAAAAGTCTTATAGGAATAATGCGCCATTCCTCAAAAGCTTGCCTCCTATTCTAACAGTGGATATTGAAACGGAACGGCTGTGGTCCTTCCATTGGTAATTGTTCAATAGTTGACAGCACGCTCTTGTGGCACGAATTTCACGTCTGCATCAACCTGATTGGGTCCTGTCACAGACTCTCCTTCTATTAAAGTGACATATATTCGCTCGTGATCAACGGGTTCTCCAGCGATAATTTTAATTAATTGTTCAGCTGCAAGCGCGCCCCACTTCCATTTGGAGTAATCGATGCTTGCGAGCTTAGGCTGTACATAATTACTAAGTTCAATATGATCGAAGCCAATGACATCAATATGATGGCCCACCTGGAGTTCACTCCGTGCAAGACGATCGCATAAACCGATAGCCATCTCATCATTAAGACAAAAGACAGCTGCCGGTTCATTATACGTCTCTAAAATCTGCTCTGCAGCTCGCTCCCCTCCGCTCTTCTCGAAATCCCCTGTGATTTCTATCCATTCCACATCGGCCTCACGCTCCGCAACCTGTCTTACAGCCTTCAATCGCTGTACGGAGTCAAACGAACCTTCTGGACCTGTGACAACATAGATCTTTTTATGCCCATGTTCAATTAAATATTCCATCGCCAGTGTGGCACCAGCCTTGTTATCCAGTAGCACCTGATTGATGTTGGGGTGTTTCAACTCACGGTCAAGCACAACAATTTTATGTCCCCAATCGGCAAACTGTATAAGCTCCTCACTTGCAAATGTATGATCTAGAATTATAGCACCATCAATCATTCTTTCTGGCAACATGCGATGGGACTGTTTACCACTGCATACAATAAGATCGTACCCGTGTGTATTACATACCGCCTTCATCCCGCTTAACAAATCTCCGTATACATCCCCACTGAAATCCGTGAGAAATACACCCAGAATCCGAGACTCTCTCTTTTTTAATGTTCTGGCTGCCGCATTAGGAACATAATTCATCTCTTTAGCAATCGCCAATATTTTAGAACGGGTCTCATCGGTCACTTTGTTGTTTCCATTCAGCGCGTATGATACGGTCGAGATGGAAACTCCAGCTTTCTTGGCGATATCCTTGATACTGACCATCTTCTTCGCTCCTCTGTTATGTTGGTCGGGCCCTCCATAGCGAAAGACCCAACATTAGATATTTTGAAAATCATTTGAAACAAAGAACCCGGCTGCGTTCGGGGAGAGACCGCGCACCGGGTTCATATGGACTGTGGGGGCAGAACGCTACTGCCATCCCCACTCTGTTCATGATATTACGTTTACTTGAAATTCTCGTTCAATTCGTCCAGATAAGGCTGTACCAGAGACATTTTGCTATCCACCCACTCTTTCCAGTTGGCTTCTAAGTCTCCGCCTTTGAGAATCAAGTTGGCATATTCACTTGGATAGTCGAATGAAGCTTGGTTTTTCGCTTTGGAATCGTATAAGTTAACTTCCCAATCGTATGGAGCGAGTGATTTACTTTCAGTACCCCGTTTTGCTTTTTCCTTGAACAATTCCACTGCTCTTTCACGATACTCTTTTTTGATTGCCGGGTTTACTACACTGAAGTCATCACCCAGAAGGTATAGTCCTTCGAAACGAGCAGGATACTTGTCTTCCAATATAGTTCCCTCTGGCAGCAAACTTACCAATTCTTTGTTCTCATCGTATTTCCAATCTGTACCTTCGAAGCCCATGTTAATGAGCAATTGTCCCTCTTGAGTTGCGGAGTAGTCAATCAGATCCATGATCCGTTCGAATTTCTCATCACTAATTTCCGGGTTGAAGATCAGAGCGGACCAGAAGTTGGCTTGCTCCATGTTGCGGTATTTGCCGTCGTCACCAAGAACAATGGCTGTATGAACAAGATCATCACTGCTAACACCAAGGTTTTTCCTTATATCGGAATCCAGACCTTGTCTGTAAGAAGCCAGTCCACCCAGGCTGGTGACAGCCGCAGTACCTGTTACTTTGAAATTGTTTTGTCCTTCATTGTTTTTCCATGTGTAGAACTCTGGGTTAAGCAGTCCATCCTTGTATGCTTTTTGCATCAATTTCAGACCAGTCAGTGTTTCCGGGTCTGCAGGACCCCAATGGAACTGACCATCCTCACCTTTGTAGAACGGAACATCTGTCATTGCATGAACGCTATTTGGCATAATGATGTTGGTCATTGCATCGGCAGCATTATAAGACAATGGCACCAGTTTATTGCCTACCTTGCCTGGATCTTTTTCTTTCACCAGTTCAGCGAACTGATTCAATTCAGATGTCGTGTAGGCATCTTTCAGTTCAAAGCCAACTGCTTTTGCCCAGTCTTTACGTAGTGCGATAACACCAATCTGGTTCGTAAGCGGATCGGCTGGCTTGTTTTCAAAGTAGATTGGTCTTGGCAGCAGATACGTTCCGCCTGTCAGTTCTTCCAACTTGTCACCGAGCCCTGTCAACTTGTAAGCCGAAGCAACATTTGGCCAGCGTTCTTTCCAATCATCGGGGAACTTGTAGAACAGACCTTGATCGATGTTGTTCATTGCATCCCCGTGAACATAGTTCCATACCGCTACATCCGGCAGGTCACCAGAGTTAATCCACAAGCGAAGCTTTTCCCCCCATGAATCCCAGTCAATATAGTTATAGTCCCATTTAATATTAAATTTGTCTTCCCAGAATTTGTGGAACTCATTGTCCATATTGCCATTTTTCACTTCGGTCAGATTCGCTACAGAAATGGTCAGGTTATCTTTGTAATTCCCATCTGCATCCTTCTCGTTTCCACCCTCAGAACCGCTGCTGTTGGAACAAGCGGATACGACCAACATCAAGAGACAGAGTGTGATCGCAAATAACGATTTGACTGACAACTTTTTGCCCGTTTGCATGCTTTTACCCCCATGTTTTTAGTCAAATTTCTTTTTCATTAAAAACCTATCTGTATGATCAGGTCTTGATAGCCCCTGTTAATACCCCTTTGGCAAAATGCTTTTGCAGCATTGGGAAGAAACACATAATGGGTACCATTGTGACAAATACCGCAGCCATCTTCATCCCCATCGAGAAACTGCTCAGTTTCACAGCGTCTACACTCGATGCATTGGATGCATTCGTTGTAGAGGTAACAATGATGTTTCTTAGCACGTTTTGCAGCGGTAACTGGTCTGCTTTTCGCAGGAAGATCATCGCATCATACCAACTGTTCCAGTAAGCCACGCCGTAGAATAGTGTGATCGTTGCCATAATCGGCGTTGCCAGTGGAAGCACAACTGAGAAGAGAATTCTCCACTCTCCGGCACCATCTAGCCGTGCAGATTCCATCAGCGATTCAGGCAATGTGTAGAAATAATTCATCATCAGAATCATATTAAAGGCACTGAAACTTCCCGCCAGAATGACGGACCATAACGTTCCTGTAAGATGTAGTGATTTCATAATCAGATACAGAGGAACAATACCTCCATTAAAGATCATGGTGAACAGGACCAGGAAAAAAAGAATTTTTTTGAATGGAAAATTGCCACGACTTAGACCGTACGCCATGCTTGTTGTCAGGAATAAGCTAAGAGGCAAACCAACAACTAGCAAAATCAATGTATTCTTGTAACCAGATAGGATGCTTCCATCAGCGAACAGGGCTTTGTAGGAATCTAGCGTGAACTCTTTTGGAAACATTAGAAACGGATTTTCAGCATACTCTTTTTGCGTTGCGAACGAGATCATAATGACATTCCAGAACGGAATGAGGATCATCAGTGCAAGCACTAGCAAAATAGCAAATATCACGTAATCCAGAAACGTCATTCGTTGGGTACCGATTTTCGGTTTTCTTCCGGATTTTTTGCTCATCTCATTCTCCTCCTCTCTTATCGAAACAAACCGTCTCCGCCAAGCCACTTGGCAAACCTGTCAGCCAGAAGCAACAGCACCATATTCACCAAGGAACGGAACAAGCTGACCGCTGTCGAGAATGAAAAGTCGGTGGATGACTGGAACGTAATCCGATAAATATACACATCGAGTACTTCAGATACATTTTTCGTGGCCGCATTCGCCAAGTTAAAGATCTGGTCGAAACCGGATGACATCAATCCGCCTACGGACAAAATAAACATGACGGTGATCGTTGGAAGAATATTGGGCAACGTAATTCGAAACATCTGCTGCATCCGGGATGCACCGTCGATCTGTGCAGATTCATACTGGTCCTGATCGATGCCCGATATCGCTGCCAGGAAAATAATTGCGCCCCAGCCGCTTGATTTCCAGATGTCGGTCAGCAGCAACATGGGAACAAAATTGGATTCGGAGCCCAGGAAGTTAATCATTGGCAGCCCGAGTAATCCAAGCGCACTGTTTACTAATCCGTCATACGCAAGCACATTAATGACTACGCCGGATACGATGATCCAGGACAGGAAATGTGGAAACGTCAGAATAGTCTGGAACCACTTTTTCCCTCTGCGCATCCGCAACTCGTTCAGCAGCAGTGCCAGAATAATCGGAAACGGGAACTGAATAATCAATTTCAGAATGTTAATGTACAGCGTCCGCCATACGGCATCAATAAAAGTCGGATCACGGAAGACGTATTTGAAATTTTCA
This sequence comes from Paenibacillus sp., assembly GCA_017512705.1. GTDB lineage: Bacteria > Bacillota > Bacilli > Paenibacillales > Paenibacillaceae > Paenibacillus. The sequence continues at coordinate 50,066 of JAFWEX010000129.1, forward strand.
AATCCGCTCCACGGACTCCCCCAGATTCCAAGGTTTGCCTTGTAATCTTTGAACGCAAGGGATAGGCCGCCCATTGGCATATAGGCAAACAGGATCAACCAGACCATCCCTGGAATTAGCAGGGTGTATGTCATTCGGTGTTTCCAGATTTCAGTCCAGAGGGACTTGCCTCGCATGTTTGCCCTCAGCTTTTTGCTAGGTCCTTCGGCTGCAGGTTTCAATTCGCATCTCCTCACTCTACTATGGTGTTGTCGTTATAAAGAAAATCGAACATCGTTTTCAGGTGCTGCTCCCAAAATCTCCATTCATGCGTACCAGGAGTCTCTACATATCGAAAATCAAATGCCGTTTCCTGCATGTACTTAGCATAGTCCCGGTTCATGTCTACAAAAGGGTCATGGTCCCCGCAGCAGGTTAACACTTTGGGCAAGGGTTTTCCTTTCTTCAGCAGACCCGCTGACAATGCATAAATATCCTGATCAGCCTTCACCTGTAACCGCTCTCCAAAAACCGCTTTCATTTCCTTGATCATGCCTTCGGACATATGAGGATCACGAAGACGGGCTTGTATGTCCGTTACACCGGATAAAGACACCACTTTACTGTACTGCTCCGGATAAGTCAGCCCACATTTCAGTGCGCCATATCCACCCATGGACAAACCGGCAACATACGTTCGGGCTGGATCGGAATTCAGTCGTAGTAATCTCCCACACAAGTCGGGTAATTCCTTCGTGATGTAGTGGAAGTAATTCAGGCCGTACTCCATATCCGTGTAATAACTGCGATTAACTTCTGGCATGATGACGGTGCAGTTATACTGGGCTGCGTACATCTCAATGGTAGTCAATCGCTGCCAAGTACTCGCATTGTCACCTGCCCCGTGAAGCAGATATAGTGTACCGCCTGAAGTCTCTCCGGAGTCACTGGACACCACGTGGATGCTCGTATTCATGCATAATGTGGACGATCCGGTTTCAATTGTTATGTGTGCCATGATCGTAACCCCTTTCATCTTGCTGCTTTTACTGCGGATCGCTTCCTCTTCTTCTTTTAGCTCTCTTCTTCTTCCTTTAGTTCTCTTCGTTCTTTTACTTTTCTCTGCTAATGTTGTGAATCTTGAATATCGAAACGATTCTCTCGAATCGTTTCAAAAGTATTTAACGCTTATTTAATCATATTAGGCTTATAATTCACTCACTTGGAAGCGATTTCTTCGAATCGTTTCGAGTAAATCATAATCCCGATCTGTAAATCCTGTCAATAACCTTTTTACAATTTCTGCGTCATATTATCGAAAAACAGGCTTTTTTTTGTGTTTTCAACTCAATAGAAACATTTTTTGTGATGAAATTTAAGATTACACATGTGTTATTCAATCAAAATTGACATCAATCGAAGAATGTAATAACATGGATTCTAATTTTGCGGTAGATTTAAGGAAACGTTTCACCAGATTGAATTCCTTCAGGTGAACACCTGAAACTGGAGGGTTATCATGTCCGACAAGCTCACAGGTTTCATCGACATAATTACAGCGCAAGCGCTCAATGTTCAATCTGTACGCGTATTACAGCATGGACAACTTCTGGATGAATGGCATCAGAATGGAGATTACCGACGTTTACAACATTCTGTCAGCAAGTCTTTTACTTGCATGGCTGCTGGGCTCGCAGTTCAGGAAGGACTGATTAATCTAGATAACACATTGGGTGATTACTTCCCACATGATCAAGCTCGGCCAAGTCCGTTGCAGCTCCCCTCCCCACGACAAATCAAACTCCGGGACCTCCTTCGTATGAGTTCTGGTCACGACTCTCCACCTCTTTGGTCGGACGAACGAGCCTCGCTACAAGAAAAGGACTGGGTGAAGCATTATATGTCTTTATCACTAGACCGAATGCCAGGAGAGCATTTCACATATAGCAGCGGGGATACGTTTATGATTTCAGCCATGCTGCAAGCGGCTGTAGGTCAAACAGTAAAAGATTACCTCATTCCACGTCTATTTGAACCACTAGGTCTGGATAATATCGAATGGGAAACTTCACCCTTAGGAATTACCCTCGGATGTGCCGGGTTGTGGTTGAATAATGAGGAATTAAGCAGATTTGGACAGTTTCTTCTCCAGAAAGGCCGCTGGAATGGCAGACAGTTGGTTCCTTCTGAGTGGATTCGAGAAGCTACGTGTAGACAGATCGAGACAACCGGGGATGGGGATTGGGGACAAGGCTATGGTTACCAGTTCTGGATCTGCTCGCATAATGCTTATCGAGCAGATGGAGCTTATGGTCAATTCTGTATTATCCTCCCTTCCATACAGGCTGTCATCAGTATCAACAGCGAGGAAGAGAACATGCAAGGAATTTTGAATGCTGTCTGGGAACATATTTTACCTGTGCTATATTAGTGTGGCACAGTGTAGTACTTAACGTAAGCCAAAACAAAAAAGCCAAGGAACCTCAGATTCCATGGCGATTTTTGTGCTTGCTTTTTTTTATGAAAGCTGAGTCATTTCTTCTAAGCATTGTGCGCATATGTAACGCTCTTTAAAATCATTGACATCTTCCATTGATCCGCAAAAAATACATTTTGGACGGTATCTTTCCAAGATAATATGATCCCCTTGAACTAAAATTTCTACAGGATCCCCCTCGTTCATTTGATACCTTTTACGCAAAGATTTAGGCAATACGATCCTACCCAATTGGTCAACTTTGCGAACTACTCCAGCTGGCTTCATAGCTACGGCACACCTCTCCTATCTTACTCTGAATTTCTAGGTACATTAGTACTATATCTATAGATTCGCCAAATTTTTGTCGAATCCTGCTGTAAATAAACAATTTTTGTCCTTTTTTTTGAAAATTGTTTTTTCAGCAGATTCTAAACGTTTTTGGACGTGTTTTCACTAGTCTAATCCTGGGAAATGAAGCTGACGGAGCGCTTCATACACAATAATAGCCGCTGAATTAGAGAGATTTAACGAACGAACATCACCGCTCATTGGCATTTTCATACAAGTGTCCGGGTTGGCAGCAATGAGTTCAGGAGGAAGTCCTTTTGTCTCTTTACCAAACACAAGAAAATCGCCATCCTTAAATTCAAAATCTGTATAACGATTTTTAGCTTTCGTGGTTGCGTAGAAATAGCGCCCCTCAGGGAACTTTTCCTGAAGCTCGGCGAATGAATCATGATACTCGATATGGACTGCATGCCAGTAGTCCAGTCCTGCGCGTTTCAGAGTTGCATCATCTGTCCGGAATCCCAGTGGACGTACGAGATGCAGATGGGTACCAGTCGCGGCACAAGTCCGAGAAATATTGCCTGTATTGGCAGGAATCTCAGGTTCAACAAGTACGATGTGTAATGCCATATGTGTTTTATCCCCTTTTCATCTCACATTCAAGTGTACAACAATCCTCTAATTCTAAAGAAAAGCCCTCCACACGTCAATGTGGAAGGCTCACCCGGCTATAGCTGAGATCTCGAAGTCTTACTGCTACTCAGTATAGCATTATCCGTTCGTCTGCTGAAAATGCTTCATAAAATCAGTGAGAGCTTTTACGCTCTCGTACGGAGCTGCGTTATAGATGGATGCACGAAGCCCCCCAACACTACGATGCCCTTTCAGACCGACAAAACCTTCTTGCTCCGAAGCTGTAATAAATTTCTTTTCCAGTTCTTCAGAAGCCAGTCGGAAGGTCACATTCATTAAGGAGCGGTCTTCTGAGGCCACGCAACCACGGTAGAAATCCCCGGAAGAATCGATTGTATTATAGAGCAACTCTGCTTTTTTAATATTCTTTTGCTCTACACCGGCCAGGCCACCTTGTTCTTCAATCCACTTCAACACTTCATTAACCATGTATACGGAAAAGGATGGTGGTGTGTTATATAAGGAGTTGTTATCAACATGGGTACTGTATCGGAACATGGTCGGAATCGTTTTAGGAGATTCACTCACCAGTTCTTCTCGCGCGATCACTACTGTAATTCCGGATGGACCTAGATTTTTCTGCGCTCCGGCATAGATCATGTCAAATTGATTGAGGTCAATCGGTTTGCAGAAGATATCACTCGACATGTCTGCAATCAATGGTACTGATCCAGTATCAGGGAATGACTTGAACTGTGTGCCTTCAATCGTTTCGTTGGAAGTGATGTGAACATACGCCGTATGTTCAGGCAATTCCAGGTTTGACACATCCGGCAATTTCATGAATTTGTCTGCTTCAGATGAAGCAGCAATCTGTGTCTCACCGATCAGCTTCGCTTCAGACAAAGCCTTTTTAGCCCAACTGCCTGTCATGATATAACTTGCGGTCTGACCTGCCCCAAGCAGATTCATCGGCACCATGGCGAACTGTGTGCTTGCACCGCCTTGTAAGAACAGCACTTTATAACCTTTTGGACTTCCCAATAGAGACAAAATACGCTCCTGAGCTTCATTATGTACAGACTCGTATACGGCCCCGCGATGGGACATCTCCATAATAGACATGCCTGTATTACGAAAATCTACAAATTCCGCCTGAGCACGCTCCAACACTTCTAGTGGCAGTGCCGCTGGTCCTGCATTAAAATTATACGCTCTCTTTGTCAAAAAAATCCCCCACCCTTTCCATCCTTAACTGACATATGAAGTAAATATTATCGCTATGATATCAGTATTCCCTAACCGCTTCAAGGGCAATATGCACTGAATTATCAATCCAGATCATCAAATTACTTTATCACCCTACAAAGTTAAAGCAATAAACGGTTTTATTCAAGGAAAAGCCTCCAAGAACGAATCCCGGAGGCTTTGATCTAGAACCACTTTAGTTCCGAATCCGACTGATTAGCAGTCGAAGTAGAGGCTGTACTCATGCGGATGAATACGAATCGCAACAGCTTTAGCTTCATCACGTTTGAGATTGATGTAATTTTCGATAAATTCTTTCGTAAATACGTCGCCTTCAGTCAAGAACTCATGGTCAGCTGCGAGTGCATCCAGCGCTTCTTCGAGGGAAGCGGGTACGCTGCGGATGTTTTCCTTGTCTGCATCAGACAAGTCATAGATGTTCTTGTCGAGTGGACCGTACCCAAGTTCAGTCGGGTTGATTTTACGCTTGATTCCGTCCAGACCCGCCATCAGCATTGCGGAGAAGGCCAAGTAAGGATTGGCTGTGGAGTCCGGTGTACGGAACTCGATGCGGCAGCCTTTAGGAGTTACAGCCGCTACAGGGATACGTACAGCTGCAGAACGGTTACCTTTGGAGTATACCAAGTTGACCGGTGCTTCGTAACCAGGTACAAGTCGTTTGAACGAGTTTGTACTTGGATTTGTCAGAGCGATGAGCGCTGGAGCGTGGTACAGAATACCTCCGATGTAGTGCAGAGCCATTTCACTCAGGTTAGCATATCCGCCTTTATCATAGAACAGTGGGGAATCTCCATCAAAGATGGATTGGTGAACGTGCATTCCACTACCGTTGTCACCGAACAATGGTTTTGGCATGAACGTTGCTGCTTTGCCATATTGACGTGCTGTGTTATGCACAATGTATTTATATACAAGCAAGTTATCTGCTGTCTTCTTCAACGTATCAAAGCGAAAATTGATTTCAGCCTGACCCGCTGTTGCAACTTCATGATGATGACGCTCAACGGACAAACCAGCTTCCTCAAGCAAACGACACATTTCGCTGCGGATATCTTGTTGGGTATCTATAGGAGCTACTGGAACATATCCGCCCTTTGTACGGATTTTGAAGCCAAGATTACCGCCTTCTTCTTTTCGGTTGGTGTTCCAAGCTGCTTCTTCAGAATCGACATAATAAGAAGAGCTGTTCGTGCCACTCTCATAACGAACATCATCGAAGATGAAGAACTCGGACTCCGGTGCGAAGAACGCTGTAGTACCTACGCCACTTTCTTGCAGGAAAGCTTCAGCTTTAACTGCGATGCTGCGCGGGTCACGCTCATAACGCTCCCCATCCGGCGTAAAAATGTCACACATAATATTCAGTGTAGGGTGTGCAGTGAACGGATCGACATAAGTCGCTTCAGGGTCAGGCATCATAACCATATCGGACTCTTCAATACCGCGAAAACCTTGGATCGAAGAACCATCAAACGCTACTCCATTTACGAACGTGTCCTCATCAACAGCCGAAGCTGGCAAAGAGATGTGGTGCACACGTCCAACCAAATCTACAAAACGAAAATCTACCCACTCGATGTTGTTATCTTGAATTGACTTCAATACGTTTTCAACCGACATGTATTCGTCCTCCCAAATATTCCGAACATTAAACAGCCCCACGAAGAAAATGTCTATATATTCGAATTTTTTCTGTCGTCATTATAAAATTCCAAACATAACATCGTCAATACTTATGTAAGGTATTTTTTAAAGCTATGTTAGATATACTTACATTGAAATTATTTAAAATTTCATATAACAACGTTTTATATCAATACTTGATCAATTCAAAGCGGTGAAGCAAACCTGATAATCACCTGAATTTCTGAAAAACATAACATCACAAATGTTTTTTGCCTTTGATTAATAATTATGTTCACAACTTCAAAATAGACGAAAAACCGTACATCTTCCCAATTGTTCAAGATGAACAATTAAAAGATGTACGGTTCAAATCTGTATAACCTTATAATGACATGATTACTTTATACACCTGCACGTGACGGGAAAAAAGCAGCAGGCTGTTTCGCTGTATTGAATGTTTTACCCACAATTGGAGCAAGTTTCTCCAGATCTTGCAGCAAGTTTGCAAACTGGTCAGGGAACAAGGACTGCACGCCATCTCCCGTCATAGAGTTATCAGGATCTGTATGCATTTCAATGATCAGACCATTAGCTCCAGCAGCTACCGAAGCTTTAGTCATTGGCTCGACCAATTCACGACGTCCTGTACCATGGCTTGGGTCAGAGATAACTGGCAGATGGCTCAGAGATTGCAATACAGGGATGGCTGATAAATCCAGTGTGTTACGTGTGTAAGATTCAAATGTACGGATACCTCGTTCACACAACATCACGTTTGGATTGCCACCTGCAAGAATGTACTCGGCCGCATTAAGCAATTCATCATATGTCGCACTGAATCCACGCTTCAGCAGTACCGGTTTGCCGCATTCACCCAGCTTGCGCAGCAAGTCAAAGTTCTGCATGTTGCGTGTACCCACCTGCAAAATATCTGCGTACTCTGCACAGATATCTACATATTCAGGCGTCATTACTTCAGTAATCGTTAACAGGTCATGTTTTTGACCCGCTTCTGCCATCATGATCAACCCTTCCACACCCGTTCCCTGGAAGCTATAAGGACCTGTGCGAGGTTTGAAGGCACCTCCGCGAAGTACTTGCCCACCTGCAGCTTTAACAAGCCCTGCAATCTCATCAATCTGTGCTGCGGATTCAACCGCACAAGGTCCACCCATAACGACAAGCTCTTTGCCGCCAATATCTACACCTTTAATGGAAATCACTGTGTCTTCCGGATGGAAGTCACGACTTGCCAGTTTGTATGATTTCGAGATCTTCACCACATTCTCGACACCCTTCATCTGACGCAGATGCTCCTGCATTTTCGGCTCTACTTTACCGATCAGACCAATGATGGTGCGATCCTCTCCGCGAGATACATGTGCTTGAAGCCCTTCCTTTTCAATAACATTAACGATGTCCTGGATCTGATCCTCCGAGGTATTCTTGCCAGCAATTACGATCATAACTTTTCCATCCTTCCTTGTATAAGAGCATTTTTTATTTTTTTACGCTGTGCATCTAATTGTTTATTAATTTTAAATATTACTTTCAGAACGGTCGTCTCTGTGTCACTTAAACGCTTGTTCGCTTTTAAGCTTTTAATCACTAAAGTAAATTTAGCATATTTAATTCCTCACGTCAAGAAGTGATATTCTATCCGGCATAATCTTGACGAAAAATATAAACAAAAAAACATTCCAAAGTGCATTACCCGAAAGTTCTGCACAGCGGAATGTTTCTGTTCCCTATTGAAATTAAGTCGTACGTGTCTTCTCCCTAACCGGAGGCAGCAATTTACTCATGTTCACCGTACGCTTGATTTCCCAAGTCTCCGGCTGATCATGCTCATACTGCTCCAGGTACTGGATAACTTCCTTCGTAATGGGTGTTGGTGTTGATGCGCCTGACGTCACAGCTACCTTCTGTACACCTTTCAGCCACTCCTGCTGGATCTCGGACACATCCGACACCCGGTAGGCGGTCACACCCGCAATCTCCTCTGAAACCTGTGCCAGACGATTGGAGTTATTGCTGCGCGGATCACCCACAACAATCACAAGGTCAGACTGGCCAGCCTGTTCAGCAACTGCCTCCTGACGCACCTGTGTAGCAAGACAGATCTCATTATGAATCTCGGCCCCAGGAAACTTCTCCAGCAGCCTGCTCATGATATGTTTGATATCCCACTGGCTCATCGTTGTCTGATTGGTGATCAAAATTTTGCCCGCAGGTACTTGCAGCCCCTCAATCTCTTCTTCCTTCTCAATCAGATGGACATGGTCCGGTGCAACACCAATCGCACCTTCCGGTTCAGGATGATTCTTCTTGCCGATATAGATAATCTCATATCCTTCAGCCGTTTTCTCCCGAATCAGATCATGGGTCTTGGTCACATCGGGACATGTCGCATCCACTGTAGTGAGCCCTTTCTCCCGAGCCAACTTCCGTACCTCTGGTGATACGCCGTGAGCAGTAAATATAATCGTACCGCTCTCCACCTGACTTAGAATCTCCATCCGATTCGGACCATCAAGTGTAATAATGCCCTCTTCCTCAAAAGAATCGGTCACATGTTTGTTATGCACAATCATGCCTAATATATAAATGGGACGTGGTAAATCCAGATTACGCGCCGCCTGACGCGCAAGCACCATGGCGTCCACAACTCCGTAACAATATCCCCGCGGCGAAATTCGCAATACTTCCACTTGGTTGCCACCCGCTTTCTTTTTCGGCTATACAGCCGATGTAATTGCAGTCATTTCTATTATACCTTTATTCAATAGGCGGAGCAAAGACAACAGGCAGCCATACGATAAAAGTGGTCCCTTCTCCACGTCTTGTTACAACTTCAACAGACCCGTTATGCTCCTCGATAATCCATTTCGCAATGGATAATCCTAATCCGATCCCTGGTGTTGCCCCGCGAGACTCATCAGCCCGGTAGAAACGATCAAATATAAATGGCACCTCGTCTCGTTCCATGCCAATTCCCGTATCACTGATCCGTAATCCAACCTGCCCTTTGTATAATATAGCATCCAGTGTAACCGATCCCTCTGGGGTGTATTTAAAGGCGTTTTCGATAAAAATGAACAGCATCTGCTGCAAATAATCTTTGCTTCCGTTCACATAAATGCCATTCAGGATCGATAGATTCCCCGGAAGCCAGTCTGCTTCGCGATCAAGGAATTGCGCTCTGCGCGCCACTTCCTTCACCAATATCTGAAGTGGAATGGGATTAAGCTCGATTCTCTGTCCGGTATCTGCTCTGGCAAGTGACAACATATCACTGATTAGTCGGCTCATACGTTTGCCCTCATCGGCCATATCTTCTATTGCTTCCAGAGACATCTGCTTAATCATTTCTTCATCCAGGTTTGGTCTGTCATCTCCCTCTTGATCCCAAAGCTTCTTGAGAAAATCGACATTTCCCCGAATCGTAGTCAATGGTGTCCGCAGCTCATGGGAAGCGTCAGATACGAATCGACGCTGGGCTGCATTGGTTTCCTCCAGTCCGCGGAAGGACAGCTCGGTACGCTCCAGCATGTTATTCACCGTCTCAATTAGACGTCCAATCTCATCTTTTGGTCCTGTATACTGAATACGTACACTGAGATCGTCACCGGACTGTATCTTATTCGCTGCGTCAATCACATTAACTAAAGGACGCATAGACTTACGGGCAAGGATCAAGCCCGAGGTAATCGCAAGCGCCATAGCCACAAGCCATCCAAATACAAGAATGTTTCGTAAAGCTTCCAGCAAACTTTCTTGCGAATTCACAACAGTCCCTACTTGAAGAACACCTTTGACGCTCGACACACCATTGATTTTAACAATGATGGGATCTTGTTTGACCATAAAGGGGGTTCCATTCACATAGAGTTTTGTTATTCCCGGCTCTCGAAGCAACCGTTCGGCACTCATAACTGGGAATTGCAGATTCACCTTCTCCATATTGTTAGAACGATTGTTGTTTCCTGTCTCATAGTCTGATAACTGGATATAGATCTGGGAACCCTGCAATTCAATCTCTGTAAATGGATCTAGATTTAGATTCAGCTGATTAAAGAAGTTCAGATTAATCTGACTCAGAATTTTATTGCTTTTTTGCGCCAGTTGATGTTCAACTTCCTGATAAGAATTAAAATAGACAAACGCGTAAATGACAACACCCCAAAAAATCAGCACGGCTGCCAAAATTCCTGAGTACCATGCGGTTAGTTTTAACCGGATGGACATGTTACGAGTCACCTCTCAAAATGTAACCGGCTCCCCGGATGGTCTGAATGACACGTTTGCCGCCATGTTCTTCGGTTTTTTGTCTGAGCATCGCGATATAGACCTCTAGCACATTAGACTCTCCGCTATAATCATATCCCCAGATTTTATCCATAATCAGGTCACGGGACAATACCCGTCTCGGATTTTGCATGAATAGATTAAGCAATTCGAACTCTTTCGCCGTCAGTTCCAGACGTTTGCCATCCCGAAGCACTTCACGTGAGTCATTATCTAGAATAATATCTTCATATACCAGACGGTTATCCGGTTCACTACCCACATCTGCTTTGCGGCGCAGCAAAGCACGCACCCGAGCGAGGAGTTCTTCTAACGCGAATGGCTTCACCAAATAATCGTCAGCACCTGTATCCAGTCCGGTCACCCTGCTCTGCACTTCATCTTTAGCCGTCAACATCAATACTGGAACTTTACTCCCGGCTTCTCTCAGCCTCCGGCACACCTCGAAGCCGTCAATTTGCGGCATCATGACATCGAGGACCACAAGATCTGGCTCCTTGTCCATCAACTTGCTAAGACCTTCTGCTCCGTTAGAAGCAGTCCGTACCTCATATCCTTCAAATGCCAAGCCGCGTCGCAGCATAGACACAATCTTCTCATCGTCATCTACAATTAAAATCGTTGAGCGCATGGTCTTTCTCCTTTACCATATCGTTGTACTCCCATTGTAACAGGCCAAAGCCCAATTCGCATCTTCCTCACACTGGGGACACACTGCAAAAAACGGAAGGGCCCAGCCCTTCCGTTCTCTGCTCCTAGCGTTTCCTAGCACAATTATTGCTGCCCTGTCTGTGCCGTATTGAAATCATTCTTATTACCAATCTTCACTTTTACATCTATTTTTTTGCCATCACGAAGAACATTAAGTGTAATCTCTCCGCCGACTTTTTGTTTTTTAATAAAGTCAATCAAATCCTGACTTGTTGCGTAAGGAGTTCCGTTTGCTCCTGTAATAATATCGTATGGTCTCAAGTCAGCCATATATGCCGGTGATTGGTACACGGTGCTTGCTACCACAGAACCTTCGGTAACATCCGTTCCCATTTGTTTTGCAACTTCGGGTGTGAGGTTCATAAGAGAAGCTCCGATAAATGGCACAGGTTCTTTAGGAACGTCTTTATTCTCTTTCAAATACTTCACTGCCTCAGTCATGACACTCGACGGAATCGCAAAACCGATACCTTGCGCATCCGCACTTACGGCAACGTTCATCCCGATGACTTCACCATTCAGATTCAGCAACGGACCGCCAGAGTTACCCGGGTTAATGGAAGCATCTGTTTGCAGCAAATGGCTGTACTCACGTGTTTTTCGTGTTTCTTGATCCGGGATACTAATCGTGCGTTCTTTAGCACTGAGGACCCCTGCTGTTACCGTATGCTCGAAACCTTCCGGGTTACCGATCGCTACGAGCCATTCACCAACTTGTGTATTGTTAGAGTCACCCAGCGGCGCAACAGGGAAATCTTTATCTCCACTATTTTTTTCGATTTTCAAAACCGCAAGATCTAGGTCAAAACTGCTTCCTAGCAGTTTCGCTTCATAAGGTTTGCTATGGTTCTCAAGTGTTACTTGAATGACATCCGCACCTTGAACAACGTGTTGGTTCGTCAGAATATATCCTTCTTTGTCAAAAATAAATCCAGAGCCAATCCCCATCGGTACGAGCTGATTGCTTGCTTGAGGCTGTTGACCTTGTTCTGGTTCCTGATTTCCACTTGGTCCGCCGAATCCACCACCAAAGAAATATTGATAAAGTGGATCACTAGTGTTTGCGCCGCCCTGTCCAATACCGCTGCGTGAAGACTGTTTGGCAAGGGTGTCAATTTTGACAACGGCCGGGCTGGCTTGCTTCACCACGGATGACACATCCTCTTTACCTGTTGGCAGTAAGGATGCCGTCACATTATTACCACCGCCTGTATTGCTCGGTGTAGCTTCAGCAGCCGTTTCGTTATTATTCACCAATGCAGCTTCTGGCGTGAACAAATTTGTTCTGTCTGCGGCATACATCAATAAGGTAATCACCAGCATCCCGGCTATAAAAGAAAACAACAGTGATCTTACAGAAGACCGGGGTTTGCGGCTGTTATAATTCCAATTGCCTTGATTATTTCCACTTCCTTGTCCTGTGCTGCCTGAGCCACTGCCACCAGATCCTCTTCCTGTTGAATCAGAGGTTTCATTGTTGTAGTGTACAGGTACAGGTTTCACAGGATCAGGCCTTGTAATCTCTACATTACCTTCTTGACGGCTTGCTGTATCTTCTTGATTCACGGACTGGAAAGGTCCATAAGAATAATAATACGAGGAATCATCATTTCCGGCAGGATTACGATTCTCATTTTGATAAGTCTCTTTTTCTTCATCTTGTCGATTCGATTTATAATTACGTTCGTCCATGCCTCTCTACCTCCCAATCTCTTATTTGCAAGAGATATTCTTTAACTGTCTTTATTTTGTACTTTAAACCTTAACTGTACCTTAAAAACAATTAAAAAGGAGATAAAAGCCATTCAATATGGCTCTATATCCCCGTCATAACAGCACTTTTAGCTCTTATGCTTGACCCACCCTTGACGATGCGCATAAATCGCCAGCTGTGTTCGATCATCCAGATCACATTTCATCAACAGGTTGCTGACGTGTGTTTTGACCGTTTTGATACTAATATGTAATTCTTCTCCGATATCTTTGTTAGTCTTCCCCTCGGCAACTAATAAAAGAACTTCCTTTTCCCGTTCTGTAAGTCCGGACTCACTCTCCCTTGCCGTCCGCTGGCGAATTCCCCGTGTTAAAGCCTGAGAAACATCTCCCGTCATCACTGGCATTCCTCTATGAGCTCCTTGAAGAGCATAGATAAGTTCTTCCGCTGACACTGTTTTGAGCACATAACTTACCGCCCCTGCCTCAATAGCCTGAACCACCAGATCGTCTTCAAGAAAACTCGTCAACATCACAATTTTCATGCCCGGGAATTCAGACATAATCGCTTGTGTAGCTTCTGCTCCATTCATCACCGGCATCATCAGATCCATCAGAATCAGATCCGGCATATCTGTATCTTTCATCTGACGAAGTTGGTCCAGTGCATGTTGTCCGTTCCCCGCTTCAGTGATCACATGAAACGTAGGCTCTAACATGAGATAAGTCTTCAATCCCATTCGAACCATATCATGGTCATCCACGATCATTACCTTTACTTTGTCGTTCATACCGTCTCCCCCTCTAACACGTTCTGAAATTTCGGAATAAGCACGCGTACTGTCGTACCCGCTCCAGGCTTGGATATAATCTGCACCTGTCCTCCAAGCTTCTCCGCACGCTCACGCATCGTGGACAATCCGTAGGAACCAGGACGTTCAGGCTGCTGCAAGAAACCCTGCCCGTCATCACTGATACTCATACTGATCTGATGCTCCGATTCACGGATGGCCAGACTGACCAGTCCAGCTTCAGCATGTTTGACGACATTCGCTACAGCCTCTTGGATAATGAGAAACAGCTGGTGCTCAATGGCATCTGAGACTCCGCCATCCAGTTCCAGCTCTTTTACACCCTTTAGACCATTTTGGCGGCAATAATCCGGAAACCAGCTATCCAGTGCAGCAGCCAGATCACGTCCTTCCAGTTCAACTGGCCGAAGCTGGGCGATTAGCCCTCGCATCTGACGCTGCGCGATATGAGACATCTGGATTAACTGATCCAGCACATTGCGCCCCTGTTCAGGATTCATCTCCAGTAGGCGTGGCAAGGACGAAGCTGACATATGCATGGCGAACAGTTGCTGACTTACTGTATCATGCAGATCTCTGGCCATCCGTTTGCGTTCTTCGATAACAGCACGCTCGGAAGCTTGCTCTTGCTCAATCACTTCCTGCTCGCCAAGCCGCTGGAGCAGCCTCATTTTTTTCTCAATCGACTCCATCATTACATTAAATTCCTGATACACTCGGCCAAAAGAAGCGTCGTCCGCTTCGGGCATACGAACCGATAAATTACCTTTGGACACCTTGAGCATGTTAAGATCCAGCAGATCAATCTTGCGTTGAAGACGTAGTGCTGCTACATATCCTGTGACGATCGTTCCGACAACGACAATGCTAATGTACGTCCATGCCCGAGTGCGCTCCCCACCCGTAAGCACATTGCCGTACAATATATAAAATCCACCCAGTGTGATCAATCCGGTTAACACAAAATACGTCATCAGTTCCCATTTGTTTGCTTTGAGAATTGTTCGAATCATGCGTTAACCCACCTTATTTACTTTGACATCGCCAATAAACACACTGATAATAATTCGCACTTTTTTGCCTGCTTCCCGATAATGAGCAGTCTCTTCTTGAGCGCTACCCATAAATCCGCCACGTTTGTGATCAAGAAGCTTCATATCCCCGACAAATGAACTCGTCGTCAAAGAAATTCCAAGATCCATATCCTCAGGAACGAACACCTTAACATCACCGATGAAATGTGAAATGACAATTTTGGTCTCTCCGTATGGAATTTGAGTCTTGGTCAAATCAATCACCGTATCTCCTACAAACGCAGAGATATTCATCGGTTTCAGCGTAAACACTTCCTTGCCCATATAAAAATCGCCGATAAACGTCGATTTATTATACGTTTTGTTGCCATACCCTTCCTCATATCCATACTTTTGATGATACTGTCCAAAGTCTTCGAACTTCTGATCACCCGATTGTTGATTGTGATTTTGTTGAGAATGACCGTAATTTTCACCGTTTGCGCTCTGATGCCATCCCTTTTCGGACTGCATGGATGGATACTTTCCAGAGACTGAATTTGATGATTGTTTGGGTTTGCCAAACGTTTTCTCGAATTCTTCATCAAATGATGAAGGCATCTCCAAGTCTTGCGGTGATAAAGGCTCATATGGCTTCTCAGGCGGTGGCGGGGTCACGTTATCATGACGCTTACGATCCCGATGCCCTGGTCCAATTAATACGTATAACCCGCCGCCAATGAGCAGAATTGGAATCAGATATCGGATAAATCCTCCTAGCGAATAACCAATTAAACCCATGTTGCGTGCAAGGAAGAAACCACCTAGAGCGAGTACAATCACGGGCCCAATCGCAGCATATGCTCCGTTACGGCGGATCTCCGTTAATCCTTTAATTCCCCACCAGATTAAAAAGACGGGCCAATATGTTCTGAAGAGGTATCCTATATCAATGTCATATCCTAATTGTCTGAACAAGATCAGTGCACCGATTGCGATAAGAGGTATACCCACCCACCAGCGATCTCGCGTAGATTGTTTCATCACTCATGTCTCCTTTAGCTTTATTCTATATCCAGTGTACCTCAGACATGACAAGGTTAACAGCGCCGACAGGTGTAAGTTTGTTTCAGTCTCGAGACTGAGACCTAAGGATAATTATGTAAATTTCAATTGTAAAAATATAAATGAAAACACCCTGGAGCATGACGCTCCAAGGTGTTCTCATCTGTATTTCATTCTTGTTTGTTTGTGCAGAGATTAACCTATTCTTAAGGCTATCTCTTTACAGTTCACAAACTTATTTATTCATTTTACCTGCACGGCCCGTTTGGCTTTGACCTGTGTTTTCTACGCCAAACTCGGCGTTATATTTTTCGTCAGGTGTTTGGTAATTGTCTTGTACTTTGTTTTGAGCGGATTGCTTCACTTTAGAAGCAACACTGCCCGTTCCATTTTCCTCAGCGAACTCTGCATTGTACTTCTCGTTCGGCGTTTGGTAACCTTGGGATTTCTTTGCCACAACGAATCACCTCTCTCTTCATATTTACACTGCTTTTTTTGCAGTGCGGGGTTCGTCCCCAGTCAATATTATGTGAAGAGTGACTTTTTGTTATTCAGGCATAACATTCCATTATCAGATGGCTTTATCCAGCCAGGAATCAGGAACCATTTTATAGACATCAATCGCTTTAGATAACTCCGTCAGCATCTGTTCGGTACATTTTCCAGCGCCCTGCTTGATGACATGTACCTCAACATCTTTTTTGCCCCATTCTTTGTACACCTGCTTTGTTGTCGGAAAATATAGGTCAATCTTATTGCCTTTGATGGCTGAACCTGTGTCGGCAACGATGCCATAACCATACCCGGGGATATACAAAATAGAACCCATGGGAAACAATTTCGGATCAGCAGCAATGGTAGAAACCGTTTCTTTATCACGACGAACCTTCACTCCTGAATACGTTATACCGTATTGAGGATGTTTAGGTGTTTTACCTGTAGATTCGACTCCTGCGGTATATCCTGTTGCAGTCACCTTTTGAGTCTCGAGAATTTGTTCAGTACGAGGTGCTAACACTGGCATAGCCGGATCCATTACCCGCTTTGCTGGCAATTCAGGTTTAGGCAGCACAACGGGCTGCGGAGACCATAGGAACCCCATATAAACGAGAGTCGTTAATTCAGCCTTGTCCGTATACAGTGGCTTAACAGGATTGATCTCCGTTTGTTCCTGAATATGAAGCACCGTGTTTTCTTCTTCGAATATATAAGCTTCGGCCTCATTGAAACTGATCAACATCCCGGCAAAAATAAAGCTGCACATGATGATTAACTTCAGGCTTGCATTGAATTTTGGAATTTTTTTATTCATGGTATAACCTCCCCCTCACATGCAAAGGGTTACCAAATACCAATCATTCTATACCTACTCTCAGCTACGCATAGAAAAAAAGCACAAAAAACCGCCAGAACACCATGGACTTACCCATGGGATCTGACGGTTTCGCTTCATTATCTTACCAAGCACAGTCTAAGTTAGACCTGTCTTGACGCAATTTCCTCTTTTAACTGAGCAACAATCTCATCAACCAGCTTTATGCCCAGATCACCTTCGCCACGTTTACGTACGGATACCGAAGCAGCATTTTTCTCGTTCTCACCTACAACGAACATATATGGCATTTTTTCGAGTTGTGCTTCACGGATTTTGTAACCCAGCTTCTCGTTTCGAAGATCCGCTTCCGCTGCGATTCCTGCACGTTTCAGCTTCGCCTCTACTTCACGCGCATAATCGTCGTAGTTTCCGGATACCGGAATGACTTTGGCTTGTACAGGAGACAACCAGAGCGGGAATGCACCTGCGAAGTTCTCTAACAAAAATGCAGTAAAACGCTCCATTGTACTAATCACGCCACGGTGAATAACAACTGGACGATGTTTCTGTCCGTCATCACCGACATATTCAAGTTCGAAACGCTCAGGCAGCAGGAAGTCCAGCTGAACCGTCGACAATGTTTCTTCTTTGCCTAAAGCTGTTTTAATCTGCACGTCCAACTTCGGACCATAGAACGCCGCTTCGCCTTCTGCTTCATAGAACGGGAGGTCAAGCTCTTCCACCACTTCACGCAGCATACGCTGGGACATTTCCCACATCTCGTCGTTCTGGAAGTATTTCTCGGTGTCCTCCGGATCACGATAAGACAGACGGAAACGGTATTCGTGGATACCAAAGTCTTTATATACGGTCTGGATCAATTCAATAACGCGAGCGAACTCTTCTTTAATCTGGTCTGGACGTGCAAAAATGTGTGAGTCATTCAGCGTCATCGCACGAACACGATGCAGACCAGTCAGGGCGCCAGACATTTCATAACGGTGCATCATGCCCAATTCAGCAATACGGATTGGCAGATCACGGTAGCTGTGCATACTGGATTTGTACACCATCATATGGTGAGGACAGTTCATCGGACGCAGAACCAGCTCCTCGTTGTCCATTACCATTTTAGGGAACATGTCCTCTTGATAGTGCTCCCAGTGTCCGGATGTTTTATACAACTCCACATTACCGAGTACGGGTGTGTACACATGTTGGTAACCCAAACTTTCTTCCAAATCTACAATGTAACGCTCCAATGTACGACGAAGCTTGGCACCATTAGGCAGCCAGATTGGCAAACCTTGACCAACCAGCTGGGAGAACGTGAACATTTCCAATTCCTTACCAAGTTTACGGTGGTCACGTTTGCGCGCTTCCTCAAGGAAGTGCAGATGCTCGTCCAGCTGTGCTTTTTTCACAAATGCAGTACCGTACACCCGTTGCAGCATTTTGTTTTTGCTGTCTCCACGCCAGTAAGCACCCGCTACGTTCATCAGTTTGAATACTTTAATCTTGCTTGTAGATGGCACGTGTGGTCCACGGCACAAGTCGAAAAATTCACCTTGCTCATAGATCGTAATTACGCTATCTTCCGGTAAAGCATTGATCAACTCGAGTTTGTATGGGTCGCCAACTTCATTGAAAATGTTAATGGCTTCCTCGCGGCTAACTTCCTTGCGCACGATTGGCAGATTTTCGTTGACGATACGCTCCATTTCCTTCTCGATCTTCTGGAGATCTTCCGGGTTCAGCGCGTGTTCCAGATCCATGTCATAGTAGAAACCATCCTCAATAACTGGTCCTACACCCAAGTGTACTTCTTTGTTTCCGTACAATCGTTTAACCGCTTGAGCCAGCAAGTGTGCTGTACTGTGACGCATGACTTCGAGACCTTCTGGGGAATCCAGCGTTACGATCTCCACCAAAGCTCCTTCATGAAGTGGAGTGGATAGGTCCACCACGATGCCGTCCAGCTTACCTGCTGCCGCATTTTTACGAAGTCCGCTGCTAATCGAAGCGGCTACATCCTCAATACTACTGCCATCTGCATACTCACGTACCGAACCATCCGGTAGTTTAATGTTAACTGCCATTTGTCTCATTCCTCCTGTAAATAAACATGTTACATTCCAGCCTCATGAATAAACACTTGTTTAAAGCTTACTTCCGCAGCACTGTGGATTAACGGAAAGCACGCAAAAAACACCCGTCCCGGTCAAGGGACGAGTGTTGTGTTAAATAGTCTCGTGGTTCCACCCTAATTCAGCTGATCATCCTTGATTTCAGGAATTCAGCCCTCATTGGCATGTCGGTAACGGGCATGACCCGGCAGATCCTTACTCATAAAACCGCCCATCGTCTAAACGGTAGGGTTGTTCAGGCTTTATTTTCAAAATTGCAGCTTCAAAGGGGTAAACCATACGTGATATCCGGAGGAAATTTCAGCCCAGGTTCCTCTCTCTGCACCGATCAAACGTGTGGTTCATGTCTTTATCAACGCTTTTGTTTTTCCAATTATTCTTGATCAACAGTTATTATAATTCCCGAGATCGCTTGCGTCAATACCCGAGAGCAATCCTGAGCGCAACACTTCACATTCGGGACATTGGTGGCATATCTGCACTTTATCTTCGAAGATCTGGCATATGGTCGAGATGATAGGAAGTTCTGGTGTACTCGTATGCAGCAGCACTTTTTCCGGTGATATGGAGATGAGCGTACTCACAATCATATCTTCAATATCCATTTCCAGTTCGAGCCCTGGCATCTCAACAACCACCTGCTCATCCTTCTGTACAGGCAGCACGTTAAGCCCCGCATCAAGCACCTGAAATTCATGTTTGCCTATGTGAATGAGATGAATCAGAGGAACTTTCGCCTCCTGAAAAAAAACAAAGTACTTCAGTAGCCCCATAAACTCCTCATACTGACGATCCATCCAGAACTCATCAAGTGCATATTCCACTAATTCCTGCAATTCTTGTTTGTAAGACCTTATGCGAAAATTCATGATCCCTTCGAGATGGAAAAAATGCACCTCTTCCAGATCTTTCCGCAAACTTTTGGCTAATGTGGTGCGGCGGCGTTCACGAAGGCTTAGCTGATCCAAATCACTGTTTCTCAACAGTGGCATACAGATTCGATGAATTTTCTCAAGCTCATGCTCATCCATCACGGAACATGATTTGGCAATCATACCCTCTACAATGCTACTTTCTTGTGTCTCCATAATAAAATCAGCAATACCTAAGGAAAGCAAATCACTAATCTGCGGCAGCCATTGCTGGAAATCTTCGTGATTCTCATTCCCTCTGCATATCCAGACTGCCCGGTCATCCTTGTGTTTAAAAACAAGCCGAAATCCTCTTTTACTTATATGTAAACCTTTGAATTTATCTTTGATGCACTGATAAAAGCAATCTGCCTCGTCTTGTCCGGACACATTCGTCCATACTGCAAATAGTTCCATTCGAATCACTCCTTTCCTTCCTCTTCAAAGTATATGGCAAGGCCCATAGGGATATACGAAGCGGTTTGATGGAAAGAGTGTCATGATTTCTCAGTATATAATTTTGGAGATCTCGCAAAAATGTGTTATTATTTTTATAACAGTATCTTTACGGAAAGGGGGGAAGCCGAGCATGAGACAATATCCTAGACTGCTTCATTACATGATTATCATTATTTTGTGCGTCTTTCAGGCGCTGTGTTTCCCCGTCCCAATGCAGACGGAGTCTGCCGTTGGTGTATCCGTTGATGCCACTTCGAATAAAGAAGTGCTAGAGATTCTGCCTCAAATACCCGAAAATCAACAGAAACCTGTTATTCGCAAAACCTCACAAGTGATGTCTAAGTTGGTTGCAGTGAAGCAAACCAAACCCGTATTTCTTGTCCTCGCACTATTCATTGTGTTGCGAATACCCACACCAGGTCTGTCTTTCAAACCGTGGTATTGTCTGTTTAAACGCAGATTATTTCTGCTACCTATCAAATGTACCAGCACGTATATATCCCTCTCTCCAGCGGCACCCAAATACGCTATCGCTCTATAAGAGCCTGTTTGCCGTATTTCACGGTTGCCACGCATGATACCACCTCTATATCTAGGCTGTGTTCTCATGCATAACTCATAACCCTTTATGAAAAGTTAGTTTCGAATTAGCAGATCCTAACTTGTATTTGTTGTACTTACCAAAACTATATTGTCACATCATATATTCGGCTGTGTCAGGAATTACTGGCTCTTGTTTCCTTGCGCCGTTTGAATGTTCCGCTTGAGCAGCAGATGACTGACTAGGGAATGATCAGCCTTCCTTCTATGGCCAGCCTCAATTACTAAGGAGGCATACTATCCATGGATGTACGCGAAACAGACCTGCCTGGAATCGGCAAAAAATTTCAGATTGAAACAAGCAGCGGTGATAAAATCGTCATTATTATTCACGATGACGGCCGCCGGGAGATGTACCATTTTGAATATGATGATCCAGATCAAAGCATCTCCATGATTACACTCGATGACAATGAGGCAAGACAGATTGCTGCAATTGTTGGTGGATTGACTTACAAACCAAAACAACTTGAAAATATTGAAGTGACTTTTGACGATCTGATTATCGAGTGGTACAAAATCGAAGCATCCTTTGGATGCATTGGCAAGTCCATCGGTGAATTGAATGTACGTCAAAACTCTGGCGCAACGGTCATTGCCGTTGTGGAGAAAAACCACAAAAAACACATTAGCCCGGGTCCGGAGGTTGTAATCACTGCAGAATCTACGGTAGTCGCCGTTGGCGAACGGAACCAACAGAAACTTTTCAAGTCCCTCCTCATGACAGGAAGGGGGTAATTCGATGGATCATTTGATTTTTGAAGTAGGTCTGGCGCTGGTGCTCATTGCAGCAGCCGGCCTTTTATCCGCAAAACTGAGATTCTCGGTCGTTCCGTTTTATATTCTAATCGGAATGGCTGTGGGACCACATGCCACGCAGATCTGGCATTTAGACTTCCGATTCATTGAAAGTCAGCCGTTCATCGACTTTATGGGTCGAATCGGTATTCTGTTCCTTTTATTTTATCTAGGTCTGGAATTTTCAGTAGGCCGTTTAGTCAAATCGGGTCGCTCCATTGTTGTTGGCGGCTCGATCTATATCGGGATTAACTTTACATTAGGATTAGTGTTCGGTTTTGCATCCGGCTTCCCGGCGGCTGAGGCACTCGTTATCGCAGGTATTACTACGATTTCATCCAGTGCTATTGTAGCCAAGGTACTCGTTGATCTGAAGCGAACAGCCAATCCGGAGACAGAAATGATTCTGGGTATTATCATGTTTGAGGACGTATTCCTCGCTGTATATATCTCCATCCTTTCGGGACTAGTGCTCAGTGATTCATCCACCATCGGTGGCGTGATCATGTCGGCATTGATTGCTCTAGGCTTTATGCTTATTGTCATCATCATCGGACGCAAAGCTACACCGTTACTAAATAAATTACTTAAAATTCGTTCCAATGAATTATTCTCACTTGTTGTTTTTGGAGCTTTGTTCCTTGTCGCAGGATTCTCCGAAACGATCCATGTCGCTGAAGCGATTGGTGCGTTACTTGTCGGTCTTGTCCTTGCCGAAACGGAACATGCCAAACGGATCGAACATCTCATTTTGCCTTTCCGTGATTTCTTTGGAGCGATCTTCTTCTTCAGCTTTGGACCGTCTATCGATCCGTTGTCTCTTGGCGGTGAAGCCGTATGGCTGGCAATAATCGCCGTTCTGCTTACGTTGTTTGGTAACTTCCTTGCAGGTATGATTGCTGGGCGAAGTGCGGGTCTTTCACCAAAGGCATCCGCTAATATCGGATTAACCATTGTATCTCGTGGTGAATTTTCAATAATTATGGCCAACATGGGTAAGGCTGGTGGATTGTTGCCATTGCTTCAACCTTTCGCTGCACTGTACGTACTGATTTTAGCGATCCTCGGGCCATTATTGACGAAAGAGTCCAAACACGTATTCCGTATTTTGGATAAAATATTCAAGTTCAAAGATCATCGCAAGAAGAAAGAAGAACCTCGAGTTCTACAAAATGAAGGTGAAACAAGGTCTGTGTAAACAGACGGATGATTGTACCTAGCAACTGAGCGGCTACATGCCGAACTTTCTGTGAAGACCCCAGGGAGAATGGCTAGCGACGCCGCACATAAGGAGGATGACCTATGAAAGCACCTCTGATATCGGCTAGTCCAATGCCACGCACAGCCAAAAGTAACATATCGACCTCTCGTCGCTGGTTGAACCTCTTTTTGGTCATCATTGGCGGAGTACTGGCCTCCGTGGGACTTGAGTTATTTTTGCACCCTAACAAAATAATTATTGGCGGTGTAACGGGAATTTCTTCCCTTTTTGCACATTGGACTGAGCTTCGAATTGGTTTGTTTCTGTTCTTATTCAATGTTCCATTTATATTTCTATCCTACAAGATAGTGAAGAAAAAGTTTGTACTAGTTACTGTTCTGGGTCTGGTTGTCTTTTCGATTGGTGCCATTGTGTTACATCCCATGCCGCCACTCGTCGAGCACCCTCTAGCTGCTGCCATGTTTGGAGGATTATGCCTGGGGCTCGGAATCGGGCTTGTTGTTCGATATGGAGGGACACTGGATACGCTGGAAATCGGTGATCCGTCCTCTCGGCCGCCTGAACGTGTATTTAGCGGAAAACGGATGCTTATCGAAAAAATAATCATGCTGCTTAACTTAATCATATTGACAGCTGCTGGTGTTGTTTTTGGCTGGGATCAGGCGATGTATTCTGTCATCGCTTATCTGATCGCTTATGAAATGGTGTACCTTGCCTTCCGGGGGTTCTCTCCACAGCGCAGAGTATGCATTCTGACTACACAAAGCGTTCAAATCGAAAAGGCTATACGTAATCGCCTGCGTCGTGAACCAGAAAGACTGGAAGCCAAGGAGTCTTCGTCAATCGCTGGGACGGAAGCCTGGATGGGACAGATTCCAGGGACACTGTACTACGAAGTTCACTTTCTGGAGATGATTTGGTTAAAATCGATCGTCAGGCATATCGATCCACACGCAGGCATTGTTTCGAATCCAGAGAAATAACATAACTAGATACGTATAGACCATAATAAAACGCTCACTTCCCCGATGAACTCTATGGAAACTCTCCATTGTTCAACACTGGGAAGCGAGCGTTTCTTCGTTTACTTCAAATTGTGACCAATTATAATTCTACAATAGCCTTAACCACTTGTGATTCGGGTAAAAGCCAAGTGTCCATTGCGTTTGGCAATTCATCAAAAGGCGTTCTATGTGTAATATAACCATCCATCGTTAATCTTTTGTCACGCAACGTCGTTAACACCTGTTCAAAATCCTGACGCGTGGCATTCCGGCTCCCCAGCATACTCATCTCACGCTTGTGGAATTCCGGGTCATGGAACGTAATATCCGCTTTTACCAGTCCAACAAAGATTAACTGTCCGCCATGCGCCACATACGAGATGGCTCCATTCATAGAATGCACATTACCTGTCGCATCAAATACAGCAGTCGCATAATCACCACCTGTAATCTCAGAAACTCCTTGGATCGCCGTGTCATCTGCTTGTACAATCTCATCTACTCCAGCCCAGCTTCGACTTAGTTCCAGTCTGTCCAGGTTACGATCTACTGCAATGACGTAAGCACCTGCTTGTTTGGCAAAAGCCATAACACCAAGTCCGATGGGCCCTGCCCCAATAACCACGACCCGCTCCCCTGGTTGTAATGCAGCTCTGCGTACAGCATGAGCCCCAATGCTAAGCGGTTCAACCATGGCTGTCTCATCCAGCGTTAACCCCTCTGCTTTTAGCAGATGAGAGATGGGCACCGTAATTCGTTCCCTCATCCCCCCATCCACATGTACACCCATCACTTGCATGGAAGCACAACAGTTTGTTTTGCCCGAACGGCAAGCAACACAATGTCCGCAATGCAGATAAGGGATAATACTTACCTGATCCCCAGACTTTAAACCAGCCTCATTAGGGCCAATTTCTTCAATGATGCCTGCAAGTTCATGACCAAGTACACGAGGATACGTAAAAAACGGCTGATTCCCTTTATACGCATGCAGATCTGTACCGCAGATACCAATCCGCCGAATTGCAACCAATGCTTCTTCCTCTGCTCTTTCGGGCTGTGGCAGTTCCTTCAGCACCAAACGATCCATTTCTTCACATACAATAGCTCTCATCGCTGTTCCTCCTCAGATGCATTCGACGTTATATTGTAGTTCACGTTATATTCAGCTCGTCCGCTCGGCCATGATTCGTTGTGTAGTGGAGATAGAATGCGCAGCACCTCCGTTAACAACTGCTGATCTATCGGCTCTTCAATCCAGGCCGCATTATTGACAATGTTACGCTGGCTTGCACTGCTCACGAGGGTCGTTGGAATCTGCTCATTCGCTGTGGAAAATTGCACAGCCAGCTTGGCAATATCACTGCCCTGCTCCTTACAGAATTGTGCCGCCTGGAGACAAAGCTCTTTTACCTGGTTACTCGCCGGATGCCAAGCTGGTGTTCCGCGGGTACTCAATAATCCCATTGAGAGAGGGGAAGCGTTTACAAGTCCAACCCCTTTTTCCTTCAGTAGGGGCAGGAGCGATAACAACGACGTATCATTTAAAGCATAATGACAATATGAGATAATGGCATCCGCATTCAGCTGAGGTAGCATTTTTTCAAACAGGAGTAGTGGCAGACCACAGATTCCGGCGTAACGAATGACACCCTGCTCTTTCAGTTCTAACAGCGTTGGAAAAGCTTCTTCAATAATGATCTCAGGGGCCACAAACTCGATATCATGCAGAAATAGAATATCTAGATAGTCTGTATGCAGCCTTGCCATACTTTCTTGCACACTAGACAGAATACGCTTGCGAGAAAAATCAAACTCGTGTTCACCATAACGTCCAGCTTTAGTGGATAACGTATAAGAGCTACGGGGCAAACTGCGGATCGCTTCACCAAGTACAGCTTCCGCCTTGGTTAATCCGTAGTACGGAGAGACGTCTATATAATTCATGCCTGCATCCATCGCTGAATGAACGGTGCGAATACCTTCATCCCGGTCAATATCACGAAATACAGAACCCAGTGAGGATGCACCGAAGCTTAGAACAGGTACATCTAGTGCTGTCTTTCCAAGTTTTCTTGTTTTCATCGATTTGTTCCTCCCAGCACGTTTGAATAGACAACTGTCCCTCCATTGTATCAGTTAAAAATCCATATAACATATCGTGAAATGCGTAATATGTACTGTTTGATGATCTTGTTTGGTGAGGTGGACAACAATAAAAAAGGGATAAAACAGTTTAATCTGTTTCATCCCTTATACTTGTAACAAACCTTCATTCATTTGGTAGGAAATGATATGAATAACGTACTTATAAGTGCTATACGTAAATGTTAGTTTTGCATTACAAAATCTTTTGGCACACTACTCTCATCATCAAACATACGCAAAATTTCATATCGAGTATTGCGCTGCGCAGGAATATAACCGGACTCTCGAATCAGGCGAAGAATAGATTCAATGTTCACTTTGTACGTTGCACCTGCGGAGGATACCACGTTCTCTTCAATCATTGTACTTCCGAAGTCGTTACAACCGAATTCAAGCGATTTTTTACCAATCTCAGGCCCCATCGTTACCCAAGAAGATTGGATATTTTTAATATTATCCAGCACCAGACGGCTAATCGCTACCGTTTTCAGGTACTCTTCAGGTGTCTGACGCTCCAGCTTAAGATTGGTATTATCTGGCTGGAATGTCCACGGAATAAACGCCAGAAATCCTTCGGAGTCATACTTATTGGCAATGCACTCATCCTGGGCGTCACGTACACGCATCAAATGCAGCGCACGCTCTTCCATAGATTCACCCAAACCAATAACCATCGTTGCCGTTGTATTCATCCCGATCCGGTGAGCGGTCTGCATAACATCCATCCAGTCACGCCATGAGCCTTTCAGGCGGCTAATTTTGCGGCGCGTACGGTCATCGAGGATCTCGGCTCCGCCACCAGGAAGGGAATCCAGTCCAGCTTCATGAATGGCACGTACAACCTCTTCCAACGTCAGACCGTCAGATACTTCGACCATTTTCATGATTTCAGCTGGCGAGAAGGAGTGCATCGTAATATTCGGGAAGCGCTCCTTAATTGCTTTAAGGAGGTCCGTATAATAGCTAAAAGGCAGGTTAGGATTCGTTCCACCCTGCATCAGAATTTCAGTTCCGTTAACATCTTCGGTTTCCTTAATCTTCTGAAAAATCACTTCATCTGGCAGAACATACCCTTCTTCTGAACCAGGTCTGCGGTAAAAAGCACAAAAACGGCAGTAGACGTCGCACACATTCGTGTAGTTGACGTTACGCCCAATAACAAATGTCCGGTATGGCTCAGGGTGCATACGTTTCATAATGACATTGGCAGCTGCCCCGATCTTGTCCACTTCGTTGGATTCAAATAACTGAATCGTGTCTTCCAGGTCTAATCGCTCGCCCCGAAGGGCTTTATCTAAGATACGGTCTACCGTACTCATCGTAAAAAAGCCTCCCTCGTAAAGAGAAAATAAATACGACGAACCGTCCTGACTTGTTAAAAAAGCAAGTTCTGACTGTAACATCGCATTTCAGTACTCCACATATCGTAACACAGGTTACATGTGAAAAAAAGCACCTTATGAAAAGGTGCTTAAAAAATAAGTTTAAATTTTTACATATCAAGTGGTCACTGTACTTATCCAATTCTTATCTAATTCGTTTAACGTAACGGATTAGCCTGCAACGCTTGCTCAAGATCTGCAATCAGATCATCTATATCTTCAAGTCCTACAGAGAAACGAAGAAGGCCATCTGTAATGCCACGCTCATGACGAACCTCTGCTGGCATAGCCGCATGAGACATCATCGCCGGGTACGAAAGAATACTTTCTACCGCTCCTAGACTTACAGCCACAATGGGCAGTGTAACTTGATTCAGAACCGCTTTTGCGCGTTCACCTGAACCTACGTCAAACGATACCACCGCTCCGTAGCCTGTAGACTGACGCTCATGTGCTTCTCGGCCAGGATGATCCTTCAAACCTGGGTAATAAACAGCGGATATATCTTGGCGCTCGTTGAGCCACGCAGCCAGTTTGGCTGTGCTCTGTTCACTGTGAGCCATCCGTGCGCCCAGTGTCTTCATGCCGCGCATTAAAAGCCAGGATTCTTGGGCACCCAGAACAGTGCCTAACCCATTTTGTAGCTGTTTCAGCTATATACCCAGTTCATCTGTACGCGCAACAGCCAGACCTGCCAGCACATCACTGTGACCGCCGAGAAATTTCGTAGCACTATGTACAACGATATCTACCCCAAGCTCAATCGGACGTTGATAGTACGGTGTCATGAACGTGTTATCCAGAATCGTGATCAATTCATGCTCTTTGGACCAGGACGTCACAGCTGCAATATCCGTAATCTTCAAGGTAGGATTGGAAGGTGTCTCCATATACACGGCCTTGGTATTCGGCTTAAGTGCTGCTTTGACTTTATCCAGGTCGGTCATATCCACAAAAGTAGTCTCAATCTGCAACCGGCTTAGTATGGTCGTCAGAAGACGATAAGTTCCTCCGTAAACATCCTCCGTTACAATCAGATGATCGCCTGCAGAGAACATCATGAACACACTGGATATAGCTGACATTCCTGATGAATAAGCAAATCCACGTACCCCGCCTTCAAGCAGGGCAATGTAATCTTCCAGTGCTTGACGTGTAGGGTTGCCTGAACGGCTGTAATCATGTTGCGGTGGATTAAAGATATCAAAATGATGAAACGTGGAAGCCTGATAAATCGGTACACTGGAAGCCCCCGTTGTCTTATCAATCTCATCCCCGAAATGAAGCAATTTCGTATCAAACTTCAGTTCCGACCTATTGAGCTTATTGTTGCTCGACTCACTCATGAAGTTACGCCCCCTTCCACTTCCTGCTGTGCTGCCAGTAGTGCAGCATTGAGATCAGCGATCAAATCCTCCGCATGTTCGATCCCTACCGAGAACCGAAGCAGACGATCATCCACCCCTACAGCGTCACGAATCTCAAGCGGAATATCCGCATGCGTTTGTACAGCAGGGTACGTCATCAGTGATTCTACACCCCCGAGACTTTCGGCAAAAGCAATTAATTTGATATGACGCAGCAATGGATCAACGTAGCGTGCATCCTTCACTTTGAAAGAGAAAATACCTGTATTTCCGGAAGACTGTTTCTTCTGAATTTCATATCCCGGGTGATCGGATAATCCCGGATGGAACACTTCCGTAACGGCCGGATGCTCCAGCAGGAATTTTGCAATGGTAAGCGCGTTATATTCATGACGTTCCATACGTAGTGCTAGTGTTTTCATGCCTTTCATCAATTGGTACGAATCACTTGGTGATAACACAGCTCCTATGGAGTTATGAAGAAATGCCATCTCTGCAGATAAAGCCTCACCTTTGGTGATAATCAGTCCAGCAAGTACATCATTATGACCACCCAGATATTTAGTGGCACTGTGTACTATGATATCCGCACCGAGTTCGATTGGACGCTGGAAGAATGGTGTTAACAGTGTGTTGTCCACAATCGTGAGTAATCCGTGATTTTTAGCCCAAGAAGCTACAGCTTGAATGTCAGTAATCATCATCAGTGGATTCGTTGGAGTCTCGATAAACACAGCCTTCGTATTTGGCTGACGGATGTTCTCCAGTGCTTCAAGATCGTTCGTATCCACATAACTTGCCGTTACACCGAATCGCGATAAAATTCGTTCCAGTAACCGATATGTACCGCCGTAGAGGTCGAGAGAAACAATCAGGTGATCCCCTTGACCGAACATCGCAAAGATCGTTTGGAGTGCTGCCATACCTGAACTACAAGCAAAACCTGCATCACCGGACTCCAGCGCTGCTGCAGCTTCCTCCAGTACTTTACGTGTTGGATTCGTCGTACGAATGTAATCGAATCCGGTACTTTGTCCCAGCTTCGGATGGCGGAACGCAGTGGATTGATAGATCGGAAAGTTAACGGCTCCTGTAACCGGTTCATTGATAGATCCAATCTGAGCTAAACGACTTTCAATTTTCAACTTGTTATCTTCCATTACTGCATCCTCCTGTAATCTCGATTAAATTTGCGGACCAATATCGTAAGGTGTTTCCTGATACACATAGTAATTGAGCCAGTTAGAGAATAATAAATTAGCATGCGCACGCCATGTAGCTGGAGGTACGCGGGATGGGTCATCATTAGGATAATAGTGTTTCGGGAGTGCAATATCTAAACCTTTGGCAACATCACGGTCATACTCCCATTTTAATGAGAAGGGATCATATTCGGCGTGCCCTGTGGCAAAGATTTGTTTCCCGTCTTTGGTTGCCACTAGGAATACGCCTGCTTCCTCTGACTCAACCAAAATTTCCAAGTTATCGATTTTCTCAATATCCTCGCGTCTAACCTCTGTATGGCGAGAGTGTGGGATGTTGAAAACTTCATCAAATCCACGCAGTAAGGGAACGTGGGATTTGTTGATTGTATGTGGAAATACGCCAAAACACTTTTCATCTAACGCAACTTTGGGTACATCAAAATGATGGTATAAACCTGCCTGAGATGCCCAACATATATGCATCGTCGAAGTCACATTGGTTTTAGTCCATTCGAAGATTTCCTGAATTTCTTCCCAATAATTCACGTCTTCAAAATCCATTTGCTCTACCGGAGCTCCTGTAATGATCATACCATCAAAACGGCGATGCTGGATCTCATCGAATGTTTTATAGAACAGGTCTAGATATTCCTGGGACGTATTCTTGGAAGTATGAGACTTGGGATGTACCAGTACCACATCGACCTGAAGTGGAGTGTTACCCACCAATCGCAACAATTGCGTTTCGGTTGTCTCTTTGGTAGGCATCAGATTCAAGATCGCGATACGGAGTGGACGGATATCCTGCTTGTATGCAGACGATTCGTCCATGACGAAAATATTCTCCCCTTCAAGCACTTCCTTGGCTGGTAAGGTATCCGGAATTTTAATTGGCATGGTAAAGTTAACTCCTCCTTGTTCATAGATCACATTTGCCGCGAAATTCACTGTTGAGAAGTTGGGGCATATAACAAAGACCTCTCTCGTATTCCGAGAAAGGTCATATGTAAACAAGATATTCGCCTCTCTCATCTCTCAGTTACAACAGCACTACGGGAGTGCTTGGTCGCTGCAAGAATTAGCACCGTGCAGTATATCGCCGGTTGCCGGGTTTCATCGGGCTAGTCCCTCCACCTACTCTTGATAAGATTTCGCTGTATTCAATTATAGTTCAAATATATTAACTTTTACTTTAAAACATTCCTGCTCTCACGTCAAGATGTTAGTTGAGCGGTCTGGGGATAGATTTTGGAACGGTTTATTGTTCCCAATCATACACTGCGTTAGAGCGAAATAGACACATTTTTGCGCTTGAAAGCACTCTGGACCAGCGGTATACTAGACAAGTGTTTATCAGCCCTTATGTGAGAGGTGACATATTAAATGGATGGCGACCCGAGGCCTAACTGGCAGTCGAATTCCGAACAACTGCATAGAGAATTGACATCAGCATGTCGGCAGCGGGACGTTTCTTCCCTTTGATTATAGAATGATGTACGCAGTACACACATGATTTTCAGGCCTGCTGCCGACCGGCTGATCTGTTCTTTTGCGCCCATATTAATGATGAAATCCGCCAAAACGGCGGGTGCAGAAGGAGTAGATAACATGAAAATCCGGTTGGTTAACAATGGTGTATTTATCCCTGTGGATGACATTCAGCAAGCACTGACCCCACCCGCGGAAGGATTCTACTGGATTGATGCGGATGTGGACGATCTCGCTGTACTTCAGCCACTCTTCTCCATACATGATCTGGCTGTGGAGGACTGTCTAAGTGATGAGGAGCAGCGTCCAAAGATCGAGATTTATGAGAACCATTATTTTATCGTAATCAATAGCATTCGTTTTGATGATGAAGAGATTTTTCTACGAGCAGTCAATCTCTTTCTTGGCAGACACTTTATCATCAGTGTAACGAAACAAAAAGTCAGCGAATTGCGTACTTTGAAGCCGATGCTCTGGGAACAGGAGATCAGCACCCCTGATCGTTTTCTCTACCTCTTAGTGGACTTGATTGTTGACAATTATTTCACCGTCGGTGATCGAATTGAAGTGCGAATCGAGAAGCTTGAGGAAGACATTCTAATGCATACCAAAAAGTCACATCTGAATGAAATCATCGGTCTGCGAAGTGAAATTCTATGGCTGAAGAAAGTGCTGGGACCTCAAAAAGAGGTCATCAACACGTTGAATAAAAAAGATCTGCGTCTCATCGATGATCAGTTGCAAAAATATTTCAGTGACATCTATGAGAACGCCGTAAAAATATCGGAAACTTTCGAAACATATCGCGATCTGATGGGCAACTTGCGAGAAGCTTATCAATCCAGTATAGCGAACCGTGCGAATGAGATCATGCGGGTATTTACCGCGATTACGACGGTGTTCATGCCGCTGACAGTTATTACTGGAATATACGGAATGAACTTTGATAACATGCCCGAGTTGCACTGGAAATACGGTTATTATGCTGTGATCGGCCTTATGGTTACGCTGGGCCTGAGCATGTTTTTCATTTTCCGCAAAAAAGACTGGATCTGAAATGACCTGTACGCCTGCTGCACCATACAATTTCAAAAATAAGACGAAGCACTCCTTCTCCGGAATGGCTTCGTCTTTTTGATTGATGTCTTTTCTCGGCTAACCTGCGTTACGTTCGGTTTCCACATGCCTGCGAAAACGGATACGAATCATACGTAATCGTTCATATACTTGCTCCAGGCCGCCTTCAGGGCGTTCTCCTCCATATACTTTGTGTAACACAGGCTTCAAGAACGTATCTCCCAATTCCTCATATGCCTGCCATACCGCCTCTTGCTCTGTTTCAGGCATAACAGCCAGTTCTACATCAAGCAGTGAGTCCGTATCATATCCTTCCAGATCCAGTGTTTCCAGCAACTCGATCAATTCCCGGCGAGATAACCCTGATCGATTGACGATTTCTTCTAACGTTTGTCCTTCTTTCATTCCTTCAAGTACATTTTTACGAGTCAGAAATTTGTCCAGTTCCTGCTTGAACTTCTGCTCTTTCTGCTTGTATAACCAGCTTTCGTACTCTTCTTCTTTCAGCACCGTGTATACCCAATCCAGCGGGAAAGAGCTTGAACGCTCAACTCCATTCGTCATCTCCAGCCATTCCATCCCATACTCCGATGCTTTACTCTCACCAACTCCTGGTAGCTGCATCAACTCATCCATCGTATGTGGAACAAATGCACTGATCATGCGCAAAAGTCGATTAGTGGCCACAAAGTAAGGTGCTTTTCGATCTGAGGCGGCTTTTTGCCTGCGCCAAACACACAGTTCTTCGTACAACGACTCATTCCCATATAATTCACTAAAACAATGCAAACGTTGGCCTGCATAACTGCGCAGCTTCAGATCCTCATTCTCATGATACAAACCATGCAACAATGGACGATATCCTTCGCTCATCTGCATGGCAAGCTGATGACGATAAATATGTAGCAATTCCTCCCATGAAGTTCCCTCATACCAGATCGTATCCTCTCGGTCGCCTGCTTCATATTGACTCCATCCTAAATGCCAGGCGTTGTCCTCCTCCCCAATCCACAGCTGAGCTATTTCCTCATTCTGATCTGACATTCTGGACAACTTATTCATGAATATCACTTCCATCGCTGTTCCCCTCCCTATAACGTTACAGCTGGCCAATGAACAAAGGTACTTCCTGTCTCCAGATCGCACAAAAAAAAGCACCCCTCCTGCAAATATCATTGCAAGAGAGGTGCTTCCTCATTAACCGTACTATGCTGTTGGATGTATTATACCACAATGGTAAAATCCGTCAATGGGGATCTTTATTTGGCCAAGGCCAATTTCGCTAACGCTAATGAACCACACAATCCTGCATTATCACCCAGGCCTGGTGAAACAACATACTGATCCATCTCGGATTGAAGGGACGGATGCTGAACATATTCTGCGAGAAGTTCTTGCAATTTGCGGCGAACCATCGGGAACAGATGCTCTTGCTTCATTACGCCTCCACCCATCACAATTTTCTGAGGAGACAGAATCAATACATAATTCATCAATGCGTGTGCGAGATAATGCGCTTCAATCTCCCAGGCTTTATGATCAGCCGGCAGTTCATAAGCAGGCTTTTCCCAACGCTTGTTAATAGCTGGTCCTGCGGCGAGTCCTTCGAGGCAGTCCCCATGATACGGGCAAAATCCTTCGTAGGTATCTTCTGGATGTCTACGGACAATGATATGGCCCATCTCCGGATGAGACAATCCATGAACCATTTTTCCGCCCACTACAGCTCCGGCACCAATGCCTGTACCTACGGTTATATATAGACAACTATCCAGCCCCTTGGCAGCTCCCCAGGTAGCTTCACCCAAGGCAGCACCATTCACATCGGTATCAAACGTCATCGGTACATCAAAGTGTTCCTTAAGCTTGCCAATCATGTTGTACTGTCCCCAATGTGGTTTCGGTGTTGTTGTAATGTAACCATACGTCGGGCTACCCTCAATCGGATCAATCGGACCGAATGTACCCACACCCAACGCTTCAATGCCTTTGCCTTCAAAAAAAGAGATCACCTGAGCCATCGTCTCTTCTGGTGTAGTTGTTGGAAAGCTGATCCGTTCCAGAACTTCACCATGTTCTGTTCCAATACCGCATACAAATTTGGTACCACCTGCTTCAATCGCACCTAAAACTGCCACGCTATAATCACTCCCATGTTGAAAATAAAATAAGAATCTCTACTGACTTCCGAAAATGTAGGATATGCGAAATAGCTCAGTTGCTCTCGAGTTTATTCAGTCGTTTCAGTAATGTCTGTCTCCAACTGTCCGCAAGGGCAGGAAGTGCTAACAAAGCTCGCATCCCTTCCACATTCTGTTTCTCCTGATACATAATTCGATTCGCTTCCAGAATCGTCATCGATGAATCATCGGTGCGAATCTTTCTGAAACGTGATGCAGGCCCGACCTTTCCCTCTTTTAGTACTCGAAAATAAAAACCGGTATGTCCACTTTCCTGAAAATAAAGAGGGAGCTCCTTGTAATTATACCTTGCACTCAGTTTAAAACATGGCTGTCTTGGTTGACTGACTTGTACCTGCGCGTCGCCGAATTCAAAAACATCACCAATGCGTACTGTTTCTTCAGTACAACCTGCAACGGTTAGATTCTCACCGAAAGCTCCCCATTGCAACTTTCGACTCATCTGCTGCTCTATTGCTTCGTAACGGCTATAATCATATACACACAGGGCTTTGTCAGGCCCCCCATGGTTCACCAGATCCGCCTGAGCATCTCCGGTTAGTCCAGTAAACGAAAGAAAAACCGGGACAGCAACAGGTTGCTTCACGATACTACTCCATACTTCTTGCTTCTGACCAGGCAGTAGTTGCGGCTGCCCTACATTAATAGCCAGAACAGCCGCATTAACCTCTTCTGGAATCGGATTAGGTATAAGTTTCATAGTTACTCCATACCTCCTGCAATCACTTTTTATCGAATAGAACCGCCAAATACGAGTGTATTACTTAACAACCTGCCTGGAGAAGTCAGCATCTTACCGCCTGCATACATACCAGAAGACGCACCGCCATCCAGATTCATCGCCTGTTTGGCCCCCAGCTTCTGCATCACTGCTGCCCATTCTTTCATTGTAGCACCAGAAACGGTAGCAAGCATAATTGAACCGTCGCCCATAATCGCAATTCCGCTTCTCGCTCCGGATGAATTTAGAATCTTGGGATCTTTAAACCCTTCACTTGCGGGATTCACGGATATCTTGCCGTCTTTCACCAGACGCGGACCAGCACCTACAGCCGTCACAACATCCTGCCAAGGAATTTCTTGACCGGCTGCATTGGTATATCTGTAATTCATCTCTACAGTAGAGCCTACAGTGAAACGATCTGATGTAGATTTCTCCTTGCCTGTGAAGACAAGGACCGATCCGTTTTTGGGGATAGCTACATTGGTGTTAGGCACTTTTTTAGTAACGATCCCTTTCTCGATTACCACCGCTGTACCTCCTTTAAAACCAACGTTGGCTCCGCGTTCAGGGGTATAGAGCATGGTAATACTAGCATCTGCAGAAGGTGTCCGGTTAACAAATGTTGCATACCAGCTACGTGATTTTCCATTTAGATCGGTTACTTTCCCCGTCAAGCTCACTTGAAGTGAATCCATTAGAACGGATCCATCTGCTTTAAAGCCGATGGATGTGCCATATCTTCCTATATGTATTACTTTTCCATTTGCTATTAACATGCCGTAAGGATCAGGTGCACCTTGATATGCTTCAAAAAAAGCTCCGTTAATTGCTGCTTGTGCGCCATATGCTTTTACAATGGATGGCAATGTTGCTGTTTGACCAACCTGCTTCTTCGCAAGACCTACGGTTACCGGTGTCCCTTTAGGGATAGAAACGGTCTGAACCGTAAAACTGCGTCCTGCTGCTTTTACTTTCTGTACCTTTGTAGTAATTGCTCCTTTTGCATCAACCTTTT
Source organism: Paenibacillus sp. (assembly GCA_017512705.1). GTDB lineage: Bacteria > Bacillota > Bacilli > Paenibacillales > Paenibacillaceae > Paenibacillus. Next base: position 87,025 of record JAFWEX010000129.1, read on the forward strand.
GCGGAGAACCCACCGCACCCGATAGTAATATCGGTAATGCAAGGACGAGGGCCAGCGCCCCAGTCCACCACTTTTTATTTGATCTATTCGCTGTCGTATTGCTACTCACCCAGTTGCCACTCCCATCCAAGAGCCTAGACTCTTCATCTCAAGTTGTTCAAACTTGTCCATCACCATATCGGGATCCAGACGTAATTCACAACCTTCCAGCGTGCAAGCAACCGGAACGGCACAATGAATCTCTGCCAGTCTGCGCGACAGATGCAGCATATCGAGATCACTCTCAATTTTTTTACGTACTGAAGGAGTAAGTTTATCCAGATTGCTTAATATTCCTTCAATCGAGCCATACTCCTGCACAAGCTTCAAAGCAGTCTTCTCACCAATGCCCCGTACCCCAGGATAATTATCACTGGCATCTCCCATCAGACCCTTCATGTCGATGATCTGACGAGGGGTCAGCTGTTTCTCGGCCATCAGTGTTTCCGGATTATACACCATGTAATTGCCGTGACCTTTTTTCATAATAATGATACTTGTACGATCATTGATCAGCTGAAGCATATCATGATCACCCGTCAGCACCATCACATTCACATCAGTCTCTTCGGTGTAGTGCTTGGCGAGAGTTCCAATACAATCGTCGGCTTCGAATCCCTCAGCACCAATATTCGGAATGTTCAGACTATCCATCACTTCACGGATCAGAGCAAACTGGGGAATGAGATCATCCGGTGCTTCGGATCGATTACCCTTGTAAGCTGCATACTCTTCACCACGAAACGTTTTGCCCCCCATATCCCAACAGCAGATTACGTGACTTGGTGCAAATGTCTGAACCGCATCCCAGAAATAACGGATAAATCCATAGACTGCGTTGGTTGGAAGCCCTGTCTTTGTCCGTCTGATATATCCGCTTGCAGATGTCGCATAAAATGCACGGAACAACACTGCCATACCGTCTACCAGTAACAAAGTAGGTTCATTACGTTGATTCACTTGAAATTGTTCTCTCCTTGATCTATGAAAGTCGAACACCCATGTCTGGATTCAACTTCAATAGCATATAAAATATCGAAACTCATTCTATCATTATAGCATAGTTACGCCAACCTTCGTCGAACCAAAAAAGCCCTGAATTTTGAACAATTCAAGGCTACATTCTGGTGCTTAGTCAGGCTTTGTTCCATTCCTGCTCATACGTATCTTCCTTAAAACCAACGGTAACTTTCTCTCCATCGGTTACGATTGGACGTTTGATGAGACGGCCATTGGAAGCCAGTAAGGCAATCTGTTCCTCCTCCGACATCCCGGGCAGCTTATCCTTGAGCTTTTGCTCTTTATAGACTTCCCCGCTGGTGTTAAAGAACTTTTTCACCTCGAGTCCACTCTTCTGAATCAACTCGGTTAATTCCTCTTTTGAAGGCGGTGTATCGAAAATAGGGATCAGTTCCAGCTCATGTCCCTTCGCTTCAAGCCATTTCACAGCTTTGCGGCATGTGCCACATTTAGCATATTGATATACTTTTAGTTTCGTCATGGGATCGCTTCCTTATCATAGGGGCTCGGGTTTTGGTCTCTCGCTTCCCTTGGTTTGCTCCGCAAATCCAAAAGTCGCTCCATCCCAATACCCTCGCCCGGCAGTTTTCTTTTTTGGCCGATGTGGGCTTACCGCCCTCCATCCTGCCATCATTACAACAACTCAAAGTTCTAAGGGCTTGTTAGCCTGCGGCGTGCTGTTCAGACGCTCTGCTCACTGAACTATTCCAACCCTTGAACACCTCATAGTTCCAAAGGTCCTTTAGCCTGCGGCGTGGCTGTTCAGACGCTTCGCTCGCTGAACTATCAACCCCTGAACACCTCAAAAGCCCAAAGGCCCTTTAGCCTGCGGCGTGCTGTTCAGACACTTTGCTCGCTGAACTATTCCAACCTCTGGACTCCCCAAAGTTCTAAAGGCTATTTAGCCTGCGGCGTGTTGTTCAGACGCTTTGCTCGCTGATCTTTTTCAACCCCTGGACACCTCAAAGTTCCAAAGACCCTTTAGCCTACGGCGTGCTGTTCAGACGCTTCACTCGCTGATCTTTTTCAACCCTGGTTACATTTCCAGCTTTTCTCACCTATCCATTAGCTTTTTGCACAGTCTCTCTAGGTGCTGCTTCAATATCCAAGCGCTTTTCTAGCGCTGCCATATCTGGCGGCAATGGTGCGTGGAACGTCATGCGTTCCCGAAGAATGGGATGTTCAAATCTCAGTTCGCATGCATGCAACGCTTGACGCGCTATCCATGTATCCCGTTCCTCTCGAACACCCATTGTCTGTTCATCTACGTTATGCACAGGTAGCGTCTTATACATCTGATCACCGATCAACGGACAACCAATGGATGTCATATGTACCCGGATCTGATGTGTCCTCCCACTCTCCAGCTTCAAACTAACCGCACTAGCACTGCCATCCGACCAGCGTGCCAGCGTAGTATACAACGTTCTAGCCGCATACCCGTTCGGTGTAACAATACGGCGATGCGGCTCCTCTGGATCACGGTCAATCGGACCGTCAACTGCTCCCTGTTCCGGAACAGGGCTGCCGTGCACCAGCGCGATATATTTTTTATCCACTGTGCCTGCGATCATTTGTTCCGACACGTGCTGATGCACGTACGGGTTTTTGGCAATGGCAAGCACGCCGGAAGTTTCCTGATCTAATCGGTGGATAGGCCGGAAGCGGAACTTTTCGCCTTTTTTTTGCCAATAATGCACCACACCATTCGCCAAAGTACCTGTATAATGTCCGTGGGTGGGATGAACGATAATTCCTGCATCCTTGTTCACAATCAGCAGATGTTCGTCTTCATACAGCACGGTAAACGGAATATCCTCTGGCAAAATATCATCGGATTCTTCTTGCTCCATCCGAACCTCCACCAGATCCCCTGTGCACACCTTCACACTGATGTATACCCGTTCACCATTAAGCATAACCCCTTGCTCGGTGAGCTTAATTTTAGACAACAGCTTACGCGAAACCTGCAGCCGTTTCTGAAGCACGGTCTTCAACAGCCAGCCGTTCTCCGCTTCGGTCACTCTGTAGGTAATCGGCGCATAATACAAGCTCATTCTTTACGGCGGAATACTTTTTTGCTCCGCACATATTCAATATCAGCAACTTGTTGTCTCGCATTGGCTGTCCGTGCAACAACAAAGAAATAATCAGATAAACGGTTTAAATACCGACGCACCGACGGATTAATATCCGTATGCTGTCCAAGCGTAACGGTACGACGCTCAGCGCGGCGGCATACCGTACGACACACGTGCAGAGCAGATGAGAGCTGGCTTCCCCCGGGAATAATAAAACGTTCCACTTTCGGGTTCTCGGCATCGTATTGATCAATCCAATCCTCCAGACGTGTGACCATCTCATCGTGCACTTTGTATTTTGTTTCACTTAACCGCACAAAAGCCAAATCAGATCCGCAGTCAAACAGTTCCTGCTGCACTTCCAACAGATGTTCACGCAGGTCTTCGAAATCCCCATTGGCAGAATCAATTAGACTAATGGCTTGGCCAACAAAGCAATTCAATTCATCAATCGTACCATAAGCTTCAACTCGGTCATCATCTTTGATAACCCGGCCTCCAATCACTGAAGTCTGACCTTCATCACCGGTTCGTGTATAAATCCCCATCCTAATCCCTCCAATTATATATTTATGTCTTATCCATAATATTGAAGCATCATCTTACCCGACCTTGTTACGCCCGTATATCCTTAATCTTCATAACGCAATTGCAGACTTCTCAGATCAATCGCAAGACCGGATACCAACATGAACATCTTCTCTGCATGCGTCTGCAAGATCCGGTTAACTGAAGCCATTCTCGCCGCAAAAACACGTTCCTCTTCTGACGGATTCAAACTAGCGTGCATCTCGTTTGTAATAACAAGTATTTTCCCCTGATAAGACAGCAGCGCATCCATTAAACGTTGCGTTTCCATACGTTGTTGATCTAAATCTTCGGTCGCCTTGAAGCTAGCAGCCATCCAGGAGGTAAGACTGTCTACAATCAAAATGCGCTGATCTGCCAGAAACAGATTCGATTCTCTGTTAATCTGGATCACAACATCTGCGAGCTTAGAACCCTTCCCGGCTTGAATAGCACGATAGTGAGCAGATGGCAATTCGGGAATAACGGGATCATGATCACCAGTGGATAAATATACACCTTCCTGAGTCAATTGAGCCGCGTATTTTAGCGCAAAGCGCGTCTTTCCGCTGCCTAAGCCGCCCGTGACCATAATCAGCAATCCGCTCCCTCCTTCCCTACCTGTTCTAAATAGCGATTACTCGGTCAGTGCTTTGAGTACTTTTTTCGACTCTTCTGAATTCGCCGCAGATAAAGGAATGGTGGCGAACAGATTGCTTGGGGCATAGTTTACATCCTTGAACATTTGCATGTTTTCAAGCGGAATGCCGTACAGACGGGTTTCTTTTTTCATATCCGAGCCATCATCGCCCTTCCCTTTTTCAACCAATATCGAGCCTTCGAACACACCGCGCTCATATTTCTTCACATCAAACACATCGTCTAGCGGAACATTCGATCCGTTCTGACCGTACTGTTTCATATCATTTTCAGGCAAAATGAAGATGTCGTGTTCGCCTGCAGCGTATTCAACCATTATTTTTTGCACATCATACATCGCACTTGTAATGATTTCTACTTTAGGCTCTTCCCCGAGCTTTTTCTGCAAATTGGTTTGCAATTGCTCCGAAATAGTGGATGGGTTACCTTGATTATCAATAATAAACACTGTGAATCCGTCTTTGCCGCCACACCCAGCTAATACAAAGATTAATGAAATGATTGCGGCTAGTCCCCAAAATCTCTTCATTCCAGTTCCCCCTTTAGTCTCCTAAGTCCAATATATCACAATTGTTCCACGCAAAAAAACAACACTTGTCAACGAGCGCCCATAGATGCGTGCAACAAAAAAGAGATCCTCTCGGATCTCCTTCTACACCATGTTATTTAAATATTCACCAGCGAATATTTAGCATTTATCAATGGTACATCTCATTACTTGGGTTTGACTGGATTAGCCTTCATATATTCGTTAATCTTCAAGTCCAGCAAGCTGCTGATCTCAATGACTATATCCGATGTAAATGATTTCTCTTCCAGAAAAATCTGTTCCATCTTACTTCGGAGCATACGGATCTCATCTTCCAAGGAAATGTTATGCAAGGATGCGTCATCAGGGTTCACCAACCATCGGTCGCCATGATCGCTTTCTGCAAGAACGTGTCCACGATTTGTCGGTAAATCATATTCAACACAAAACAAAGCTAACCCCTCCTCAGAAAATATTTTCCAAATATATGAAAACTCATTTCAAATTGAAATTATATCACAATATTTTGTAAAAGAAAGTATTTTTTTGGAAAAGTTCCATATATCTTTTTTATTGATGCTTATTACTTAAGTCTTAACCCTCTTTTTGAATTTTGTAAACAAAATTTCCGATTCGTTCCAATGCTTCGTTCAACTGAGATACTGAGGTTGCATAAGAGCAGCGTAAAAAGCCCTCACCTTGCGGACCAAATACGTTTCCAGGTACAGCAGCCACCTTGTTCTCCGTTAACAAACGCTCAGCAAATATATCGGAACTCAGACCCGTCTTCTGAATACTCGGAAAAGCGTAGAATGCTCCCTGAGGTTCATGACAATCCAGACCGATATCACGGAATCCTTGCACAATCAAACGTCTCCGCTGATTATAGGATTCGACCATTCGATCTTTTTCGCCCAGTCCGTTCGTCAACGCTTCAAGAGCCGCGACCTGACCCATTGCCGGTGCACACATTACGGTATACTGGTGAATCTTAAGCATCGCTGCAATGAGTTCGGGATGTCCGCACATATACCCGATCCGCCAGCCCGTCATTGCAAATGCCTTAGAAAAACCACTTACCAAAATCGTGCGGTCTTTCATATCCGGAATTGAAGGAAAGCTGACATGTTTTTGATTATACGTCAGTTCAGCATAGATTTCGTCAGCAATCACGATCAGATCATGTTTTTTGATGACTTCTGCGATAGGCAGCCAGTCTTCATATGTCATAATCGCCCCTGTAGGGTTGCTTGGATAACACAAAATAACGACTTTTGACTTCGGTGTGATGCTCGCTTCAAGCGCTTCAGCCGTTAGCTTGAACTGATCCTTCGCATACGTGTCCACCCCAACTGGAATACCACCGCCAATGGATGCAATTGGGGAGTAAGCCACATAAGAGGGCTCCGGAATAAGGATTTCATCACCGGGTACAATCAGTGCACGCAAAGCCAGGTCGATTGCTTCACTCCCGCCCACAGTGACAATAATCTCATCTTTAGGATCATACGATGTATCAAACTGTTTGCTCAGATAATTGCTGATTGCTTCACGCAGCTTCGGCATACCAGCATTGGATGTATAACTGGTCATACCTCTTTCAAGTGAATAAACGCAAGCTTCACGCATATGCCACGGTGTTATGAAATCCGGTTCCCCTACACCAAGCGTAATGATATCTTTGTTGTCACCCACCAGATCAAAAAACTTACGAATTCCGGACGGCGGGATCTGCTTGACAAGTGGAGCCAAATACGAGGACATTGTTTTGTTATTTCCGGTTGTTTGTTCATTCACTATCATGACACATCTTCCTTTACGGCGAGATCATGAGACGGTTATCTTCCTGATGGTCTTCAAAAATAATCCCGTCCTGCTTATATTTTTTAAGAATAAAATTGGTCTTGGTTGAAAGTACTGAGTCAATAGGAGAAAGCTTCTCCGATACAAAATTAGCGACTTCACGTAGGTTGCCACCCTCTACTTCAACAAGCAGATCGTAAGCACCTGACATGAGGTAAACAGACTTCACTTGTGGATAGAGATAAACACGCTCGGCGATTCCTTCGAACCCCCGGCCGCGCTCGGGCGTAATTTGAACCTCGATCAAGGCTGTTACTTTCTCATCGTCAATCTTGCTCCAATTCACTACGGTGGCATATTTCACGATGACATGTTCTTGTTCAAGCTGTGCTACAGCCGCTTTGATCTTATCTTCTGACTCCCCCAGCAGTGTTGACAGCAGAGCAGGAGTTCTTCTCGCATCTTCTTTCAATAGATCCAGAACCTTGAGTTGCAGATCATCCAAATCTTTCATCGTTTTTCCCTCCAGCATCATCCAGGCTCCTAAAATGAATTAATACTTATATTACATGAATTTAACGTCAATGCATAGACAAAAGACCGCCTGCCCTCAATTCAGGCAAGCGGTGGTATGGTCTCAGGGATATGCTTCAAACCCCCTATCCATAGGTTACATGTAATAAGGGTTACCGTAATTCGGCTGACGCGGAGACACATTTGGAATTTGGCTGTACGGACTGTTTTGCACTTGTTTCTCCTGCACAAATTGTTGACATTTTTGTTGTGCCTGGTGTGCAGACTGGATCTGCTTGTCCAAGTCCTGCCGCGGTGCTTTGGCAGAAGCCGAATACATATTGTTCTGTTGCATCAGGTTGAACAGTTCACCTTGCAGCCGGAGCGTATCATTCGTCAAATTATTGAACATGCTGCGAACCATGGGGCAAGAAGCTTCCGTTGTTGCTGTTGTGTACTCTCGCGAAGTGCGTCTTAGATCAGCGAGAATGCTTTTTAACAAATCCTGTTCCTGCATGAAATTACCAGTTTGATTGTTCATGTGTTCTCCTCCTATAAGCTGATAATGCATAATGCTAGTTGTGAATTAATGAGATTGGGATGGGGCAAGGTTCTGATGCTGGTGCAATGTCTGGATCAACGTATTCAAATGCTGCTCATGGGAGCGGGCATACTGATTCAATGCCTGCTGGATAGCGGAATGGGTGGAAATGGAAGCTGTGGCTGCACATTGTTTGATCAGCATCTCCTCGTTCGAGATGGAGTCGGCAATATAGTTCAGTTCCTTAGGACTCAGTGCTTGCATCTGTGAATTTTGCATGTACGTCTTACCTCCTTGATCTAAAGTTTATGCGAGCTTATTATGACCTGGAATTGCAAAACTATACCAATGTGATGACAAAGGAGATGTTTCAGATGGACCTCGTTTATGGCACACCTTACTGGCCTTCTACTTATAAATCGGATGTGGGTTACTCCTCTTTAGAAACGGATATTTCATGTGACTGCCTGATAATAGGGGGTGGTATGGGAGGTGCACTTACTTCCAAATTGCTTTCACAGCGCGGTTTCGATACGGTTGTAATTGATAAGCGGAAGATCGCTCATGGTAGCAGTTCAGCAAATACGGGATTGCTGCAATATACCAATGACAAAACGTTGACTTCGTGTATAAACACATTTGGCGAAGAAAAAGGCGTCCGCTTTTATCAGCTGTGCCGTGAAGCCATGCAGCACCTTGCAGAGATTGCAGGGAGTCTGAAGACAGATCCTTGGTTTATTCCGCGAAACAGCTTTTGTTTTGCCAGCGTTGAGGAAGATGTTGCTTTGCTTGAGGAAGAATATCGAACCTTGCAAAAATACGGTTTTGAAGCAGAGCTGTGGGAAGCAGATCAGATAAAAAACCATTTTCCATTTGAGAAACCGGCTGCACTGTACACGAAGGGGGATGCTGAAGTCAACCCGTATCGCTTTGTTCAAGCCCTATTTGAATCAGCCATTCAACATGGAGCACGAATCTACGAACAAACGGAAATGATTCATTGTGACTATGACGATGAAGGTGTGTGGTGTTACACTCCCAAAGGCAAAATTCGAGCGAAAAAGGTTGTCTACGCTGCCGGTTATGAAACTCAGGAGATTAAGAAAGACCGGGGGGCATATCTGAAATCAACATATGCGATCATAACCAAACCTCTGCCCGATCTGAGTAGTTGGTATGAGCAGGCCATGATTTGGGAGACAGCGCGTCCTTATCTATATATGCGTACCACGCCAGACCATCGAATCATAGCGGGAGGACTGGATGAAGAAATACCTGATCAGGATCAGCGTGAACTGCGTGCCAAAAATCAAGGCGATGTTCTGCTGGAAGAAGTCAAATCCTATTTCCCACTTGATGCACTTGAAATTGACTATGTCTGGGGTGCAGTGTTTGGCAATACACATGATGGCCTCCCCCTCATTGGAACACATCCAGAATATCCACACTCTTACTTTGTCGAGGGCTACGGGGGGAACGGAACGGTATATAGCATGATTGCTGCTTCCCTGATAGCAGATGCCATCAGTGGTGTCGAGAATGAAGATATGAAGCTATTCTCTCTTACGAGAACCAGCAAACCTTCTCCAGCATAAAAATGAACATGGTTTAAAATAGACTATACGGTTGTCATCAGCATAAAAGGGTACAACATTAGGAAAGATTAAACTTTCTCTATGTTGTACCCTTTTCATATCATGTTATAGATCTAGTTTTAAAATCACGAAGCCATCTTCCTCAGAAGCTTTCGCATAAAAATCCAGCCAAGTAAAGGAAAAGCACCTAGCGTGATGATGAGCCAAATGATCACTTGTTGCGCATGAGAATTGACAACAGCGATCATAAATATCGCCAAACCAAACAGACGTCCAGACATTAGACACAATTCTCTTAATACGACAAGTTCAACCCTTTTTTCCACATTTTCGCCGCTCGTGCCCATCATGTCGAAACCTGCAGAGATCATCGGCAGAATATAAAATGGCATCGCTATTGCACTTCCAATCCCCATGAACAACAGCGTTCCATAGGTTACTTTCCAGAGAAGGGGCAGCAGCACCAATAGCAGTAGAACAGAGCCCGTCAGCATTCCTTTGGATCTATAATGAGGTTTGAACCATTTTCCAGCAGCCCAATAACTGGTTAGAGCTACTGCTGAAGTAATCAGAGAGAACTGTCCGAGCTTGTATTCCTGAGTTGTTGCCAGATAGACAAGCAATGCAATGAGAAAAGCAAACACACCTTCTCGAGCCCCTTGTGCAAATAATCCCATCGCTAGCGGTCGCCAAGGACTGTTAGGCGTGGACAGTTGATGGATCGGTTCTGACCAACGGTATGTACCGCTGACCTTTCGCTTTTTCAGAAAAAAACTAAAGAACACGGCGATGATATAAATGACAAGGGACACCGTAAAGATCAACCGATATCCAGTATTGGCAGTCATCCGTGAAATAAGGAAACCAGAGAACCATGGCCCAATAATGCCTGTCATGGAACCAAGCAATCCGACCCAGCCATTAAATAAGTCTCTGTTTTCCCGATCCGTAACCTCAAAGTACACTACATTAAAGGCGATCCAGAACAGTCCTAGAGCACAGCCTAACAGTAGCCCAAGCGGCCAGATCCAATCCACGGCACGCGTGCCGGTCCATAGAACAAGCATGTAGAACATACCGGATAAAGCGATCCCTAGCCTCAGCGCACTCATTTTATTATGTTCTTTCACCCATTTGCCAGCGAGCCAAAACGTGACTCCTATCGCCAGTTGCTGACTTATCGTGAACCAGCCGAGCATCGCGTAATCGGGACGACTCTTCCAGAGAAACACATTTAGAAATGTACCGGACAATGCTCCCGCTAACGCAAACAATCCATTCACGCCCAAAAGCAGAATGGATTGTTTTCCCAATGTAATCTTCATCTGCTCCTCCTTCATCACCTGATACAGACTTACGTGAACAGGTGACTCTTAAGCGTTAGCGTACCCTAAGCCGGAGGAAAACATAATGAATCTTTACTTTTTTATTTAACTTGTGTTCCGTTTAATTCAGATAGGTCAGTGTGAACTCAGATTCTGGATCAACTTCAAGCGGTCATCCTCAGACAAACTGTATTGGACCTGAAAACAACCAGAGCATACATAGGTCAGAACCGTAAACGGAGGCGATAACACGGAGCCTTTACCTGAAGCCGCATTAGCAATCGGCGTAAACGTATCTTGGGTAGCTGCTTGCGATCCAGCTAGAATCATGAATTCCCGGCAATGTGGACACTCCGGTACTTCCTCTTGCTGATCTAACTGTTTTTCCACACCTTGCTCATACAGAATCAGATCATTACCTTCATCTGCATATTTGTTCAATGTCCGCAGCTCGGGCAATTTCAACTCCACTTCATCACCCCAGAGTGACGTCAGGTCTGACACCTGCTCTTTATCATTAGCAATATCCTGGGCTTCAAACTCCTCATCGCTGTCATCAATCTCGTCGCCAATGTTAATGTTTAATGTACGATAACCATTTAATTCATTGTGACAATATGGGCACTCTTCTTCCGGTCCGAGTTCCTCATCCCAAACAATCTCTGTTTGACACCAAGGGCATACTGTAGTTTCCATCGTGTATCAACCTTTCTTTCTCAAAAATCACGTATTCAAAACATAGATTACACCGATGGCAAAAAATACAATCGATGCCGCAAACAAAATCCGTATCAATATTTTCATCATCGATCCCCCTAGATAATGCTTGCACCAATAACATAGGATAGTGAGACAGAAATGATCATCGATATCAATCCGACTGCTCGGTTATCCGCTTCAATCTCCCGGTCAATTGAAAACACTGGCGTCAGGAATTCAAACAAAAAATAAGCAACGAGCAACAATACGAATCCAACAATGGACCAAGTCATCGCGTCATATACCGAAGATTTTGCCTGAATGCAAAAACGGAGCACGTTGCAAATTCCAAAGATTTTACCACCCGTAGCCATTGCAACAGCCACGTTGCCTCGTTTGATCTCCGTCCAGCATTTATATTTCGTCACCAGTTCGAAGCATGCCAGAAAGACGAGCAGCTCCATAATGGCTACCGAGAAGAAACCGAGAACCATCCCCAAAGGATGAGACAGCAGTCCATCAACCACTTCTTTCACTCCCCATTCTCCTCCCCAAAATCTGCTATCCAGGCATCTGAACAGCAGATTTAATTATTCATGTTCGGGCTATTCCAGTTCAGCGACAGTTACACCATTACCGCCTTCTCCGTAATTACCCAGACGATAACTTTTTACATGCTTATGCTTACGCAAGTAATCTTGAATACCAGAACGTAAAATTCCCGTCCCTTTACCATGAATAATATAGACTTGACCCAAATTTGCAAGGAATGCTTCATCGATGAAACGATCCGTTTCCATTAATGCCTCTTCGAGATTGGCGCCGCGCAAGTCAAGTTCACTCTTTACATTATCGTCACGGGTACGCTTCATACCAGTGACTGGTTTTTGCTTCGGCTGTTTGATGGCTGGGGCAGCTTGTTGCAGTTCCAAATCATCAAGCGACACCTTCATCTTCATAATTCCGAGTTGTACAATGGCATCTTTGCTGCCCGCCATCTCTACAACATGCCCCTTCTGATTGAGACTGTAGACAAGCACTTCATCACCTGGTCCGATGGCACGGGTTTTCGGAACGGCTGCCTTTTTGATCATTTTTTTCCGTTTCTCCGGCTCAGCTTCATCCAGCTGTTTGCGGGCTGCTATCAATTTGTGCTCTTTGACAGAAGCGCCTTCTTCCAAAGCAAGCTGACGGAGATCAGCAATAATTTTTTCCGCTTCAGCACGAGCCTTGTCTATAATATTACGTGCATCTTCCTCCGCTTTTTCGATTCGGCGGTCTCGCTGCAGTTCCAGCTTTTCTAGTTCGGCTTGGTGACGGCTGCGCAATTTCTCCATATCTTGACGAAGAGTCTCTGCCTTCTCGCGCTCTTGTTCAGCCGTAAGGCGATTCTCTTCAAGAGAGGCGATCATATGCTCAATACGCTGATCTTCTTCCTTCACTTCACCACGAGCATAGTCCAGAATGTACCCTGGAAGTCCCAGTCGCTCTGCAATTGCAAATGCGTTACTGCGTCCAGGTACACCAACAAGAAGACGATAGGTCGGACTAAGCGTGTTGATATCAAATTCCATGCTGGCGTTAATCACACCTTTTCGCTCATACGCGTATGCTTTCAACTCACTATAGTGAGTTGTTGCAACCATACGGCAACCTGTCCGATGCATATGCTCCAGCATAGAGATCGCAAGCGCAGAACCTTCCGCCGGGTCTGTTCCTGCTCCAAGCTCATCCAGCAGGATAAGACTTTTCGGCGTCATATGTTTCAGAATGCGAATAATGTTGGTCATATGACTGGAGAATGTACTCAGATTTTGTTCAATGCTCTGCTCGTCTCCGATGTCAGCATAAATGGCATCAAATACACATAACTGACTGCCATCTTCGGCTGGAACAAACAGGCCCGACATCGCCATCAAGCTCAATAGACCAATTGTTTTCAAGGTTACCGTCTTACCACCCGTATTGGGTCCGGTCACAATAATAGAGGTGTAATTGTTACCGAGCTCCACATCAATGGGAACAACATTTTCAATGGGAATCAGCGGATGACGTCCCTTTTTCAGCTTCAAAAAACCACGGTCGTTCATACGAGGCAATGTTGCTTTCAATTCACGAGCTAGGCGAGCTTTAGCAAAAATAAAATCCAGTGATGCTAACAAATCGACATCATAGATTAGCCATTCACCTTGCTCACTGACAAGTGCCGTCAATTTCTGCAAAATGATTTCGATTTCACGTTCTTCACGTATCCGGGTTTCCCGTAATTTGTTGTTCATCGCCACAATGGATTCTGGCTCTATAAAGAGTGTTGCTCCTGAACCTGACTGATCATGCACGATACCACCGAAATACGAACGGTACTCCGCTTTAACTGGAATAACAAAGCGATCTCCTCGAATGGTGATGAGCTGGTCCTGCAACATTTTGGATACCGTAGACGAACGAATCATGGAATCCAGCTTTTCACGTATACGTGCTTCTCCCCCGCGTAATTCACGCCGAATCTGAGCTAGCGTCACACTCGCACTATCTGCAACCTCCGCATTATCATCGATACAAATACGAATCGCGTCTTCAAGTTCCTTTTGCTCGGACAACTGATCACTAATAAAGAAGAGAGACTCCATCGGCTCATCTTCATGAAGCGCTGCAATCTGACGTTTCAACCGTCTGGCTGCGTGCGTTGTCGTGGAAATGCTGAGCAGCTCATGTGGATTGAGTGTACCGCCAATCTCAGCTCGTTTTACGGAAGCAGTGATGTCTACGATCCCCCCAAATGAGGGAGACCCTTTCAACCGTTCAAAGGTAAAGGCTTCATCCGTTTGCTGAAGCAGGCGTTTTACTTCTTCCAGATCACTAACTGGCTCAAGTTGGTCTGCTTTTTTCTTCCCCATAGACGTTTGAGCAAAGCTAATTAATGTATTTAAAATTTTACGATATTCCAGCGTGTGTAATATTTTCGTGTCCAAATGTACAACTCCTTCCAACTATATCTGTATTATAACGAAAGAACGTTTGTCATGCTATTTAACGAATCCTTCCACACATAACTTCAAGTCCGATGCCACACACTACGACAGTCAGGATTGTGCTATCATGCGGCTCGCTTAGAGATGACATGTTAATTATCAATCCAATCTGAACAAAGGAGGTAACCCCCATGAAGTTTCTGGGCCATGTCGTACGATTTATTATCGCAGCTATCGTATTAGTGGTGGTCAGCTGGATCGTTCCCGGTTTCGCTGTTGGCGGTTTCTGGAGCGCATTGATGCTTGCTCTGGTCATCGCTTTGTTAGGCTGGATTATTGAGGGAATCTTTGGTAAAAGAGTGAATCCTTTTGGCCGGGGAATCGTCGGCTTTATCGTCAGTGCACTTGTGATTTGGCTGGGTCAATATGTCGTTGATCACGTTGAGGTCAGCCTTCTCGGTGCCATTCTAGCCGCTCTGGTCATCGGGATTATCGATCTGTTTATTCCGGTATCCACCCCGTTTGATGCCGGACGCAGCTCCAAAAGCTAACGTTCCAAATGACTTGCCTCTCGTTATGAAGACGTATGAACCTCGGAAGGCCACTGGCCTGAAGAGGTTTTTTTCATATTTGAGAGTTTTTTCATATTCGAAACGTCCACAGAACGTGCATTCGATCAAATTTCAAAAAAACGACATACCCGACATGTACAGGCATCGTCAGATTGAGGTATGATGACTGGAGTAATGATTCAAATTTTATACATCTCACACGTAAGGAGGCAAATGATGAAGAAAGGTATGACATGGCTTGCCGCCTGTATGTTAATTCTTGTTCTTGCTGCGTGCGGAAGCACCAAAGGTTCTGAAGCATCCGAACCGGAGGCTACTGCCAGTGAACAATTGGTGATCAAGGCGAGCAATTACGAGTTCGATCAACCTGAATACCGACTAAAAAAAGGTGTCCCGGTCAAGATTGTTTATGAAAATGTCAACGGAAATCACGGTCTCCTGGTACCTGAGCTGAATCTTCAGCTGGATACTCAGAAAAGCTCCAAAGTAATTACCCCCGACAAAACCGGTGAGTTTGAAATGTCTTGTTCCGTTTTTTGCGGTTCAGGTCATAGCAGCATGATCTCCAAAATTATCGTAGAAGAATAAACTTCAAAACAAGGAGCCCCCGTAGCGACGGGAGCTCTTTTGTATTATAACAAATTGTGCAAGCGTTCGCTGGTCAAAACCTCAACGAACGAAAAAGCGATCCGCTACGTTTGGTCCTGCTCAATCAATTCAATCCATTCGTTATATTCCGTCTGTAATTTCGTATATTCATCATGTAGCTGACGATACTCTGTGTTTAGCTTCTCAGCTTTCTCCTGCTCCATCTCCCGCTCAACTTGAAGCAGACGAAGCTGGTTAGCAGCTAATTCATAACGTTCACTAATTTCTCGCAGTTCATTCTCCATAATCTGCTTCTCTTCATCAGCTTCGGTCAACAGCTGTTCTCGCTGTGCCCGGTC
Organism: Paenibacillus sp.; assembly: GCA_017512705.1. Classification (GTDB taxonomy): domain Bacteria; phylum Bacillota; class Bacilli; order Paenibacillales; family Paenibacillaceae; genus Paenibacillus. The sequence goes on from JAFWEX010000129.1 coordinate 102,888, forward strand.
TTTCAACAACTGCTCTCGTTCCTGCGTCAGTTCATCTAGCTTCTCCGAGCTTGCCGCGCTTTCACGTTGCCAACTTGTCAACTCTTCCTCCAGCGCTGTCCATCGTTCCTGCCAAACTTGCTCCTGAGCTGACCAATCGTCTGCACGTTGCTGCCAAACCTGTTCCTTCTGCTCTGCGGCGTGCACTGCCTGTTCCAATTGTGCTCGCAGCTCTTGTTCTCGTGTCGTCAGCTGTTGAATACGGGAAGATAACTCCGCTTGATTAGCAGAGAGATCCTCATGTTTGATTTGCCATTCGAGTGCTTCCTCTTCTGTCTGTGCAAGCTGATTCGCTTGCTCCGCATAGCGTTTGGCAAGCTGCTCTGCCGATTGTCTTGCTTCATTAAGTGCCTCTTCCAGGTTTTGTTTCTCCACTTCCAGTTCACTCATCCGGGAGCCAACGTTTTCTTCACGTTGCAAAGCATCACTGAAATCGTTGCGAATCTGCTTATACTGTTCTTGCAGACGGCTCAACTCCTCTTGAGCCCCTTGCAATTCGTCCCGAGTGTCATTCAACTCATGACGAGTGCCCTGAAGTTCCTCGGCCAGTTGTTTTCGCTTCTCTTCCAGAATCTCCGTTTCCTTCTCATATCGAACGGCCTCTTCATTGTACAGTCTTGCTTCTTCCTTCACGACCGTGAGTTCATCATGCAGGGACTGTACACCAGATTCCAATGTCTCATTCTGTTCGGTTGCCTCCAGAATCTGATTCTCCAGATCACCAATGTCAGCCAGTCGCTGTTCAGCAAGTTCTTTCCAAGATTGTTCACTCTCCGTGAGGGCAGTGATTTCATTTTGCAAAGTGCGTACTGCGGCATGAGCTTGCTCAAGAACTTTTTGCAGTCTACGCTGTTCCTCTTCAGACTTAGCTTCTGCCTCAAGGAGATGCTGTGCATCCTGCTCAAGCTGGACATGCTGTTCTTGAAGTTTGTGAAGCTGAGCTGTGATCGCCGTTTCACGATCCACCGCTTCATTGTACTGATCTTGCCACTGCTGCTGGGACTCACGAGCCTGATTCAACGACTGCTCCGTTTCGCGAAGTTTGTTTTGAAGCTTCATGCTGTCTTCTTTCAGCTGATCGAGCTGCTGCTGAAGCTCAGCAATGCGACGTGATTGCATCTCCAGCTCCTGTGTGCGAGCCTTCTGCTCCTGTTGCAACGACTCCACTTGAGTACGTTCTGCCTGCAGCAGCTGTTCCTGTTCGGAAACCGTCTCTTGCGCCTGTTTGAGCTGTTGACGAACCTCTACCAACTGTTCATTGATCTCTGCAAGTCGAGCAGATGCTTGTGCACGTTCATGCTCGAGCTGACGCTTCAGCTTGTCCTGCTCTTGTTTAAGTCGTTCCTCAGCAACAGCTGCGATCTCTGCGGCACGGGAAGCTGACGCCTCTTGTTCTGCTTTTAGTTGTTCTTCAAGTATTGACTCTTTCTCCATCCATTCCAGTTCGGATTGTTCTGAACGGGCTGTGAATTCCACTTTTAGCTGCTCCATGGCGGTTTGAAGCTTCTGTTCCGCTTCAAGCTGCAACGTTTCTTGCTCCTGCTTCGCTTGAGCTGCAAGCGCGTCTCTCTCTTGCTGCGCTTGTTCCAAACGCTGATTCATCTGTTCTTGCAGCTTATCATATTGAAGAGTTGCCTCCTTCTGCACCTGCTTCAATTTGTCTTCAGCCTGCTCTAGTTCGGACAAAATTGCCGATTCCGCTTCTTCTCTGGCTGCCTGTACTTGCTCTGCTGCCTGAGCTTCCACTTTTTGACGTTCGGCAACGGCCTTACGCTCTACCTCTTTCAATTGCGCTGCGCTTCTGTCCTGCAATTCTTTATATTGGGCTGCCGCTTTGGCCTGCACCTGTTGCAGCTCTCTTGCAGCATGTTGCTGGGCTTCTTTAAGCTGCGCAGCAGACTGCGTCTGTAGCTGCTTGAGCTGACTTGCCGCCTTGTCTTCTGCTTCTTTTACACGTGCTGCGCCCCTGGCTTCTGCCTCTTTAAGTTGTGCAGCCGTTTGAGCTTGCAGTTTCTGCATTTGCTCTTTCATCTGGCTGCGCTCCTGCTCCAATAAACGATTCAGCTTCGAGATTTCGGCCTGTTTCTCTGAGGCGAGCTTCTGCAAAGCCTGCTCCACCTCATTTTTCTGCTGCTTCACCTCGGCGATCGACTGGTCGCGTTGCTGCAATTCTTTTTGATGTTCACTCTGAATGGCGTTTAACCGATTGATTTCATTTCGTAATTCTGTTCGTTCTCCAGTAAGCATTTTGAGTTCGTTTCGGATTTCTTGCGTCTGAAGAGACTGTTCAGCCATATGTACAGCCGCAAGTACAGCAATGCGCGGTGTATCCAAACGTGAATGACTTTTGGAGATAGCGCTCATGCGCTCATCTACCAGATTAGCTACTTGTTTCATATAGTCGGCACTGCTGCCAACCAGTTTATAGGAAGTCCCGTAGATCTCTACGGTGACGCGTGTACGATCAGGTGTAGTCACAGTTGTGCCCTCCTTCAAGTCTGTATGTTGATTCTAAGCTGTCATGACAAAAAAGTCACATCGATCCTCTAATGCTAAGGATTCGATGTGACTTCAAGCAATTCCTGCTAATCTTTGTTCAAAAAATTGACTTCCGTCCTATTTACGCAATTCTGCGTTAAATTGCTCTTCCAGACGTGCTACCACACGGGCATGGACTTCAGTAATCTCTTCATCGGTCAGCGTGCGCTCACGATTCCGGTATACCAGAGCCATGGCCACGCTTTTCTTGTCTTCACCTAATTTGCTACCTGTGAACACATCGAATACCTGTACCGTCTGCAATAGTTCCCCTGCGGATTCACGGATGGTGCGAAGCATATCACCCGCCTCAATGTCCTTGTTTACGACTACCGCAATATCCCGTTCCACTGCCGGGAAGCGTGGAAGCTCGCGATAACGGATATCCGCATCTGCTTCCTCATAGATTGCTTCAAGAGCGATTTCAGCAACATAAACATCGTTCAGATCATATTGCTGTTGTAGTTCTGGATGCAATTGACCAAGTGTACCGATCAATGTGCCTTCGTTGCCCTCTTTGCCATCCAGATATACGGAGGCAGAACGCCCTGGATGGAACCCTTCCGGACTATTCGCTACGTAACGAATTCGCTGCTCCAGCCCCAAGTATGCAAACAAGTTCTCAAGTGCACCTTTGATGTCAAAGAAATCCACTTTCTCTGCTCCAACATTCCATTGCTGCGCTGCACGGTTACCTGTAAGGAGCAGTGCCAGTACCGGAATTTCATGCGGTTGCTTGGTCAGTTTCTCTTCCTCTGTGAAGAATACACTTCCGATTTCAAACGCAGCGAGTGAATCCTGCTTCCGATTCATGTTGTATACAGCAGCATCCAGCATCTGTGGCAAAATGCTCGTACGCAGCACACTGCGATCCTCGCTCATCGGCATAGCCAATTTAACGACTTTGCTTCCTTGTGTCAATGCAGGGAACAGCACAGCTTTGTCCGGATGAACAAAGGAATAACTGATCATCTCCTGCCAACCGCTACCCGACATGACTCCACGGATCGTACGACGAATGGCCTGAGGACGCGTATATGCCCCTGGTGTAGTCGGACCTTCAATCCATGTGGTTGGAATGTTGTCGTATCCGTACAGCCGGGCAACCTCTTCAAACAGATCCACATCCAGGGTGATATCCCCTCTGCGCGTTGGCACTTCGACATCAAGAACGCCCTGCTCCGCATCACCACACACAAAATTCAAACGTGCAAAGATCGTTTTCACCTCAAGCATAGACAGATCCGTTCCCAGGTAACGGTTCAATCTGTTCAGAGACAGTTGAATGACACGCTTCTCGGAAGCTTCTACGCCAGCCTGAACAATGCCTTGGTGTACTTGGCCAGACGCATAACGCTGAATGAGTTCAGCCGCACGATCCAGAGCCGTAATGACCGCCCCCGGGTCTACCTCTTTTTCAAAACGCAAGCTTGCTTCGGAACGCAGCCCCAGTTGGCGCGACGTCTTCCGAACGGTTCCGCCATCGAACTTGGCGGACTCCAGCAAAAGATTCACGGTGCCTTCCGATACCTCGGAATTTTCACCGCCCATAACCCCAGCGATGGCGACAGGCTTCACGCCATCGGTAATGAGCAGCATATGCGGCTCCAGTTTGCGCTCCTGACCATCCAACGTCACAATCGTTTCGCCTTCATGGGCCATGCGAACTTCAATGCGGCCGTTTTCCAGCTTATCTGCATCGAACGCATGCAATGGCTGACCATATTCAAGCATCACATAATTCGTAATATCTACGATATTATTAATCGGACGCACACCTGCTGCCATAAGACGGTTTTGCATCCAGAGCGGGGAAGCGCCCAGCTTGATACCAGTCACATAACGAGCCGCGTAGTGGCTGCATTGCTCCTGTGCTTTGATCGCTACAGAAATATGATTAGCCGCTTCATCGCCAGCTTCGACCAACTGATCTTTCGGATTCGGCAACATCACTTCACGTCCCAGAATGGCTCCCACTTCATATGCTACACCACGCATACTCAAAGCGTCAGAACGGTTCGGTGTCAGATCCAGCTCTAGCACATGATCATCCAGACCCAGCACCTGGCTAATTGGTGTGCCAATCTCTGTGTTTTCCGGCAGAACAAGGATACCTTCTTGCTGATCTTTAGGCAGCAATTTATCGTTCATGCCAAGCTCTTTGGCGGAGCAGATCATACCGAGCGATACAACGCCGCGCAGCTTCGCCTTTTTGATATCCAGACCACCAGGAAGCTTCGCGCCCACGAGAGCTACCGCTACCTTTTGACCCGCATCCACATTTTTCGCGCCGCAGACGATCTGTAACTCTTCCTCTTGGCCTGCATCAATCACACAGACATTCAGTTTGTCCGCATCTGGATGTTTCTCCTTACTCTTCACATAACCGACAACGACCTTGTTTACGCCCTGGTTGCGGTTCTCCACTACATCAATTTCAATCCCTGCACGCGTAATTTTCTCAGCCAGCTCCTGCGGTGTGACACCTTCAAGGGCAATATAATCAGACAGCCAATCTGTCGATACTCTCATGCACGTTCACTTCCTTAATCTATTTATTAGTGTGGCGCTCAATCTAATTACAACCGTCCGAATTGTTTCAGGAAAGTCAGGTCACTGTTGTAGAAATGACGGATGTCATCAATGCCGTACTTCAGCATCGCGATCCGCTCTACCCCCATACCGAAGGCGAAACCACTGTATTTCTCCGGATCATATCCGCCCATCTCAAGCACTTTTGGATGAACCATGCCGCCGCCCAAAATTTCAAGCCAGCCTGTTTGCTTGCAGACCCGGCAGCCGCTGCCGGCGCATTGTACACAAGTTACATCCACTTCTGCACTTGGCTCGGTGAACGGGAAGAAGCTTGGACGCAGACGAATCTCCGTGTGGGCCCCGAACATCTCACGCACAAACTGCAGCAACGTTCCTTTCAGGTCACTCATACGGATATTTTCGCTAATAACAAGGCCTTCTACCTGATGGAACTGGAAGGAGTGCGTCGCATCATCATCATCACGACGGTATACTTTACCTGGGCAGATGACCTTGACTGGCACTTCACCTTTCATGCTTTGCATCGTACGTACCTGTACCGGAGAAGTGTGTGTACGCATCAGCAGATCTTCAGTAACATAGAAGGAATCCTGCATATCGCGTGCCGGATGATTCTTTGGCAGATTCAGCGCTTCAAAGTTGTAATAGTCCATTTCCACCTCAGGACCTTCCGCAACACGGTATCCCATACCGATGAAAATATCTTCGATCTCCTGCACCACTTTCGTCAGTGGATGCAGTCCGCCTTGACGTCCGCGACGTCCCGGCAAAGTCACGTCAATCTTCTCTGATTGAAGTCGCTTCGCAGTCTCTTCCTTCTGGAACTGCTCCTGCTTGCGGTCGATGACTTCTTCAATGGCTCCACGAACATCGTTGGCTACTTGCCCAATGACTGGACGCTCCTCAGCACTCAGCGCACCCATACCGCGCAAAATTTCAGTTAACGCACCCTTTTTCCCCAAGTACTTTACACGCAGATCACCAAGCGCCTGCGGATCGTTCACGCCAGACAACTGTTCCAGCGCTTCGATCTTCAAAGCTTCTAAACGTTCTTTCATGTGTAATTGCCTCCTTAATGTGCTGTAATTGCAACAAAAAAAGGCCTTTTCTCCCCAAAAGGGACGAAAAGACCGTGGTACCACCCTTGTTAGACTCCCGTTGTCACATCGTATCATGCAATGCAACACGTTCTGTCTCACTCTGTACGGAATAACGACCGTTAACCGTTTGCCCCTACTGTCTTCGCTGTGCCTACACACATCATCAAGTTCAGGGAACCGCTCCGGAGTGAATTTCAGCAGCCTGGTTCTACAGAAACGCTCTCAATCTACGGCGCTTCCTCCCTGTCCAGAGGCACTGCTTACTTGTCTCCATCACCACGTTTGTTCAATTAAAACCTTTATCGATACAATTGATCGATGATCGTTCATTATTATATGCAAAACACGGCAAAATAGCAAGCATGTCATCAGGCTATGTTGAAGATGTATCTTGCTTTGTCAACTCTTTCAATCGGTGCTGAATCGCACGAATCTCGGCTGCTTCCTCCATCTCGATCGCAGGCTCGGTTACCTTAAGGCGGTCTCGTTCTGTTCCCACAGAACTTAACGGAGAGAGCAATTCGGATAGCCGCATCTCTAGCCTCAGACGTTCGTCATCCGAATCACGGGTATCCAGTGCAGACTCCCGTAGTTTCACCGATTGCTCCCAATCTGCCACACCGCCCTCGAAGAGTGATATCGTTCCGTCCGGCTTCAGGTCACATAGGCGATTCGCCAGAGATCGAATCAGCATCCGGTCGTGGGACACAATAACCAGTGCGCCAGAAGCCTCTTTTAACACATTCTCCATCACTTCCTGGGTGTCAATGTCCAAGTAATTGGTTGGCTCATCCAGCACTAGCAGATTGGCACCGCCGAAATACAGTCTCAGGAAAGCAACGCGACACTTCTCTCCCATGCTCAAGTCGCCAATACGTTTGAACACATCTTCTCTCGAAAATAAAAAACATCCCAGAATAGTCCGTGCAGCACTCTGTGTCATGGAAGGAAGAACCAGTAAGCTGTCTAGCAACGTTGCACCCTCTGGTAAACCTTCAAGCTCTTGTGAGAAGTAACCGATGCTGAGCTGTGGATGGCGATTCACTTTTCCCTGCGAGGGCTGTAGCTCACCAATCATTAATTTCAGCAGCGTGCTCTTCCCCGTCCCGTTCGGTCCGCGAACCGCGAGCCGATCCCCGCGCTCTACGGCAATTCGCAAATCGCAAAGAAATGACTGCGCAGGATTATACGAAAAACTTACTTCTTCCAGCGCAAGAAGCTGCCTTGCCCCGATCGAGCTCATCTGGAGTTCCATGTTCAATTTGGCGGCTTCACGCGGTTTATCCACCCGCTCATTCTCCAGTCGTTCCAGCTGCTTCTGTTTGGCATGGTAACGTGAAATATTTTTGTTGGCTCTGGCCTTGTAAAAACTCTGAGTGATCTTCACTTCCTGATCAGGTGCAGCTTTGTGGGCCTTATGAAACCACTCCTGGTAATTGCGAATCGTTTCCTCCAGTGCCTTTCGCTCCAACTGTTGCTTGCGATATAACGTCTCTTGTTCCTTTAACTCCCGGTCTTTATGCGCTTTATAATCCGTATATCCACCTTTATATTTTTTCAATTGGTCCGGGCTGAATTCAATGACACTGGTCGCCACCCGATCAATAAATGTTCGGTCATGGGATACAAACAGGACCGTCCCTTCGTATGCAGATAACCAGTTTTCCAACCAGCGCATGCTCTCCTCATCCAGATGGTTGGTCGGTTCATCCAGAATCAGGAACTTGGGCTTGCTAACCAACAGTCCAGCAAGCCTTGCTTTCGTTTTCTGGCCACCGCTGAGTGAGTGATAGGGCCTGCTCCAGTGTTCTGCGGTTAACCCTATACGGGTCAATACCTTCTCCACTTCGGTTTCCCACATGTATCCATTCAATTGCTCATATTCTTCCAATGAACGGGCATATTCGTCAAGTAAGTTGGCATTTCCGGCAGCATCAGCATCGCTCAATCGGCGTTCTAATTCATCCAAGTTTCGCTTAATCTCGTCAATACGTCCACTTTCCCGGCGTACAGCATCCAGCACCTTTAATGCATTTGGTACCTCAGAACGTTGTCGCATAAACCCCCATTCGGGTAACGGAAGATGACGGTCAATACGTCCACCACCTTGCTCTTCGCCAAGTATCATGCGTAAAAGTGTTGTTTTGCCGCATCCATTACGGCCTAAGATGGCGAGTCGTTCGCCTTCGTTGATTTCCAAGTTCAATCCTGCGAACAATTCAATACCGTTCCATTCTTTTGATACTTCATGCAAGCGTACCAATGTCATCATGAGTCCTCATCCTTTCCTGAACAAAAAACAAAAAAATCGCTGGCATCAGCCGGCGATTTAGCAATTGTTATGGAATCAAGCGTTCAGAATACAGGTATGAGATTAAACATAGCATGAACAAAGAAACCCTAATAAGGGTACTTACAAGCTGTAAAGCCTGCTAGTTCCATACTTTTCCCATAGCTGAATTTGGACACACGAATCCCCTCATTGCTCAGCCGCTCGGCTGACTGCGTCAATATCAATCTGCAGTTCACTGGGGTTCACTTCATGTGTCTTACTTCATGGGACGTATGGTTACCTCTCATTCATGTGTAGTATCAATTCTCCGTTATTGTACCAGATCTTTGAAAAAAAGCAAAGGTCAGGATGCAACAATCTTGGCATCTTTAATTCGGACAAAAAGAAAAACCCTTGAGGCAAGGGTTTCGGGTACTACGGTTAAGCGGGTGATGGGAATCGAACCCACGCTATTAGCTTGGAAGGCTAAAGTTCTACCATTGAACTACACCCGCATGATTAATGATCGGGACGACACGATTTGAACATGCGACCCCCTGGTCCCAAACCAGGTGCTCTACCAAGCTGAGCTACGTCCCGTTAAATTCCAGAGGAAGTTAACAGTGATTTTACAAAAATAATATATCATGCTTTGCACTAGCGCGCAAGGTGTATTTGCGATTTTTTTCCATAAACGAAGATGTCAAAAAAAGCAGGAACGCTCTCGCGCCCCTGCTGCCGTTATCCCGTGGGTTTATCTACATCTGCCAGAAACCTTCTTTCAAAGTCTAACGCCTCAATCGGTTTGCTAAAAAAGAACCCTTGTGCCTCATGACAATGCTGCTTGCGCAGGAACATCAATTGTTCCTCGTTCTCTACTCCCTCAGCGGTAACTTTTAATTGCAGATGGTGCGCCATCGACGTGATCGTTGATACAATGGCTGCATTATTACTGTCTTCCATAATTTCATTGACGAATGAACGGTCAATCTTGAGCCTGTCAATCGGCAAGTCTTTGAGGTAATGTAATGAACTGTACCCTGTGCCAAAGTCATCTATACTGATATGTACACCAATCTCCTTGATTTTATGAAGCTGCTCAAAAGCGCGGTCCTTGTCGAACGTCATGCTTTCGGTAATCTCCAGTTCCAGCCAAGCCGGTTCAAGTCCCGTATCGCTGAGGATCGTGTTAATACTATCGAGGAGATGGGAGTGTCTGAGCTGTCTCATTGAAAGGTTGACGGACACACACAACTTACGATATCCAGCTTCCTGCCATAGCTTGTTCTGCATACACGCCTGACGTAACACCCATTCCCCAAGAGGGACAATCAGTCCACTCTCCTCAGCCAGTGGGATAAACTCTGCCGGAGACACCGTTCCCCTTAGCGGATGCTGCCACCTCACCAGAGCTTCCATCCCCACAACCAGGCCACTTTGCAAATTCACCTGAGGTTGATACACCAGATAAAACTGGCCCCGGGCGAGTGCTTTACGCAGATCATTTTCAAGTTGCAAGCGCTCCTGGGCTTTCATCTGCATGGCATGCGCGTACCGGTTCAGTTCGATTCCCTGTTCTTTCGCATTATGCAGAGCCGTGTCTGCATTCTGGATGATCTCTTGTGGAGTCTCCCCGTCATAAGGGAAGATCGCCATGCCGATGCCGAGGGTGAGGTGATACTCGTTTCCATCGACCAACACCGGTTTTTCAAAAAGTTGCAAGATTGTTCTCGTTCGGCGCAGCGCGATATCTGTGCTGTGAAAATCTGTCATGGTCAGCGCAAACTCGTCTCTACCTAGCCCAAACACTTCTTCTCCCGGAAGAGAGGATTGATTCAAACGTCGCCCAACCTGCCGCAGAACCCGATTAGCTGCTTGTTGTCCAAGTGAATCATTAATGGTTTTGAAACGATTAATATTCAGCACCAGTACACCAACGAGCTTTTCGTCTAAGGTAGCATCATCCATCATGAGCTGAAGCCGCTGACTAAGGCGCCGACGATTCGGAAGCCCCGTAACATCATCATGATGTGCAATATAATTCATTTTCGCTTCAGCCGCCTGTTGCTGTCGAAAAGGTGTATCAATTACTGAAGCGTAAAGCCCTTTCTGGACAAAGAAGTATCCCATACACTTGCTAAGCATACCAAACAATAGATTAAGATCATCCACTGTAGTTGAGACTACAAAATAACTTTGACTAAACAAAAAACAGAGTAAACCACATAATATGGGCGGTAGATCAGCGTTCTTCGTTTTTTTCCACTGCATATATAAGAACAAAATTCCGAAAAGATATAACACACCTGCCATCAAATGCATACGAGTGAATACTTTGCCGAGCAGATGACCATCTAACAGTTCAGGCATGATCCCCCACTGTTGGATCGAACAGATGTACAAAATCAGAAAAATACCAATTGTAGTGCTGAAGAGAAAAAATTTACGCGGTAATGCAACTTGTTTCTCTTTCAAAGCATATATAATTAACAGACCCACCGAACAAACCATTGATCCCATCGTTGACATCATTAAGGAAAAATTGGATTCCATCAACGCTCTATGGGGAACTTCCTCTGCGAATGCAAGGATATGTACTAATTCAAATAAACCTATGATTAAGAAAAGTGTTGTTAATAACACTCTGCGCAATGTCAACTTTTGAGTTTGAAACAACCAGCTTTGATTATAGATCCCAATACAGGCAGCTGTTGCAGCGAATCCGCCGATAAGCGTTATAACCGGATAGCTCGAAATGAACAGATCAGAGCCTGAATAAGAACGAAACCACTGACTTGCAAGAAATAATAGTACACCAACGATGGCGACCAAACCTATTTGACTCTGACCTTGCATTTTAACCTTCATACCACGTTTTCCTTCCTGGGATTGCTATCCTCAAATACGTGTAACTCCAGATTATGTTCATTATGTCACCAAAGTATATTACACATTTCGACAAATATATACATTGACCACTGGTTAATTCCGTTTCAACCATGTGCTTTCTGGTACATAATAACATTTAAACCCGTATTAGTGAACTGAAAATTAGTCCCTTCTAGGAATATATGATCACAACAATGATTAAAAAGAAGGTACAAAGAACTAAAAACATGGCCTCTGATAAGAGACCATGTTTTCTAAAATATATATTCGTATTTCAGACTATTTTTATTTATCGAAGTTTACTTCGGGCGTTGTCAGTTTATCATAGAAGTCAACAACTTTGTCTTTGTCCTCCGATGAGCGAAGAGCCATCGCCGAACGTGGATGCTCGTCCAATGCACCTGTAATCATATAAGGCAGAATGTAACCCCACTCTTCTTTTTCTCTGAGAGGAACCATAAGTTGTTCCAATACGTCGAGAACCGGACGCAAGTTATATTTCGTCCCTTTCAAATGAGCTACCAGCAACTCCGTCGGACAGTTTCCTGCCGCGCGTCCCATACCATATACAGACGCATCGAGTAGTTCTACGCCTAGCTCAGCTGCCACCAGTGTATTGGAGAATGCAAGCTGCATGTTGTTATGCGTGTGCACCCCAAGACGTTTGTTCGGAAGATGTGTCTTGAACTTCTCCACCAGATATTTTACATCGTTATGATCCAAGCTACCATAGGAATCTACAATGTATACCACATCTACTGAACTTTCTTTAATTAATTCAAAAGCTTCTAACAATTCATTCTCCATAACATTAGAGAGAGCCATAATATTTATTGTTGTTTCATAACCACGATCATGGAATGTTTGAACAAGTGCAAGCGCCTTGTCCACGTCTTTGCTGTAACAAGCTACGCGAATCAGATCGAGCATACTCTCACTGCGTGGCAAAATATCATTCTCGTCTACACGCCCTACATCAACAAGTGCAGACAATTTCGTATTGCCTTTTTGCGGAATCACTTTACGAAGAAAATCATCATTCAGAAAGCGCCATGGTCCTGCATCTTCAGAGCCTTTCAGCAACTTCGGCGAGTTTTTGTAGCCAATTTCCATATAATCAACGCCAGCTTCGTTCAGTCCTGCATACAGCTTTTGAACAAATTCGACGCTAAAATCCCAATTATTCACCAATCCACCATCACGGATAGTACAATCTACAATTTTGCAATGATTTGTCTTCATTAATGTCTGCTCCTTTTCTGACCAACTTGTGTATTCCTCTCATGATACTTGAACGTGACAAGAAAAGTAAAGGGATTCCGGGCTTATTTACGGTAAGATTTCCAGATTCGGTCCATCTCAACCACATCCGGATCATCAACTTTCTCACCATAGCGCACAGCGTTATATGCTATAGGAAGAATTCTAGCCAGTTCTGCCTCAGCAAGCTCCTCCTGCTTTCCAAGACCTTTCTTAATCGTCTCTGCTACTTCTAATGGTGTATCCGATTTTTCAATCTGAAATCCACGCTTCATAGCAAAACTCACCCATGTTCGATAGTAATATCGAATACGGTCTGCAGATTGAGCTGGCACAGGCTCCTTTTTTCGAAACCAACGCTTACGGACTTTGGTTGGCACTTCCAGTGTTTCACTAATATCCACATACTCTGATCTCGGTTCTTGCTTCTTCTGCACCGGCCGTAACATTTCCTTGAACCGCTCCGTCAGTTTGTCCATGATTGTTCTGCCCAGCCTGATCAGAAGCCACAGGATTAAAGCCGCTGCTGCCCCCAAAACAATCCAGCCAAGGATGTCCCATAATACAGAAGGCTCCGATGGCTCTCCTCTTAACTCATCTGGCAGGCTCATTGGCTCATTGGGCATCTCAGGAGTAGGTGGAGGCTCTACTGAAGAAACATCAAATAGGCCTCTGATCCACGCAAGCAGACGATCTCGCAACGGCGCAAGCCAGGCAGCAAGACTGGGAAAAGCACCGATACCCGCGATAATGATCAACATCCATGTGATCCGCCGATGATTGGCCCGTGTAAATTGTTTTAGCACAAGCCTGCGTTTACCATCGTTAAGCACCGCCCGATCCAGCTGTGCCCTGTATTGACCGACAATCCAAAACCAAAAGCTAATGGCACCAGCAGCATAAATATAGAATGAATACACTTCCATCGATTGCATAAATTCGATCTGAGTTGGCACAATCGTAAGCACAATAGCACTAATTGTTCCCGTAATCTGTAGACGCCATAGACTCATGGTACGCATAGCAGGATCCAAATTCAGGCTTATATACGTCGCAATGCATCCTCCAGCTCCAATCGTAATGATCTCTGGAATTGAAAGAGTCATCAATAGACCGAGAACCATTGTGAACAGAATGCCAGCAACAATGGCTGTCAGACCTCGAGAAAATGTGTTTTTCTCTACGAAGCTTGTCAATCGAAGCCGAATCCATTGACCAAACCAACCTGCCAGTACAAATAACCCGAATAAAAGATAAGGAAAATACATCTTGGAAAATATCGATGTCATCGTGAAGATCGGAAACAGATAGATAGCAATGAACGGAACAGCCAGCATCGAAAAGACAGGAGTTCGCTTCATTTCATCGTTTTCATTTTCAATCATGCCCCCACCGCCCCTACACTCCGTTTCAGCTGCTCTACAGGTAAAATGGTTACACGGTGTCCTTGATCATGTAATCGACCAATCTCATGCTCCATGGCTGCAGAGACATATGAGGTAATCAACAAATAACTGCGGATCTGTTGCTCTTCCTCATTCAATCGTACTTCATCTTGCAAAAACTGCTCCATGGGCACCAAACATTTCAACTCGGTCTCAGCCATGGCTTCCAGTATTCGTTCCAGATGAGGTGTGCCGTAATCCGGTTCAATGCGAAGCACTTCACGGCCTGCCCCTACACGGTAGCCGTTATGCGCAAATCCAGCAGGTAGCCCTCTGCCAATCGTATCCACAGCTGCAGTAGCAGCGTAGCGAAGTGCCTTCTCAATCAGCTCAGGCTTAGTCACTACACTCCACATCTCGGCTGAGTCCTGTACATTAACCACAATCCAGGACTGCGGATCTGCCGTCCAACCTTGCTTGTACACCTGAAGTTCTCCTGTTCGCGCGCTCGCTTTCCAATGAATTCGATTCATCGGGTCACCTGCTCCATAAGGCCGCACGCCCAGAATGAGAAATGGGTCCTCTACAATCCAGCGGGTAACCTCCACTTCTCCTTGCCAGATCTGATATATCGCAGGCATATCATCGATGTTCACCAATGAAGGATACACAATCATCGACATCTGCACGGGTACCAGCTTCGTGGAACGCCATACACCAAACAAGTCTCCTCCGGTCATGGTAGCTGTATCCATCGTATATACACCACGTGTGGAGCACACGAACGGATGTGTACGTGTAATTCGATTATAGGGTTTTAATGTAAACACACTTTTATGGTTCTGATAAATATTACCTTGACTGATATCCATGCCGGAGCCCGAGCGAAACACAAATGACGCAGGCATCATGGCCTCAAGTCTGAGCCAGGGAACGGATACTCGCTTTTCATTGGATATCGTCTCAATCATCTCTAGTTCATCACCAGCGTAGCACCGTGTCTTACTGAACTGTCTACTGTACTTGAGCTTCCGTAACACCGGACGGCCAAACCATATACCATGTAATACAATGACCAAGCTCCCAACAACGACAAGCCATAGAAGTGCCATAAGCCTAACGCCCGCCTGTCGAAAGTGTCTCGGTTGGTACCTCAATTTGGCTCAGAATCTGTTGAATGATCTGCTCCGCTAGTCCTTCCTGTTGTCTGATCCGATTACGGAATACTAGACGGTGAGCCAGCACAGGTTCTGCCAGTATTTTAATATCATCTGGTACAACATAATCTCTCCCATGAAGTGCAGCCCAGGCCTGAGCAGCTTTTAAAAGGGCTTGTGCACCGCGTGGACTCACGCCAAGCGACACTTCAGCATGTTGTCTGGTCGCTTCAGTCAGCTGAACGATATAACGCATGAGATCTTCGTTTACAACGACATTTCTGTACGTTTCCTGTGCTTTCAAAAGCTGTTCACGAGTGATAACCATAGATAGATCCTCGATAGAGAGATTAGCAACTGTTCTTCTCAGGATCTCGACACTCTCTTCTCCGGTTGGATACCCCATACCAATCTTCATCATAAATCGGTCCATCTGTGCTTCCGGTAACGGGAATGTTCCCTGATTATCTACCGGGTTCTGGGTGGCGATAACAATAAATGGCCTTTCAAGCTGTCTCGTTGAACCATCAATGCTGATTTGACGTTCTTCCATACATTCGAGCAAGCTGGACTGCGTCCGCGGTGTTGCACGGTTAATCTCATCTGCTAGTACAAGATTTGCAAACAGAGGGCCAGGTCTGAATTCAAAATCTCCTGATTTCTGATTAAAAAAATGAATGCCCGTTAAATCGGAAGGCAACAAGTCAGGTGTGAACTGTATCCGTTGAAATGTGCAGTCTAGCGAAGAAGCCATGTATTTGGCAAGAATGGTCTTCCCTGTACCAGGAACATCTTCCAATAGGACATGACCTGAGGCAATAATCGCAGTCATAATTAGTTCCATTGTATGAGCTTTACCCACAATCACATTGCCTACATGCTCTACCAATCGTTCGTTCATGCTTTCCATATCCTTAACATTCATCGTAATCCCATCCTTCCGCGATGCATATGTATTCGCATTCATTTCTAACTATAACCCTAATCGTACCAACAAAAACAAAGGAATCGGCGAGATACCGATCCCTTCTAACATCATTTGTGTCAGTACACCAACGGAAGCTTAATCATAAAGCTGGTGCCTTCACCCTTCTGGCTATTGACAGAGATCGTGCCTCCATGATTTTTTATAATACGGTAGCTTACAGAAAGGCCCAGGCCTGTTCCACTCTCTTTAGTGGTGAAAAAAGGATCAAATAGACGCACTAATGTATTGTGATCCATCCCACGACCATTATCAGCGATGGTAATCTGCACAAAATTATTCTCGGTAGTTGTCTTGATCCGAATCATACCTGTATATTCTTCACCAACTTCTTCGATCGCGTCCATTGCATTCTTGACCATATTCAGAATGACCTGTTTGATCTGTTTTACATCGATGGACACATTAAGTGGAGTATCTTCCACCTCCAGCAGGATTTCGCACCCTTTCATTAATCCTTCACTCTCTGTTAGCAGAACGACCTCTTTAAGCAGAGACTCTACCTTCATGACTGTTTTTTGCGGAGCCGAAGGTTTGGAGGAATTCAGAAATTCATAGATAATGTCATTGGCCCTGTCAATCTCTGTTAATATGATCCGTGCATACTCGTCTTTGCCTAGCTGCAGCAGATGAGGACGAAGTAGCTGAATAAATCCACGAATGGCCGTTAACGGATTACGAATCTCATGGGCAATGGATGCGGAGATACGCCCGAGCATAGCAAGTTTATCGTTTTGATAGGCAGTCTGTTCGATCTGCTTGTAATCCGATACATCCTTGACACTAAATAGAAAATCACCATCCATCTGATCACCATAAGTAACCGTAACTAACCAATGCCTTCCGTTCTCGTCCGTCAACTCATGATAACGCTTACGATGGAAAATGGTTTCCCGATAAATGCGTAAAATTTTCTTTTTCTTGAATCGACTCATCTGTGGCAAACGCAGAAGTTTCATTAATGTGCAGCCACTCACCAAATTTCTGGGTAGTTCCAGCAGCTTAGCCATCTGAACGTTAATAAACGTCAAGATACCGTGATTGTCAAACAGCATGATCCCACTATCCATGTGTTCCAGCACGTTCTCATACTTATTGTTATCCAGATGCACGTGTGAAAGCACATCCGTTCGTTGAGGCGCTGTATCCTGAAATTCACTAATCACTTCAGGTTCCTCCTTTTCACGTAAATGATAAACTTTGCCGTTCGGACATCATATCATCACAGAAACAGGAAGGGCCGATTATATTGTTGATTACCGGGTCCCTTTCATTAGGGGGCTGAGCCGAAAATATGGATGGTATATCCGGAACGCAAGCTGGTCTAATCCGGATAACCTGAACAGCGAGTCCGGAAAAATCATATACGTTTTGTTCCTTTCTAACCTTGTCCAATTCCCAAACGAAAACCCTTTACTTTGCTCCGCCTCTTTCGCAAGTCTGTTTTTATCATAGACAAATTTAGGGAAGAGAGTCAATCAGAGAAAGTGTCGAATGGAAATTATTTTGCAAAAAATCCAAAAAACTGTTTAAAAAATACAAAAAAACGAAGCCTCCTCATCCTAATGAAGAATCAGCTTCGTTTAGTAATTTTTTAGTAATTTTCGTTTCTCTCGACCATCTTAACCCCAATCTATAGCCCGGTCTTGTTATGCTGAATTTTCAATTTTCGTTGACTCATGACAGCAAGTCGGCGTTTCAATTCGCTCTCCCATTTCTCATCTTTCATTTCTTTGGCGAGTCTTAGCAAATCCAATGACATGTCGATCTGACGTTGGACGATCACCATCGCATCTTCACTTTCGCGATTGATGCAGTTTTCGAAGATGGCATCCTCGTCTTCAGTCACATAGTCTTGAAAATCAATTTCAGAGGCCCCATCACCATGTGCATATTCTGCAAGAATCTCATATTCATTTTCGACCTTGTAATGCACCTCAACCCGGTGACATACCGGACAAAACAGCAGGGGAACATTATGAACCTGGGTGCGGTAATGCTTCAGCGTTCCCTTCGTTCCTACCATACTTGCCCCACAACAGTAACTCATTTTTGTTCACCCTCCTTATTAGGTGCCAGGATGTATTCATTTCTTATCCCGTGCACTTCAAAACTTCCGAAAGGGAATCGTTCAGACATTGTATCATATTCATAACCTAATTATAAATGTGGATCACCGCGTAATATTTACCGGGTTCCCATACCCTATTCGCCTTACAAGCCTTCAATTCCTTTTTCCTCTTATAAAAAAATAATGCATTCTTCTAATACATTATTAACACGCCTCAGAGCTTGTTCAAACACCTATATTAACTAAACGTCCTTTTATTGAAAAAGGTTGCAAAAAGCCCTCAATCCCGAATGGGATGAGGGCTTAAACATCAACCGTTCAAGTAAACCCGGCTTACAGGTTGTTGTCGCCTGGTTTCCAGTTCATTGCACACAATCCGCCGGATTGAAGTGCTTGCAGTACACGAAGTGTCTCTTCAACACTGCGACCTACATCATTGTGGTTGACTACTTGGTATTTCAATTCGCCTTCTGGATCGATGATGAACAGACCGCGCAATGCTACGCCCTCTTCTTCGATCAGAACGCCATAATCTTTAGCCACTTGCTTCGTGATATCAGAAGCCAGTGGGAAGTTCAATTGTCCAAGACCGTTGCTGTCTTTTGGTGTGTTGATCCATGCTTTGTGGCTGTGCACGGAGTCTACGCTCACGCCAAGAATTTCTGTATCCAAAGCTTTGAATTGCTCAGCAGCATCGCTCAAAGCTGTGATTTCAGTTGGGCACACAAAAGTGAAGTCCAAAGGATAAAAGAAGAATACGAGCCATTTGCCACGGTAATCCGACAGCTTAACGGAACCAAAATCTTGTCCATCTCCTGATACTGTTTCCATTGCGAAATCTGGTGCTGGTCTACCAACCAAACGTTCTGCCATAACTAAAAATTCCTCCTTTGAGATTATGTAAGCAACCATATGGATTGCTCATCATCAGGATACACACTAGTGCTTGTCCTGTCATTAATCAATTTGATACTTGTTCTCAAGTACTAATAAAATGTTATCATCCACACTTCGCAAAGTCAAGATTATAAAGATTATTTTTTTATAATTATTATAAATAAGAAATTTTATTGTCAAAATAACATAAAAACAGCCCTCTGTATCTTCCACTATAGAAACCAAGAGACGGTCAACTATGGGCATCAAAGGGCTGTTTCTTATGCAATCACAGGGAGTTATAATCCGTGATCGTTAATATATGAAGATAGTAACTAGAATTTATGCCTTTTTCTGAATAGCAGCGACGATCAAATCACCCATCTCAGTAGTGCTAATCGCTGTGCTCTTGTCTACAGCGATATCACTTGTACGGTGTCCTGCATTCAGGACATTTGCTACCGCTTCTTCAATCGCATCTGCACCTTCCGCATATCCAAACGTTGTACGGAACATCAATGCCAACGAGAGAATAGTCGCAATCGGATTGGCCAATCCTTGACCGGCAATATCTGGTGCAGACCCGTGTACAGGTTCGTACAAGCCGAAGCTACCTTCACCCAGTGATGCAGAAGCCAGCATACCGATGGAACCTGTCAGCATTGCTGCTTCATCACTCAGAATGTCACCAAACATATTTTCCGTTACAATGACATCAAAGCTTGCCGGACGACGCAACAATTGCATCGCGCAATTGTCTACAAGTACATGCTCCAGTTCGACATCCGGGTAATCCGGAGCTACGCGATTCACTACCTCACGCCAGAGGCGGGACGTTTCCAGCACGTTAGCTTTGTCAACGGAAGCCAGCTTCTTGCGGCGTCCCTGAGCAATCTCAAACGCTTGGCGCACGATGCGCTCTACTTCTGCTACATTGTAAGCACAAGTATCAACAGCCTCTTCACCCTGAGCACTTTCACGTCTGAACTTCTCTCCAAAATAAATGCCGCCTGTCAGTTCACGAACGACCATAAGGTCTGTACCTTCAAGCACTTCCGGTTTAAGTGTGGATGCGTCTTTCAGACAATCAAACACAACAGCTGGGCGCAGGTTAGAGAATAACCCAAGCGCTTTGCGAATACCGAGCAATCCTGTTTCAGGACGCAACTCTTTGCTATTGTTGTCCCATTTTGGTCCACCTACTGCGCCAAGCAATACTGCATCTGCATTCTTACATACAGTCAATGTTTCGTCTGGAAGCGGTGTTCCCTTCTCGTCAATGGCAATACCACCAAAGAGTGCATGCTCGGTTTCGAATCGATAACCGAATATTTCTTCCGTACGTTTCAATACTTTCTCTGCCTCAGCCACAACTTCAGGACCGATTCCATCACCTGCGATAACTGCAATTTTTTTCACGTCTGCCATAGGTTGTCCACTCCTCATCTTCACTCTATACTTAAATGCTAATTTGGATGTTTCTGCGAAAAGCATCGTCTCATCAATAACTCTCTTCTTTGTATCATATTCCAAGGTCATTTGACCAAGATATACAATCTATGACTTTGATAGTTTTTACCTATAAGCAGAAAAGCTAAGCCTTTCAAGTTGTTCGTTAGAGCGCGTTAAGGTAAAATATACCTGAAATTAAATCAGATATGCTGGAGGGATGTTCACCATGCAATATTCGTATTTGGGTAAATCTGGACTTAAAGTCAGCCGCATTTGTCTTGGAACGATGAATTTTGGACCGGCTACGGATGAGAAAGAGGCGTTCCGCATTATGGACGCAGCTCTGGATGCTGGCGTAAACTTTTTTGATACCGCTAACATTTACGGCTGGGGTGAAAATTCCGGTTTAACAGAGGAGATCATAGGACGCTGGTTCAAACAAGGCGGCGGCCGGCGTGAAAAAGTTGTACTCGCCACGAAAGT
This sequence comes from Paenibacillus sp., assembly GCA_017512705.1. Taxonomy (GTDB): domain Bacteria; phylum Bacillota; class Bacilli; order Paenibacillales; family Paenibacillaceae; genus Paenibacillus. Next base: position 123,951 of record JAFWEX010000129.1, read on the forward strand.
CTATGGTTCCATGCATGATGAAAAAGATGGCCCGAATAACGAAGCAGGTCTCTCCGCATATAAAATCAGACGTCACCTGGATGGTTCTCTACAGCGTCTTCAAACGGATCATATCGAGTTGTACCAGATGCACCATGTCGATCCAGCCGTAACGTGGGACGAGCTATGGGGAGCCTTCGAACATGCGGTACATCAAGGAAAAATCGGATATGTCGGCTCTAGCAATTTTGCAGCTTGGCAGATCGCTATAGCCCAGAGTGAAGCAAAAAATCGTCATTTCCTTGGCCTAGTATCCGAGCAGCACAAATACAGCCTTAACTGCCGTCTCCCTGAACTGGAAGTATTGCCAGCTGCTCAAGCGCTGGGACTCGGTATCATTCCATGGAGCCCGCTGGATGGTGGATTGTTGGGACGCAATGCATTGCAGAAAATGGAAGGAACGCGCAGTGGAGGAATCGCAGAGCGAATTGAGCGCCATCAGGCTCAGCTTGAAGATTTTGCTTCGCTTTGCCGTGATCTTGGTGAGCCGCAGGATACGGTTGCCCTTGCATGGGTAGCTGCCAACCCAGCTGTAACTGCACCAATCATTGGTCCACGTACATTGGAGCAATTCGAGACTGCATTGAAATGCCTCGACCTTACGCTGGATGAATCTACACTCCGACGTTTGGATGAGATATTCCCAGGACCTGGTGGACACTCACCTAACGCATACGCGTGGTAGAGAAAAATACCAGTACTTAAAAATGAAAAAGTCTGACTCCTTCTGAACGATCCGTGTAGTATAGATCTGTTACATTATCCACACTACATCGGCAGTTCATTTCAAGGGGTCAGACTTTTTAGGTGGTGCAGATTTAGTATCTCGGACTAGTTAGTATGTTCGCATGTTTAAGAAACAGTTCTACCAACACGCCGTGTCCATCTACAAATTAACATTTACACGGTTTGTGTAGGTTTTACGTTTTTCAATCAATTGGTTTAGACCGTCTACATACGCACGAGCACTCGCACCAAGAATATCTGTGCTTACACCACGTCCTTGAACAGAAACTTGATTCTGTGTCAGTACGACATGTACTTCACCAAGCGCATCTTTGCCGTGTGTTACCGATTTAATGGAATAGTCTGACAGCGTGACCTCTTCCCCGCTAACCTGATCAATAGCATTATAGATCGCATCTACTGAACCGTTACCTTCAGCCTGTTTTTCCACCGTATCCCCATCCAGTTTGGCAATGCGGACCTTAGCTGTAGGCACCGATTCATCACCGTACGTTACAAAGATGGATTCCGGCTTATACACTTCAGGTGCGTCCTGCAATTTTTCTTCAATCACAGCAAGCAGATCTTCATCGGTAACTTCTTTTTTCTTGTCTGCTAGATCTTTAAATTGAGCAAAAGCCCGGTTCAATGCCTCTTCTTCCAGTTCATAACCGAGGTCAATTAAGCGCTCACGGAATGCATGACGTCCAGAATGTTTACCGAGCACCAGCTTGCTCTCTTTCAGACCAATCGTTTCTGGAGTCATAATCTCGTAGGTTGTTTTTTCCTTCAACATACCATCTTGGTGAATACCCGATTCATGAGCGAAGGCATTTGCACCAACAATCGCTTTGTTCCCAGGGACAACCATTCCCGTCAGACGGCTTACCAAACGGCTGGTACGAGCGATCTCTGACAATTGCAGTGTGGTTTTCGCCTGGAAAAACTCCTGGCGTGTTTCCAGTGCCATCGCAATTTCTTCAATAGCTGTATTGCCTGCACGTTCTCCAATACCATTGATCGTTCCTTCAATCTGATCGGCACCGTTCAGTATAGCCGCCAGTGTATTGGCTGTCGCCATGCCAAGATCATTATGACAGTGCGCACTCAACTGAACTTTATCAATGTTGTGAACATTTTCTTTCAAGTGTTTGAAAATATTACCGTATTCATACGGACTCAGATAGCCAACCGTATCCGGAATATTAACAACTGAAGCACCTTCTTCAACCGCCATATTCACCATTTCCACAAGGAAATCATATTCCGTACGTCCCGCATCCTCCAAAGAAAACTCGATCTTCGAAAACGTCTTTTTGGCATAACGGATTGCAGAGCGTGCCGTATCCAGCACCTGTCCTCTGTCCATACGCAACTTGTGCTGACGATGAATTGGTGAAGTGGCCAAAAATACATGAATACACGGATCCTGTGCACCCTTCAGAGCTTCCTTCACCGCATCAATATCCTGCTCTCTGGAGCGGGACAAGCCAATTACCGTTATATTTTTTACCGCTTTCGCTACAGCGTTGACTGCTGCCAAGTCCCCTGGAGATGCCGCTGGAAAACCTGCTTCCATCCGGTCAATGCCAAGTCGCTCTAATTGATGGGCAATCTCCACCTTTTCTCGAGTGTTCAGATTGACTCCTGGAGATTGCTCTCCATCACGCAGTGTTGTGTCAAACACATAGATTTTACGCATTCCTCGCACCTCCTGCTCATTATTGGTCCCTGAATATCAGAATAGCGGCTCACGCATAAGCACGGCCGCTATTTCCAATTCACGCTGTAAGTTGTTACTTACTTCTTGATCCAGTGCATCATTTCACGCAATTGTCCGCCAACCACTTCGATTGGGTGTTCAGCTTCGTTGCGGCGTGTTGCAGTCAGGAATGCACGACCAGATTGGTTTTCCAGGATAAAGTCGCGTGCGAATTTACCTTGCTGGATATCCGTCAACACTTCTTTCATTGCTTTCTTCGTATCTTCAGTTACTACGCGTGGTCCAGTTACATAGTCACCGTACTCCGCTGTGTTACTGATCGAATCACGCATACTTGCAAGACCGCCTTCATACATCATGTCAACGATCAGTTTCAATTCGTGCAGACACTCGAAATATGCCATTTCTGGAGCATAACCTGCTTCAGTCAACGTTTCGAAGCCAGCTTTAACGAGGGCACTTACACCGCCACACAGAACCGCTTGCTCACCGAACAAGTCTGTTTCTGTTTCTTCACGGAAGGAAGTTTCGATAACGCCCGCGCGAGTACAACCGATACCTTTTGCATAAGCCAAACCAATTTCTTTCGCTTTGCCTGTTGCATCCTGCTCGATTGCGATCAGACCAGGAACACCGAATCCTTCCACGTAGGTACGACGTACCATGTGACCAGGAGACTTAGGAGCTACCAGCAATACATCGCTGTTTTTTGGAGGAACGATTTGTCCGAAATGAACGTTGAAACCGTGAGAGAAGAGCAATGCTGCGCCTTCTTTCAAATTTGGTTCGATTTCGTTCTTGTATACAGAAGCTTGTGTTTCGTCAGGCAGCAAGATTTGAACAACATCTGCACGGCTAGTTGCTTCAGCCGGTGACAATACTTCAAACCCATCATTTTTAGCTGCGTCAAATGATTTACCTTCGCGAAGTCCGATGACTACGTTTAATCCACTGTCACGCAAGTTTTGTGCTTGAGCATGACCTTGGCTACCATATCCGATCACCGCGATCGTTTTTCCTTTCAATACGCTAAGCTCTGCATCCTGTTCATAATAAGTAGTTACTGGCATGTTATAAGTCCTCCTTTGTATTGTAAAGAACCCTTCATTAATGAGCGGGTGTCTCAATGGACCGAGATATTTACCGCATATTGGTAAGAAAACACCTGATCGATGCTGATACCGTTGCACATGTTCCAATCCGTTCAGACACCCGCTCATTAATGCGGGGGTGTGGCTGTCTTTTCAAGCGTTACATCACTAAAATGTTACTTTATAGCAGTTATAGGACTGATACTTTCCATTCACTTAACAATTAACTTACGATAACTGTACATTATCACAAGTCTATCATTCTGTTCATGTTTGTAGCCCATCATGGTTTCATTATAACTCTATGCGTTTCCCCGTACCAATGCAGTTACACCTGTACGAGACAATTCACGAATGCCATATGGCTTGAGCAATTCGATCATTGCATCGATTTTATCCGTATCACCAACCGCCTGTACCATCAAACTTGCCGGGCCTACATCGACAACCGATGCACGGAATGTTTCCACCACACCCAAAATTTCCGGGCGTTCGGAGGGTTCAGCTTTCACCTTGATCAGTGCAAGTTCTCGAGCGACCATCGGTTTCAGACTGAAGTCAACTACCTTGATGACATCGATAATTTTGTACAGTTGTTTCTCAATCTGTTCCACCGTTTTGTCGTCACCAATCGTAACAATAACCATCCGGGAAAGTCCAGGCTCTTCAGATTGACCCACCGTAATACTCTCGATGTTATATCCACGTCGGCCAAACAATCCGGATACTCGCTGGAGGACGCCTGGCTGGTCATTAACTAATATTGAAATGGTATGTCTTATCATTCTTCAGCATCCCCCATCAGCATTTGATCGATAGTTGCACCTTGTGGAACCATTGGATATACATTCTCATCCTTGCGTACAACAAATTCTACAACGACAGGTCCCGGAGTATCCAAAGCCTCCTGCCATGCACGCTCTGCTTCTTCTTTGTTAGTGGCCCGAAGTCCCTTAACGCCATAAGCTTCAGCCAATTTCACAAAGTCAGGACTTCCCGCCAAATCGATGTGACTATAGCGATTTTCGTAAATAAGTTCCTGCCACTGGCGAACCATGCCTAGCACTTCGTTGTTAATAATTACGATTTTGACTGGAATGTTATTAATCGCACAGATCGCTAGTTCCTGTGAACACATCTGCATTCCGCCGTCACCGTTGATAGAGATAACCAGTCGATCCGGATTAGCCATTTGTGCACCGATTGCTGAAGGGAATCCGAATCCCATTGTGCCGAGTCCACCTGAAGTGACCCAGGAGCGTGGTTGATTGAACTTGTAGTATTGAGCCGCCCACATCTGATGTTGACCAACATCAGTTGTTACAATGGCTTCCCCTTTGGTCGTATCGTTCAATAGTTCAACAACCCACTGTGGTTTCAACACATCGTCTGAATCGGTATAGCTGTATGGTTTCTCTTGTTTCCATTGTTTGATCTGATCGCGCCATGCATCAGCACGTTCAGCACGCTGAACTTCCTGGTTGGCAATCTCCAACACTGTTTTCACATCACCAACAATTGGAATATCCGTTGCGATATTTTTACCAATCTCTGCAGGATCGATATCGATATGAACGATTTTTGCATGCGGTGCAAAACCGTCCAGCTTGCCTGTAACCCGGTCATCGAATCGTGCTCCAATATTAATCAACAGATCCGATTTTTGAATTGCCATATTGGAAGTGTATGTTCCATGCATTCCCGGCATCCCTGTCCAAAGTTCATGACCACTCGGAAAAGCGCCAAGTCCAAGAAGAGTCGTCGTGATCGGAATGCCTGTTTTCTCAACAAACTCGAAGAGTGCTTCGTGTCCGCCCGAGTATACTACACCGCCACCTGCGATGATCATTGGCCGTTCCGCTTCCTGAATCGCCTGTGCCAGACGATCTATCTGTAATTTGTTAGGAACTGTTGTTGGATTGTACCCTCTCAATATAACAGGTTCAGTGCTCGGTTCAAACAACGTTTTATTTGCCGATACATCTTTTGGAATATCGATCAGTACAGGTCCTTTACGTCCGGTATTTGCAATGTGAAATGCTTCATGGATGATTCCCGGCAGATCTTTTACATCTTTTACGAGATAACTATGTTTAGTGATCGGCATAGTGATCCCCGTAATATCTGCTTCCTGAAAAGCATCCGAACCAATAAGGCTTGATACGACATTGCCTGTAATAACAACCAATGGTACGGAATCCATATACGCAGTTGCAATCCCTGTAACAAGGTTTGTTGCACCCGGACCAGAAGTTGCGATACAAACTCCTACTTTACCACTCGCACGTGCATAACCATCAGCTGCGTGGATGGCACCTTGCTCATGACGAGTCAATACGTGTTTGAAATCATCAAAACCATACATCGCATCGTAAATGTAGAGCACCGCACCGCCTGGATAACCGAAGACACAGTCCACACCTTCAAGCAGCAAACTTCTCAGCAGAATCTCGGAACCGCTAATGACCTCCGGCTTCATCCATTTTTCACGTAATTCATCTGTCGATCGTACCTCTGGAATTTGAGTTCCCATCAGTCATCCTCCCCTCGGAATTTACACCATTCTGACATTCAAAGTTACAAAAAAAACCTTCCATCCCTGCAAACAAGTTCATGCTTGCGAGGGACGAAAGGTTATCGCTTCCGTGGTACCACCCAACTTTGTCCGAAATTTCGCAATCACGGACCTTACCAGGTATAACAAAACGATGTCCAAACGAACATAGTCGTCTCCCATACCTGTTGTCTATAACGCAGACTTACGATTTTCCCTAATACGCATGAATTTGACGATTCGTGCTTTTCAGGAAAACAGCTCCGAGGTGAGCTCGTATATAAGGGGTAATGGTGGTGGTCTCAGCAAATCCATCCACTCTCTGAGCAAAAGAGCCCTTAAAACTTCGTCCTCTTCATAGCCGATATAATATTCTCGTTAAATGTTAGGAACATTATATGATTCCTCTAACCGATAAGTCAATACCTGTTTTTTATAAAAATGTGCAAAGCAATTTCTAACTGAACGTTGCAATCTATAATTGCTCAAGTACCAGACCTTCATCTAGTCACCTTTTATCTCGCTTCAGGCATAGGATATACAGGCCGCACGACCGGTCCTGAAAGGAGGCTCCGCATGATCATTCGGCAGCGTTCATCCAAACTTGATGACAGCGCAATTATGAGACTGATTGACACGCAGCTTGTTCCTTTATCCCATATGAGTGAGAAGGAAATCCATAAAATACGCAAAGAAATACCCCTGCGGATGAACAGGGGCATGACCTTTGTAATTTCACCGGAGCCCGATCAAGCTGCTATCGCATTCATTCATTTTCTCATGCATGGTGAACTGCTCTATGTGGATATGATGGCCGTGAGTACGAGAGAACAGCGCAAACGTCACGGACAGACATTACTGCAGAGAGCAGAGAGTTTTGCAGTATCCCGGGGCTGCAAAAAGTCCAAAGTCATGGTAGATGAAGGTAACATCAAAGGAACGGAATTTTATCAAAAAAATGGATATCACATACTCAGATATATTATGGTCAGCCGCTGCTATGAAATGGAAAAAAGGCTCTAGCTCCTTCTAGAAAAATCCTGGGGGTCGCGGTCCAGGACCATAAGGACCGTATGCTGGACCTGGGCCGTATCCTGGTCCAGGACCATAACCCGGGCCATATCCTTGTTTCGGACCCGGGCCATAACCTGGGCCAAATCCCGGGCCTGGTCCGTAGGCGTAAGGCAATGTGGCAATCGCTAGCAGATCAAACAATACTAGAGGTAAAATTGCTTTGGTACGTACTTTTTTTCCACCGATTCTTTTAAGAACCAGTTTGTCACCTGACACTTTCAATAACTTCCCCGTAACCCGAGTACCATCTTTTTTAAACGCCACAATATTTTTCCCTATAAGTTTCATCGCTTCTGTACGCGTAACATGCTTTCTCATTGTATCCCTCCTCCTCGGATCATTCAAAACAGTGTATTCGTCCACCACTCGATTGGCCTGTTTCTTTGTCCCTACCGAAAAAGTTGGGTCCTTTGAGCGGAGAGAAATAAAAAAAGGCCCGCTTAAATTGCGGACCTTTTGAATAATGTTTATTCATACGAAATCGTAGTATTCTTTTATTATCTTTTACCAGGATCATACGGTTCGCCGAGTGCAGAAGGTGCGGAAGAGCGCCCCACAGCGGCTACAAGTACAATAAGGGTCAATAAATAAGGCAGCATGTAGATAATTTCCTGGGGAATACTTTGTGTCCATTCGAACAGCTGCACATAGTTCCTAATTGCTTGAGAGAAACCGAAGAATACAGCCGCACCAAAAGCACCAATCGGATTCCATTTACCAAAGATCATCGCCGCAATGGCGATATAACCTTGACCGGAAACTGTATTGTGTGAGAATGTGCCTGTCGTTGTAAGTGTAATTGCTGCACCACCAATAGCTGCAAGTGCACCACTGATCATAACCGCAACATAACGATAACGACGCACTTTAACACCCACTGAATCTGCCGCACTTGGATGTTCACCAACAGAGCGCAGACGCAATCCAAACGGTGTTTTAAACAAAATGTAATAGGTCAGGAAAACAAACAAAATTGCCAGGTAGGTTGTTGGATACATATTTTTGAAAAATGCTTCTCCAAGCAATGGAATATCTTGCAGAAACGGCACATTAAATTTGTTGAATCCCTGTACTAAAGGTGAATCACCCGAACCTTCGAACAGCAGTTTTACAAGATACAATGTACTTCCTGCTGCCAAAAAGTTAATTACGATACCACTGATAATCTGATCTGCTTTAAACGTAATGGATGCCACAGCATGGATAAGTGAAACAAGCACACCAAGAACAATCGCAAGCAATACCCCCATCCAGGCTGATGTTGTACCATCCATACCCGCTTCTTGCGCATAGTGAGCACCGATACCGGCTGCAAAAGCACCAAACACCATGAAACCTTCAAGTCCGAGGTTCGTCACCCCTGATTTTTCCGAGAAAATCCCGCCGAGGGAAGCAAAAATCAATGCAGTAGCAAAGACAAGCGTCGTATTGATAATTTGCCCGATTGTCAACAAGTCCATCTACAACACCTTCTCTTTCTTGCGCTTGGAATAGAACGGTTTAAGTACCCAGCGCACGATGCCTTGTGCAGCAATGAAGAAGATAATCGAACCGATGACAATCCGAATAATCTCAGGTGGTACATCCGCAGCAAAGCTCATACCTGCTGAACCGTATGTGAGCGTACCAAAGAGCAGCGCACCGAGCAGCACTCCAAACGGATGATTCAGACCGATCAAGGCAACCGCAATACCGTCAAAACCAGTACCTGGCGAGCCTGACATTACCGTTTGGTATTGGAATACTCCAAGTACCTGGAACGCCCCGCCGAGACCTGCAAGCATACCGCTTATAAACATCGCTTTGACGATATTCCGGTTAACATGCATACCCGCATACTCTGCTGCATTCGGGTTATAACCTACAGCACGAATCTCGAAGCCCTGTTTGGTTTTCCACATGTAAATATAAAACAGTACAGCTATAACAATTGCAATCAAAGTTCCTAAGTGAACTCGGGAATTACCCATCAATTCAGAAAGCCAAGTCAGACTGATCGAAGCAGAGTCGCTAATATTTACAGAGCGATTCTCACCCTGCAGCAGAAGAAACTGCCTAACAACCAGATTAGCTAAATATAACCCGATCCAGTTCAGCATAATACTGCTGATGACTTCGTTCACTCCGCGAGTTGCCTTCAAATAACCTGCAATCGCAGCCCAAAGCCCGCCAAATACCGCTCCCGCAATTAAAGCTAACGGTGCGTGAATGTAGATTGGCAAACCTGCAAATTTAACACCAACAAAGGTAGCCGCTGTCATCCCTACGAGAAACTGTCCTTCTCCCCCGATATTAAACAGTCCGGCGCGAGCAGCAAAGGCAAATGCAAGCCCCGTCATAATGAGCGGAGTCATTTCCCTTACAGCTTCACCGAAGTTGTACATATCACCAAATACCTTTTTAAATAATGCGCTATATGCCTCGAGCGGGTTATAACCGCCAACCAGCATAACAATTCCGCCGAGAACGAGACCCATCAAAATCGCCACAATCGGCAAGATAAATGAATCGCGTGTAAACCATTTTAAAACTTTATTCATGCGCAGTACCTCTCTTTTGGGTGCTGCCCGCCATCATCAAGCCGAGCTCCCTGTCATTGGTTTCTTCCGGCAGCACCTCACCTACGATCTGCCCTTCGTAGATCACCGCAATACGGTCCGAAACATTCATGATCTCATCCAGTTCAAATGAAATGAGCAGAACAGCTTTACCCTGATCACGCTGCGCTATCAATTGCTTTTGCACGAACTCAATCGCTCCAACGTCCAAACCACGAGTCGGTTGGGCTGCAATCAGCAATTCAGGGTTTTTATCCACCTCACGGGCGATAATTGCTTTCTGCTGATTCCCTCCTGAAAGAGAACGCGCTTTAGTTTCAATGCTAGGCGTACGTACGTCAAATGCTTCAACAAGCCGCTTGGCTTGTTTTTTTATTGCATCAAAGTTCAGGAAACCCTTCCGAGTGTACGGTTCTTTATAATAAGATTCCAAAACAATATTTTCGCTCACGGAAAAATCTAGTACAAGTCCATGTTTATGTCTATCTTCTGGAATGTGAGCAATTCCCGCCTCTGAAATATGTCGAGGGGAATGGTTAGAGAGCTCATTGCCTTGCAAACGAATCGATCCGCTGTCCACTTTGCGCAGACCTGTAAGAGCTTCAATCAATTCACTTTGTCCATTTCCGTCAACGCCCGCAATGCCAACAATCTCTCCAGCACGTACATTTAAGTTCAATTCGTTCAGAACTGCGATGCCTTCTTTGTTTTTGACCGTCAGCTTACTCACCTCAAGCACGTTCGCTTCAGGAGTTGCAGGCTTCTTATCCACTTTAAACGTAACAGTACGACCAACCATTTTCTCTGCCAGTTCATTCGGGTTTGTTTCTGATGTTTTGACGGAATCAATGACTTTACCACGACGAATAATAGTTACTGTATCCGAAATCTCCATAATTTCTTTCAGCTTATGGGTAATCAGAATGATCGACTTGCCCTCTGCTACAAGTTTTTTCATGATCACCATCAGTTCTTTGATCTCCTGTGGTGTAAGCACCGCTGTTGGCTCATCAAAGATCAAAATGTCTGCACCGCGGTACAATGTTTTGACAATCTCAACACGCTGTTGCATACCCACGGAAATATCATGAATTTTAGCATGCGGATTGACTTTGAGTCCATACTGCTCGGACAAACGTTGCACTTCAGCAACGGCCTTTTTATAGTTAATATTAAGACCCTTCTTAGGCTCGGATCCCAAAATAATGTTCTCTGTTACCGTAAACGGCTGTACAAGCTTAAAGTGCTGATGCACCATACCGATGCCAAGATCGATTGCCCGGTTTGGGCTGTCGATGATGACAGGTTTACCATTCACTTCAATTGAACCTTCATCCGGCTGATAGAGACCAAAAACTATGTTCATCAATGTTGACTTACCAGCACCGTTTTCACCCAGTAAGGCATGTATCTCACCTTTACGAAGCTGAAGGCTGATAGCGTCGTTGGCAACAATGCCTGGGAAACGCTTCGTTATTTGTTTCAACTCAACGACGGGGGTTGCTGCACCCATGTAATCACCCTTATAACTGATATAATGTGGTTCCGCAAACGAAAGAAAAGCTCCTACCGGAGCGTTACTGCACAATTTACCTACCTGTACAAATGTTATGATAGCTTGATCAAATGTTCCGTTGTCTACAATCACAAGGCCGGTCAAGACCGGCCCAATGATGATTTACAGCGGATTCAAATTTTCTACGTTATTACTCTGTAGGCACTTTGATTTCGCCGTTAATAATTTTTTCTTTATATTCTTCAACTTTAGTCAAAACGTCAGGTTTCACATTTTTAGTAGAAGTTTCAGCAATACCTACGCCGTTTTCTTTCAGCGTCAGATTCTCGGAACCGCCTTTGAAAGAACCTTCAACGACTTCTTTGTTCACGCGTTTAACTGCTTCATCTACTTTCTTGATCATGGAAGTCAGTGTTACATCATCACCAAACTCCAGAGATTGGTCTTTGTCTACACCGATTACCCATATATCTTGACCTTGCTTCTTACGAGCAATTGCTTCGTTGAACACACCATTACCCGTTGCACCGGAAGCGTGGAATATGATATCTACACCTTTATTGTACATTGTCGCTGCTGCTGCTTTACCCAGGTCAGGCTTGTCGAAAGCACCTGTGTAGTTTGAGATGAATTCAGCATTAGGGTTTACTGCCTTAACGCCTTCTCTGAAGCCTACTTCAAACTTTTTGATCAGCGGGCCTTCCATACCACCAACGAAACCAACTTTGTTTGTTTTTGTTGTCAGACCAGCAACAACGCCAACCAAGAAAGAGCCTTCTTCTTCAGCGAATGTTACGGATTTTACGTTAGGTAAATCCACTACACTGTCAATGATCGCCAGTTTGGAATCAGGATTTTGCTCAGCTACTTTTTTGATAGCATCTGCCAATTGAAAACCGATACCCCAAGTCAGATCATATCCATTTTTAACAAATTCGTTCAGGTTTGGAATGTACTCTTCGTCGGATTTACTTTGCAAGTATTTAACTTCTACACCTGCTTCAGCTTCCGTTGCCTGATGAGCTTCCCAAGCAGATTGGTTAAAGGATTTGTCGTTAACGCCGCCTACGTCAGTAACCATACCGATTTTGAGGTCGGATTTCGCTTCAGTGGATGTTCCACCGTTGTCTCCTCCGGCATTCGTTTCTTCTTTCGGTTTGCTTCCGCATCCAGCGAGCATTACCGATACTGCCAGTAACATCACCAGAGACAAGCTGAGCATTTTCTTCATTTCTCTTTTTCCCCCTTAATAATATGTTCCTTTCAAATCTTGTCTGATTGGTACGGATCAACAGATAGCAATTGAGGTTAGAAGCAGAATGTTTGGGTTATTGAAATGAAAAGCGCATTCTTATCTACATAACTTCTGTTTATCTGTCGAAAAACCGAACATTATGACCCGAAAAGAAATTTTAGGACTGGCCTACTAGAGGTGATTATACAATCAACCAGTGTTAAAATCCAGATATATAATCGCCAAAGTCCATTTATTTTTGCAGTTTTTTTGTCGAAAGCGCTTAATAATTTAACGTTTTAACAGGGTGACGTCACAGATGTGTGAAGTTGTGTAACAGACACTTTACTCAAACCCTTGAATTCTGATCTAGAGGCTCTTTTTTGTTTGCACTATTTCACCATTCGTATTTTATGTATTATCATTTATTTTATTCACCGAACGGCTGTCACAGTCAGATTTCATTTCCATCTGCTACGTTATATCTAGAATGTTCTCTCTATAAACTTCTTATTCTTCAGTCCGTAAAAAAAGCCGCCATAGTACGGCGGCTTGCAAATACAGATTTAAGCGTTGATTTTACCTTTAGCTACAGTTGCCAAAGAGTTGAACGCGTTGATGTCGTTAACGGCCAGATCAGCCAACATTTTACGGTTCATGTCTACTCCAGCAAGTTTCAATCCATGAATCAGTTTGTTGTAAGACAGTCCGTTTTGACGTGCTGCAGCATTGATACGAACGATCCACAGTCTGCGGAAGTTACGTTTTGTGTTGCGACGGTCACGGTATGCGTAAACCAAAGATTTCATTACTTGCTCATTAGCTGTTTTAAAAATGCGGTGTTTGGAACCGAAATAACCCTTTGCCAGTTTCAAAACCTTTTTATGACGACGACGTACTACAAAACCGCCTTTTACTCTTGCCATATTTAAGAACCTCCCAAATAAATATTAAATGTATCTGTAATATGTGTACGGCCTAAGCCGATCCCCCATACAGATGTACTATTTTAAGTTAGCCAAACTTTGTTTCAAACGTCTTACGTCACCTGCTGCCATTACCGGGTTACCGTTCAGAACGCGCTTAGCACGTTTGGATTTGTGGGAAAGCAAGTGGTTTTTGTGTGCTTTGTAACGCAGAACTTTACCAGAACCGGTAATTTTGAAGCGTCCTTTCAAACTGCTGTGTGTTTTCATTTTAGGCATGTTGTGTTTCCTCCTTCAATGTTATCAGGCTTTAGGAGCCAGAATCATAATCATACTGCGGCCTTCAAGTTTTGGTTGACGCTCAACGGAGCAAAGTTCTTCAACTTCAGTCTTAACGCGTTCCAAAATCTTTTGACCAATGGCGGCATGCGCAATCTCACGTCCGCGATAGCGAACAGAGCATTTTACTTTGTCGCCTTCTTTCAAAAACTTAATTACATTACGAAGCTTCGTTTGATAATCGTGCTCCTCAATATTGGAACGGAACCATACTTCTTTAATGTCGACAACTTTCTGGTTCTTACGGGCTTCTTTTTCTTTCTTTTGCTGCTCATAGCGGAATTTTCCGTAGTCCATGATGCGGCACACCGGCGGTTTAGCCTGTGGGGCCACATTGACTAGGTCCAAGTTCAGGTCCACTGCCATTTGAAGTGCTTCACGAATGGGAGTAATCCCGATTTGTTCTCCTTCAGCTCCGACAAGGCGTACTTCCTTCGCCCGAATCTCGTCATTAATCATGTGATCTTTACTAATAGCCGTCCACCTCCAGGTCATTTTGGAAATCTTGTAACAAAAAATAAAAGGGATGCCGGTTAAGCTACCGACATCCCTGTAATCAACACAATTCTTCATGAGTATACACTTCATAAATTATTGGGATCGTTGACCAGCCAACTGATGTCGGACAGGTGAGAAGTCGGACTTCCACTTGTGATTCCACTTGCTATTTGTTTAACACACTTGAATACTATAACACTCAAGATAGTTGTTGTCAACACATCAACACGTATTTTTTAAATAAAGAAGACATCCCTTATAACAATACGTTTTATGAATTGATCTACCAAAAACTACCCTTGCTTGCTCTGCACTTCGTCCAGACGCACAACTCGTGTATGTTGCGTGTGGCTCCACTGTTTGTTGTTCTGCGTGAAGAACGCATAAAACGTAATTGGGTACCAAGACAACAAATAAATTGGGAATAGAATCAGATACAGATATACCTTGGTAAATTTAACCTTTTCAAGCGCCATAGACAATAGGAATGTGAGCACGTTCATACCAATGGCCACGAATCCAACCCATAATGGGAAATATCCATAAATGTTGGCGATGTGCGGGCCATCCAACACATAGATATCAATTGACATCATTGCGGTCAACAAGAAAGTAAGCAGCACCACATACACATTGGCACCATACACCGCCAAATCAAACTTCACCAGGCTTCTTTCTTTGATGGACTGCCACAGCAGTGGGAAAAAATATCTTCTCGCTACGGTAAAGTGACCTTGCATCCAGCGCAAACGTTGTCTGGCAGAAGCTTTGAAAGTCAACGGTTTCTCATCAAATACTTTGGCATCATAATTAAACACAGGATACACATTACGCTGTACACTACGCATCGTAAACTCCAAGTCCTCAACCAGACTTGTCGCTCCCCAGCCGATTTCTTTCAGCAAATTGGTCTCAAAGCACATGCCAGTCCCCCCGAGGAAATTGGCCATGTTTAGATTGTGACGGGACAACTGCCACAGACGGTTAATGTACCAGTATGATACTCCATAAGCCGCAGTAATCCATGAATCTTCAGGATTCTTCGTATCAATGTATCCTTGAATTACACGTGCCCCATTGCACAAATCATTGTTCATTTCACTTAAGAAGTTTTGCTCCACCAGATTATCAGCATCAAGCATAACAACCGCATCATACTGGCGTGGCAAATCCCACAGATATTTAAGCATCCACTCGATAGCGTGACCTTTACCTCTTAAATCTGGATTCGTACGAACACATGCATTCCACCCATGCTCGCGAACGATATCTGCGGTACTATCCGTACAATTGTCACAGATGACGAATACGTCGTACATATCTCTAGGATAATCGAGTTGCTTCAGGTTTTCCATCAGCGCCCCGATCACTTGCTCCTCATTGTGAGCTGCAACAAGCACGGCAAATGATTTTGTAGCAGGATAATTATTCTTTTTCTTTTTCTTATACAGACCAAACAACGAAAACGTGAATTGGTACACGGCCAGCAGTGCCAAGATGACCTGCAACGTGACAAATATAGCGTCCAACATCGTTCTCTGTTACCCCCTTTTTTTCAAACCCAGGTTACTATAGTTTTCTCTTTCTGATTCTGCATTTATTTTTATGTTTGCAGAATATGACCCTGTGCTTTTGTATACTACGTCAATTTTCAGGCAATGTTTCAAATCATGGCAGCGACCAGTTAGTCGCCTTATCGATTCTGTATTTTTTTCAGCGATTTGTCAAAACCCCAATTCCACTTCTTGAAGCAGAAATGTGAACTATAAACGCTGAATAGTCACTGTGCGATACCACAACCTTGCATTAATGCCTGTTACATCTTATTTTCAGCCTTTTTCTTGATTTTTATTTCTAAAGTCCCTTCTTTTTTCTCCGACTTACTACAGCTGAAGTGTACCTCTACTTCAAATAACGTAAATAAGCCTAATAAAGTTTGATATAAAGCTCACATTTTTTTACCTCAATTCAGCCATATTGAATCATTGTATCTTTTATAGAGGATTAAAGTCAAAAAGTCTATTGGTTTTTCACCCACTCTTTTACATGAATTTTACGTTCTTTACATGTGTTCTTCTTGAAAAGGACAACATTTAAAAATATGATAAACATATACCTGAAATACCTCAGCACCTAAAATACAGGTTATATACTAATTAGGTGAAAACCGGACACCGATTATAGTTCCCGGAAATATGCCGCCGTCGCGGCGCAACTGGCAGGAGGCCACTATGAGCCGTTTTTTCTTAAAGTTTCAGGAGTATGATCGTAATTTGTTTATGTGGATTAACGGCCGACTTCATAATCGATTTATGAACTTCTGGCTATACTATTTCACCCACCTAGGTGGAGCAACTGCTTCCATTGTTGTATCTTTGTTCATCTGGCTACTTGCCCCAGCTCCATGGAGCACAGTCGGTCTTCAGGCCTGCATCGCTCTAGCTGTTAGCCACATCCCAGTAGCCATTGCGAAAAGATTGTATCCTCGCATTCGGCCTTACTTGGCCTTACCGGATACTATCACGTTCCGCAACCCTCTAACGGACCATTCGTTCCCATCGGGGCATACGACTGCTATTTTTTCGGTTACAGTGCCTTTTATGGCCGCTGAGCCAATTCTATTTCTAACGTTGTTGCCCGTGGCTGTTATTGTCGGATTCTCTCGAATATATCTGGGGCTTCACTATCCGTCTGATGTCTTGGCGGGTGCCACAATCGGCACTTTAGTCGCACTTGCTACAGTTGCATTCTGGTCTTAAAGCCGATATGTTAGACACAGGAAAACCTAGCAGGAACAGGTGAGGCAGGCGTGGAAAAAAAGAGAATTTTACTATTATCAGAGGGATTTGGTGCTGGACACACTCAAGCTGCTTATGCATTATCTAGTCATTTACGAAAGCTGTCTCCTAATATTCAGACGAAAGTGCTTGAACTAGGTAGCTTTCTTAACCCTAAAGTAGCACCACTAATTATTAATGCATACAGAAAAACGGTGACCACTCAACCGAAACTTGTCGGATACATGTATAAACAGCAATATAAAAAGCCACTGAATCGACTGACGACTCTTGCACTGCACAAATTGTTCTACACCCATACCCGCAGTGTCGTTCGTCAGCTCAATCCCAGTGCCATCGTGTGCACACACCCGATTCCAAGTGCTGTTATATCCCGTTTAAAACGTTTAGGTACGAAGGTTCCTCTCTGTAACGTCCTAACG
The DNA here is from genome assembly GCA_017512705.1 of Paenibacillus sp. Lineage (GTDB taxonomy): Bacteria > Bacillota > Bacilli > Paenibacillales > Paenibacillaceae > Paenibacillus. Next base: position 141,449 of record JAFWEX010000129.1, read on the forward strand.
GATTATGACGCACACGGCACGTGGATTAGTCAAGAGGTTGATCTGTATCTTGTGTCCTCGGACGAAGTAAAAGGTAAACTGATGCTCCGAGGCATAGCTGAAGAAAAAATCAAAGTAACGGGGATCCCGGTTCACCCGAACTTCTGGGAGCACCCTGGACATGATGAGGTCCGCACTAGGTTTAATCTTAAAAATATGCCAACCGTGCTTGTCATGGGCGGCGGCTGGGGTATGCTTAATGACAAGGTTCTGCACCAGCTTCTCGCAGGCTGGCATGAGAATATTCAGATCATTTTCTGTCTTGGACGAAATGACAAAGTACGCCATAGCATGGAACAGGACCCATTATTTCAGCAAGAAAATATTCACATCATCGGATATACAACAGAGGTTGATAAGTTAATGGAAGTCTCCGATCTGCTGATCACCAAGCCCGGTGGTATCACTTGTAGTGAAGGATTGGCCAAAGGAATTCCAATGCTTTTTCATAATCCAATTCCTGGACAGGAAGAAGAAAATGTGCATTACTTCACAGCCAGAGGCTTAGGCGAACTTATTACATCAGTTGATGTGGTTGTAAAATGGATGAATAAACTGCTTTATTACTATCCAGACGTGGTGAAGAAACGAGAGCGTCATCTGTCCGACATCGCCAAAGTGCATCCGATGGAAAGCGCTCAGTGTATCATGAATCTTTTGCAGAATATACAGCCCTTATCATCAGAGGAAACACATGTCTAACTCGAATAACTTAATCTGAGCAATATCGTCCTTTATAAACTTTCTTCATAAATGAAAAGGCGCCTTCGAAACCGAAGGCACCTTTTTTTTCTTGATCTTAAGTCTGCAGATTAACCACACTGTCTATTGTAAACCAGCTGTTTTCAGATACTCCTGCCATTGTTTTGTATACTCGGACTGGATTTTGTCCAAACCGGCCTGTTTTGCTTTTTCCATAAACGTATTTAATCCACCCTCTACATCCGCAACAAGACCTACATTAAGCGGATACAGATATTGCTTCTCAACTTGCTCCAAAGCCGCCTTCTCAGCCTGATAAGGTGTCCAATCCTCGGCAAAACCAGTGAAAATATCCGGCTTTTTGATCTGATCAAGATCTTTAAACATATCCAGCACATCATCAAAGCTCTTATCATACAGCATAAACTCTGGATTACGCCATGCCCAGCCATTCATACCTTCACGCGGGAAGCCGTTGCTTTGTGCATCGCCGATCATATTATAGTAGCCGTCTTTTACTTCAAAGTTTTTCCCTTCCACACCATACTCGGTTAGCCAGTTGTAACGTTTGTCGGTCACAAGTTTCTCGTAGAATTCCAGTGCTCTTTCCGGGTTTTTACTGCTTCGCGGAATGGCAAAACCGTTATGAATCGGATGCACCGGCTGTGCAAACCCTTTCGCATTTGGATATGGGAAATACCCCAGCTTCCAGTCCGGGTGAGTGGACTGAACCTTGATCACATCGGAATTGAATTTGTTCGGATTCTCCCCAGCAAGAACGACAGCAGCTTTACCATTTTGCAGCAGGGAATTGGATGTATCCTTTACGTTTAATACGTTTTTCGGGAAAAAGCCTTTATCCATCCAGCGTTTGTATGTTTTCAGGTCCTCTAGATGCTGCGGTGATCCCCAGTAGGACGCCACGGTGGACGGTGTTTCATACATAATATCCAGGCCATATGGAAGCTGACCAGCCGTATTTACCAGCTTGGAAGTTAATTGACGCACCCCATGTGTGTGATTCGCATTACTGTCTGCAATCGGAATCATAGTTGGCTCGTTCGCCTTGATCCCGTCCAGGTACGCTTCGAGCGTTTCCAGCGATTCCGGTTTCGGCAGATTATACTTCTCACGCAAGTCTTCGCGGTACGCAATACCCTCGGTAACGTATTCAATCCATGTCGATGGAACAGTGTAGATTTTGTCATTAATCTTAACCGCATTCCACATATCATCAGGGACATGAGACTTGAGCTTCGGTGTTTTTGTCAACAGTTCATCCAGCGGTAAAAAAGCCCCTTTTTTGGCATAAGACTGATAATTCGTCCAGTCGGCCGTAAAAATTAAGTCCATCGGCTGTCCGGAAGACAGCAGCAATTTATATTTTTGATCCCAGTCCGTCCAAGACGTGAAGTTGAATTTTACATTCACATTCAGATCGGCTTCAGCAAGCTTGTTAATCTCCGACTCAATTACAGGTAGGTCTTTCGGAGCATCTCCAAGCATGTAAAATTGCAGGGTTACTTTTTCGCCTTTATTATCCGATGAACCTCCCTCCGCATTCCCTTGAGTATCCCCACTTGAACCGCTGCCGTTACACGCAGCTAGTACGCTAGCAAATAACATCATAACAAGTACCACAGACAGGTGCCGAATCATTTTATTACGCATATGCATCCTCCCTTTTTGTGTTAAACCTATATGTTAGCGCAGACCCGCTATGCATCAGACCATCCATATACCTAGCAGCCTGATGTCCCCAGCGTGTGCACGTTCTAACCTTTTACTGCTCCAATCGTAAGTCCTTTGACAAAATAACGCTGCACAAACGGATACAGGAACAAAATCGGACCAGTTACGATAATCGCCATCGCCATCTTGGTCGACTCTGTTGGAACATCTTGACTAAGCGTGACGCCCGTACCAATAGCCATCTGGTCAATAAAGGTAATCGTATTCATTGTGTTGTACAGATAAAACTGCAGCTGATACATATCTGGATTGTTAATAAACAAGGAAGATGTAAACCAGTCATTCCAGTAGCCGAGGGCAAGAAACAGTCCAACGGTTGCTATGCCCGGCATCGCCAGTTTCAACACAATGCTGAAATAGATTCGAAAATCGTTCGCACCGTCAATCTTTGCTGATTCAATCAGTTCATCCGGCACAGCGGAGCGAATAAAATTTTTCATCAGAATGATTAGAAATGGTGTCATCAACCCTGGGAAAATCAATACGGTATACGTATCTGTCAGGTTGAAGTAGTTCGCCAGCATAATGTACCAAGGTACAAGACCTCCCCCAAACAATGTTGTGAAGTAGATAAAAAACGAGAATGTATTCCGGTATTTGAAATCTTTGCGCTGAAGGACAAATCCCGCCATCGTAATAAAAAACAAGCCCAGCGTCGTGCCAACTACCGTTGTAAATACCGTTACCCCATACGCCTTCAAAACTTGGGTCGGGAATTTGAATACCATTTTGTAACCTTCAAGCGAGAAGTGCGTCGGAAAGAGATGATAGCCGTCCCTCACGATGGACTCGTTACTGGTGAATGACCCCGACAAGATAAGCAGGAATGGCAGCAGGCACATTAATGACAAAACAATGATGACGCTGTAAGCGATGATTTGAAACGCCAGGTTAAATTCAGAATCTTTGGTACGAGTGCGAGCTCGCAATCGTCCTCGCGTCTGCAATTGCATTTGGTTGCTCATGGTTGTTCTCCCTTCTGCCCTAAGGGCGTGCTTATTCTAGAACAAAGCGTAATCTTCGTTTATTTTGCGGATAATGTAGTTGACCGTCATGATCAGGATGAAGCCGAATAACGATTGGTACAAGCCAGCTGCTGTTGCCATACCAATATCAAAGGTAACTTTCAGTGAACGATAGACATACGTATCAATGATATCCGTAGCGTTGTAGAGCACGCCGTTATTTCCGATCAATTGATAGAACAAATCAAACTGTCCTTTCATAATGCTGCCAAGGGAGAATAACAGGAGAATCACAAACGTTGGTTTCAGCATAGGCACTGTAATGTACCAGATCCGCTGAAAGATGTTCGCACCATCAATGCGAGCCGCTTCATAATATTCATCACTTATGCCTGTTATTGCCGCCAAGTAGATGACCATGCTGTATCCGAGGTTTTTCCACAGATAAAAGATAATGATCAGAAACACCCAAATCCATGGTGTATTGTAGATATCAACAGGCCCTGCCTCAAAACGTTTGAGCACGGTATTCACAAACCCGGATTCATAGTTAAACATGTTGTAAGCGATTACACTCAATAGAACAAACGAGATAAAGTACGGCAGGAACATAACGGACTGGGTCATTTTTTTGAACAACTTGCCCCGGATTTCACTCAGCATGATTGCACAGAAGATCGCCAGGCCATTGCCCAGTATAATAAAAGCCAGGTTGTACCCTACGGTATTCGTCGTCAGTTTTAACAGCATGCCAGATTGCCAGAGGAACTTAAAGTTGTCTAGCCCTACAAACGGGCTTCCAAATAACCCCCCTGCAGAATCATAACTGGTAAATGCGTAGTAAATACCGACCATCGGAAAATACGAGTTAATGAGAAAAAAGATCAGCGTGGGCAGCAGCATCAGAAACATGATTTTGTTTTTGTTCAATTCTTTGAGCATAGCTCGATCCCTCCCAAGTATGACGGTGAAGCTTTGAATTTGATTGTAGACTGACCTCTGCGTTTCTGAATACTGAAGCTTCCTGCCCATTCGTGAACGATACTGCGAAATGAGCAGTGAACAATATGTACTAATTATGAAATGAACGCATATACGTTCACAAAAGTTGATATCGTGCATAGCTCCAACCTGATGAACAATCCCGCGAAAATTGAACTTTATCTAGGGAAAAGGAACCAAAACGCTTGTCTTACATTGAGGTAAGCGTATACATAATATATAATTCAAGTTACCTTGCTCTTCTGTTTGGCTACATATGAAATTCAGTTTTCTTATGAAAAATACATAAGTTCACTCATATCAGGAGGTTCGAGGGGGAAAAGGAATGCGCAAACATTCAAAGGAAAGCCAGAAAATATTCGCGCGGATTCTGATGGGTATTATTATCAGCACTGTCGCAACTCTACTTGTGGCCTCAGCCATTTTGTACGTTAACTACAATCGAATTGCATTACGCCAAGTCTATCGTACAGATGTGAATAGCCTCACCCAGACCAGCCGTGAAGTGGCCAAGATGACTGAAAGCGCCAAATCACTCTCCTATCAGATTTATCAGGACTACACCATTTCTTCCCTGATGCTCTACTCCAAACCAAGTATCTATCAGATCACTTCGGCTATGGAGCAGCTCGATAATTACCGCATGTCACTTCCTTTTATTGAATCCATCTATGTATATAACTCCAAAAGCAATGAATTTTTTATCAGCTCCGATGGGGTTCGCAATGGGCAGCAGTCTATATCCGAGATCGATGACCAAGGGATCAAACGTATTCTGGATCGTTTCCATGACTATAAACCCTTTGTACCTATCCCGCGTACCTATAAGGTTGGCTCAACCGAAGCCAGTGAGGTAGACAGCTATACTTACCTTTGCTATGACACTATCAACGACAACGCCAAGCTCAATTACGCCGTGATCGTCAACATTAAGGATGATTGGCTTAGTCCCAATATGAATGCAGCAGACCAGCCTGGCAAAACCTTTATTATAAATGAACAAGGAGACTTGTTGTCCAATTTTGGAGATCGCCCACTGCTTAACAATCTCTCCAATGAAACATTCATGCGTCCGATCATGCAGGATACGGAGCATTCTGCTTATTTTACAGAGCAAGTGGATGGGGAAAACTCGCTCATCACCTACACCGCCCCAGACAACCTAGGTTGGCGTTACGTGCGAATTACCCCCTATGACGTGATTACAGCTGATATTCGCGATATGCGCATGCATACCCTGTTATTCTGCCTTGGGCTATTGGCTGCGGGTTTGATTCTTTCTTATCTTGTATCCCGGAAGCTTTATCGTCCGATTAATAACGTGCTCGTCCGTATGCGTGTCATGGAAGCCGAACGCCGAGGCAGTCTACAACTGCTAAGACAAGACTTTTTAAGAGGTGCACTTCAAGGGCGTGAAACCATAACCTGCAATATGCTTGAAGATCGAATGAAGTTCTACGGCTCTCCTGTCGATGTACATCAATCGTCAAGACTAGTGCTTTTGCGCATCGACCATTATACAGAATTTTGCGAAACATACCGGGAAGATACTCAACTTGTAAAATACGCGATGATGAACATTTGCACAGAGACCGCAGATCTCCACTATTATGCGGAAGCTGTGGATATGGGCGGTGACCTGATTACGCTTTTGTTTAATGAAAAATCCGAAAACAATTCTTTGTCAGAGAATGGGACCTCGCATCCAATTGAAGAATTGCTACGCATGATGCAGGCCGCAGTCATGACTCATCTGAAATGTTCCATCTCCTGTACGCTGGGTCCAGAAGAAAATTCACTTGCAGAATGTATTGAAGGTTATGCTCGTTCCGCTGAAGCATCGCTTCATCGCCTGTTCATGGGGCCAGGATGTCTGATTCATACGTCAGACATCCTGGCGTATCAGAGCAAGGAATACACTTTCCCGGCAGGTAAAGAAAGACAGCTTGTCGAGTGCTTGATGACAGGTAAAACTGAGGAAGCCAAGCTAATCTACGCAGATATCGTCAGTGAAACCGCAGCCTATCCATTCAACGTCTTTCAGCTCGCTCTGTCCCATCTGACGATGACTCTTAATCATGTTCGCAATACGCTCAAGAAGAACAATCAACTTACACTCGATTCCGTTACAGGCAGTTTGATGCTTCCCGTGAAAAATGCTGAGGATCTCAGCGAGGTACATGAACATTTTTATCAGATGTTTGATGAACTAGGCTCCAAGGTAGAGGAAAAACGCACACTCAAGCATGAGGAACTCATTCGGAGAATCAACGATATTGTTGAGCGGGATTATGCTGACCCGAATCTGTGTCTAACCTCCATTGCAGAGGAATTAAGTATGTCACCGATCTACGTTAGCAGGCTATATAAACAGCTCACGTTGAAAGGACTCACGGATGTTATTAATGAGACACGCATTGCTAAAGCACAGCACATGCTCGTGCAGACCGAAAATTCAGTTGCGAACATTGCCGAGCGAACCGGCTTTACCAACAGCTCCTATTTTTATCGGATGTTCAAGAAATTGAATGGGGTTACTCCTAGCGATTATCGTCGTAAAGAGCTTCATTCTGATCATCTGTAACCTCCATTTATGAAAGAAAAAGAGCGGTACCTTAGAGCAATGCATTTGCCCTAAGATACCGCTCTGTATTATGCTTCGTTCTGATCTTCGCCAGACTCGTCTGAAGCTTCGCGCACTTTATATTTATCCAGACGCATTTCGTTATACTCTCGCAACGCTTCTTCCCCTACGATAACTTCAACCCGATGAATGTTCATGCCCTTGCCCATAAACTTCTGTTCATACTCTGTCATGACATGCTCTTCATTCAAACCATCACGATGCAGGTTCAAAGACAGATTGGTCATCTGCAAGCCGAAATCAGCAATAGCGTTCAAGGAAAACTCAAACAGGGTCTCTGAATCCGTCTTAAAATGAATCTGACCTTTTGCATTCAATAGCTCAATGTATTTTTTCAAAAAGCGTGGATGCGTCAATCGGCGGCGTGCATGTTTCGCTTTTGGCCATGGATCACTGAAATTCAAATAAATGCGCTCCAGTTCCTGCGGTTCAAATACTTCTTCAATCTGCTCGATATTTGCGAGCGCCAGCTTCAGATTCGGAGGCGTTTCCACATCCGCCTGACTCCAAGCATTACGTGCTTTTTCACTGGCTCGGCGAACGAGTTCATCATACATATCAATACCAATAAAATTATATTGCGGATATTTATAACTCATCTGACTGATGAATTGCCCTTTGCCCATGCCAAACTCAACAAAGATCGGGTGATCATTGCCAAAAAGCTCATTCCATTTCCCTTTGTATTGCTTGGGCTCCAGAACAACGAGGTCCTCCTGCTGCTCTAGATTTTCTCTAATCCCTTTTCTGCCACGTAAACGCATTTTATTCCTCCGTTTGTCCATACTTGTCTCAGACTTATTTTGCCGAAGATCAGGCAAATTGTAAAGAGCAATGAAAAAGGAATCTCCGGACCTGCCATGTCGGCAAATCTCAAAGATTCCCTTTTCGATTTATTTGGAATTGGGGTCCAACTACTTTAGTATTTCATAGTCTACCTTATCTTGATGTGAAAAATCAAATGCCTTTTCAAAAGCATCGCGAACTTTTTGTTTTGCAGCCGCTTTCACTTTTGGGTTACCATTGAAACGAACGCCAGTTAACGCCAGTGCTTCTTCTGCAGTCAGTTCGACGGACACATGCTGGAATTCATTGTTATTTTTAACTTGAGAATTCATTCATATCACCTCTCGGTATAGTATGATCCGTAACGTCAGCATTCATTCAAATGCTACGATAAAAAAGGACTCACTAGCTAGTGCCTGACGCTGATTAAAATATAACACAAGATGTGAACTATATCAAGTGAAAATCGTTGATTTAACGCCCCTTTTTTGCCTCATCATTCCCCTTTTTTTCAGATTTTTGATACAATAAATGACGAGCATCTCAGCGTCTACATCTTCTGCTCAGACATGAGATAACCGAACCAGATTACTACAAATTTAAAGACATAGATCTTAAAGGAGTATCTTAATAATGAACGCACCGGTTTTACAACCTCCGCTAATGTGGGGGGATAAACGATTCCATACTTGGAATTATGAGATGCGCGATCAATTTAACAACAAAGTATTCAAAGTCATGCTCGATGCCGGTTTTACCTGCCCGAATCGGGATGGTTCTATCGCTAAAGGTGGTTGCACCTTCTGTAGTGCAAGGGGTTCAGGAGATTTTGCGGGCAGCAGACGTGAAGATCTCGTCACTCAGTTCAATACGATTCGGGACAGGCAGCATCTGAAATGGCCTTCGGCTCATTATATTGGATACTTTCAGGCATACACGAATACCTATGCCCCAGTCGCAGAGCTGCGTGAGTATTTTGAAGAAATTTTGAAGCAGCCAGGCGTCGTTGGTTTATCCATAGCTACTCGCCCGGACTGTTTACCAGATGATGTTGTCGAGTATTTAGCAGAGCTCAATGAACGTACCTATTTATGGGTAGAGATGGGACTGCAGACGATCCACGATTCTACTTCGATTTTAATTAATCGTGCACATGATACAGCCTGTTATGAAGAAGCAGTGGAAAAGCTTCGCAAGCATAACATTCGAGTATGTACGCACATCATCTACGGCTTGCCCCAAGAAACACACGAAATGATGCTGGATACAGGCCGAGCCGTTGCGAAAATGGATTTGCAGGGTATCAAGATCCATCTGCTCCATCTGATGCGCAAAACGCCAATGGTCAAACAATATGAAGCCGGACTCTTGCGATTCCTCGAACAGGATGAATATATCAAGCTGATTGTAGACACGCTTGAAATACTTCCTCCCAACATGATTGTGCACCGCCTCACTGGGGATGCTCCGCGGAACCTGTTGATTGGACCGATGTGGTCGCTCAATAAATGGGATGTTCTAAATTCAATTGACCGGGAGCTGCGTGAACGTGATACCTGGCAGGGTAAGTATTGGAGGGGGGCATAATATGGGCTTCCTCTCCGTACTAAGTTGTGCACATCATTGGATTAGTTCTCGTCTCCAACCGGGAGAACTGGCGATCGATGCTACAGTGGGCACAGGTGCTGATACATTATTTCTGGCGCAACAGGTAGGTAAGCGTGGTCAAGTGATCGGATTTGATATCCAGAGTGAAGCTCTGACATTAGCTCAGGCCCGGATTCGAAAACATTCCGAAGGTAATAAGCTTGGCTCTATATCCTTGCTGGAATTAAGCCATGCCCGTATGGCTGAAGCAGTACCCGATGCCTGGGTTGGCAAAGTTGGCGCTATTATGTTTAATCTGGGGTATTTACCTGCTGAAGGTGCAGATACTTCCATCATTACCGAAACAATGAGCACCATTGCTGCACTTGAAGCTGCACTAACGTTGTTACGTCCACGAGGTATCATTACCATTGTGTTATATCCTGGTCATGATGGAGGCGCCCAGGAAGCAGGAGCCGTTTCACGTTGGGCATCCACTCTACCTGTGGAGCAAGCTCAGGTAGTGATCTATCGCCAGATGCAACGAGAAACTTCACCTTATTTAATTGGTATTGAAAAAAAGTAACATTTATTTTTTCGTCAGATGGACTACACTAGACACAATCGCAGAAAAAACACTTCGAACCTAGTCTGGTCCATTCGGCGCTGTTCTACATATAAAAATCGTAAAACTTATACAGTTATACTCTGTCATCTCATGATCATGAACGCACTGCCTACAACTGGTTAAAGAAATTATCCACTTCATATAATAGAGGAGAGATATTTATGTCTGAGCCATACCCATTGCAATTCCAACCCGAGTTTAAAGAACGTGTATGGGGTGGACGTGCGTTAGAGCAATTTGGACTCACACCCCCTGAAGGGCATATTGGCGAAGGCTGGATGATTGCAGATCACGCCAATGGCACAACGAAGGTATTGAATGGTCCACTCGCTGGCAAAGGACTTGACGAAGTCCGCGAACAGTACGGTACGACATGGCTTGGAACAAGAGGGGTTTCTAAAAAGGGTGGTCGCTTCCCTTTACTTATCAAATTACTCGACTGTAATGATGACCTCTCGATTCAAGTTCATCCTACAGATGATTATGAGGCTCTCCCTCCAGGTGAGCTGGGTAAAACTGAAATGTGGTATGTACTCGATGCCAAACCCGGCGCTCATATTATCTACGGATTGAATGATGGTGTGGATCGTGAAGAACTGAGACTGGCACTAGAGAACGGGACTGTAATGGACACACTCCGTCAAGTGCCCGTAGAAGCTGGCGATACCTTCTTTATCCCTGCCGGAACGGTGCATGCCCTTTGTGCTGGCGTTGTCGTGGCAGAAATACAGCAAAACTCGGATACAACGTACCGGATTTATGATTATAATCGTCCCGGTCTGGACGGCAAGCCACGTGAACTGCATGTTCAAGATTCCCTGAACGTGACAGCTTATGAAGGCGCTGGAGCCACAACGATGAAAACAAATAACGCAGTTCCAGGAGAATGGCTTAAGCTCGCTGAGTGTCCTTACTTTGTTGTAGAAAAGGGGATTGTTAACGATCGCTGGGAACTGTCTACCACCCCGGAAAGTTTTACGATTCTTGTTGTGTGTGAAGGTGAAGGTACTCTAGAATGGTCCAACGCTGAAAATGAGCATCTGACTCTGAAGGCAGGTCAATGTTATTTACTGCCTGCCAATCTGGGCACCTATACATTGAGCGGAAATACAACCGTTCTTCGCTCTTATCTTCCATAACATCGGGTGACTACACATAACTTGCAAAGGAGGAATTCACGAGATGCAGGAGTCTACCTTTACGCTTATGGGTAACGAAGGTACCCGTATTCATGTATACCGCTGGCTCCCTGATCCAAACGAGCGCATACAAGCTGTTGTACAGATTGCACACGGCATGGGTGAGACGGCAGCACGTTATGCTGAATTTGCGGATTATCTGACCCGACATGGTTATGCTGTGTATGCCAACGATCATAGAGGACATGGCAAAACGGTAGATAACACCGAATCATTAGGCGATGCGGGTGTTGATGCGTTCCGCTGGATGGCCAGTGATATGGTTAATCTCGGTCAGATTGCGTCCAAGGAACACCCGGGAGTTCCTTTGTTTCTCATGGGACACAGTATGGGTTCCTTTCTGGTACAATACCTCATGTATGCCGGACATGAAAGGTACCACGGTTTTGTGTTATCAGGAACAAACGGAAAACGGGGACTGCTCCGATTTGGTGAAAAGCTGGCTTTGCTACAATGTGGTATCCAAGGAAACAATCATCGCAGTATGCTGCTGAATGCTATTGTATTTGGCGGATTTAACCGGGCTTTTCGCCCGGCTTCCACTCCGTTCGACTGGTTGTCCCGTGATCAACAGGAGGTGCAACGCTTCATTGATGATCCTATGTGCGGTGCAGTATGTACGGCTGGTTTTTTCCGTGATTTCTTCAAACTGTTGCTCGAAATTCATCTTCCACATCATATGGATCGCATTCCTAAACATAAGCCGGTTTTTCTTTTTTCCGGTGAACTCGATCCAGTGGGTCTACGCGGCAAAGGTGTACTGAATCTTTACTCTCAGTATAAGAAACTCGACCTGAAAGATGTTGAATATCGCTTGTATCCTGGAGGACGTCATGAGATGCTGCATGAGACGAATCGCAGAGAGGTGTCTCAGGATGTAATCGACTGGCTTGAACGCCATATGCCGGGTAGGGAACAGGCTATAGAACAGTTAAAGGAACAACAGATATAAAACAACAGATATAACCATAACCTCATAGAAAAAAGAAAGAAGCAAAAATCCCCTGTTGGGCACAGTGTATACTGTACCGCACAGGGGATTTCGTTCTATTATGGAATCTCAAATCTTATAAGAAAGATATAAGTACGTATCAGATATGAGAGCTTTTAACCTTCAATCAGCAAAGATTCCGGATCTTCAAGCAATTCTTTTACGGTTACCAAGAAACGCACGGCTTCGCTTCCATCAATGATTCGGTGATCATACGATAATGCAATATACATCATCGGACGGTTTTCCATCCGCTCAGCATCAATAGCTACTGGCCGAAGCTGAATTTTATGCATGCCGAGAATACCAACTTGCGGTGTATTCAGGATCGGAGTAGACAGCAAGGAACCGAAAGTGCCTCCATTAGTAATCGTGAAGGTGCCACCTTGCAAATCAGACAATGCTAGTGTATTAGAGCGTGCTTTAGATGCAAGATCTGCAATACTTCTTTCAATCTCAGCGAATCCCAGACGGTCAGCATCCCGTACAACCGGAACAACCAAACCTTCTTTTGCTGATACAGCAATACCGATATCGTAGAATTTCTTCAAAACAACATCTTCACCATCAATCTCCGCATTGATCGTTGGGAATTTCTTAAGCGCCCCGACTACAGCTTTGGTAAAGAATGACATGAAGCCCAAGTTAATATCGTGTTTTTCTTTGAATTTGTCCTTACGACGTTTACGCACGTCCATGATCGCAGTCATGTCAACCTCATTAAAGGTTGTCAACATAGCTGCAGTCTGCTGCGCTTCCACCAAACGCTTTGCAATTGTCGCCCGGCGACGGGACATACGTTGGCGCTCTACCGGTTTCGCAAAAGTAGACCCACCAGCTGCTGGTGCAGCAGGTGTAGAAGCTGGAGCTTTGGCAGCAGGCGTTGCAGCAGGGCTTGAAGGCTGACTGGAATAGCTCTTCACGTCATCCTGATATACTCGTCCAATCGGATCTCTACTCTGCACCTGATCTAATTCGATTCCACGCTCCCGAGCCAGCTTACGCGCAGACGGAGAAGCTGTCTTCGTATTATCCGATGGCTCAGGTGGTGTTGCAGCAGCAGCCGCTGGTGCTACTGGAGCCTCAGGAGCAGGTGCTGAAGCAGGTTTGGAATCAGCTGCTGCCGGTTGGGAAGCGGAAGAGGTACTTCCTCCTCCTCCTCCGGCAGAAAGAGTACCAATCGTTTCACCGATTTCTACAGTTTCGCCTTCCTGACGAATGATTTTCTCGAGCACACCACTCTCTTCAGCACTAATCTCGATGTTGACTTTATCTGTCTCCAGTTCAAGCAAAACATCACCTTGATTAACGGTGTCGCCTTCTTTTACCATCCATCTGGATACCGTTCCCTCAGTAATCGATTCACCCATTGCAGGTACTTTAATTTCACTCACAGCTGTTACCTCCCAAGTGGAATATTATTCTTCGTCGTTTGTTTCAACGCTGCTGTAATAATTAATTGCTGCTCCATGCTATGCACAAGTTGATAGCCGCTAGAAGGACTAGCATGTTCTGGACGACCTTCATATCTCACAGTTGTGCCTTCAGGCGCAATCTCGCGAAGACGAGGCTCCATATACGTCCAAGCACCCATATTTTTGTTTTCTTCCTGCACCCATACCAGCTCTTTTAGTTTGCTGAAACGTGCAAGTACACGTTTGATCTCTTCCGCTGGGAACGGATAGAGCTGCTCCACACGGATGATGTGCAACCAGGACCAGTCTCCTTTGTCCTTTTCAATCGCATCTTCCAGATCAATGGCAACCTTACCGCTGCACAAAATGATTCGTTCTACCCGATCAGGTTTCGTACCAAGACCTGGCTGCTCCAACACTAGTTCAAATTTGCCTTCACTAAATTCCACAGCAGGTGACGCTACACGTGGATTACGGATCAAACTTTTCGGTGACATCATCACGAGTGGTCGTGCATCCTCTGTCTCCGTTAGCGAAGCCTGGCGACGCAACAGGTGGAAATACTGTGAGGCACTCGATAGATTAACCACCGTCATATTATCTTCAGCACATAGCTGCAAGAATCGTTCTAAACGTGCGCTCGTATGCTCTGGTCCCTGACCTTCGTTCGCATGTGGAAGCAACATGACCAGACTCGATTTCTGAGACCACTTAGCACGTCCAGCAGATACGAATTGGTCAAAGATAACTTGTGCACAGTTCGCAAAATCACCAAATTGCGCTTCCCAAATAACGAGTGTTTCTGGGGAGTATACGTTATACCCGTATTCGAATCCGACAACAGACTCTTCGGATAACGGGCTATTATAAATAGCAAATGACGCTTTCGCCTGTGGCAAGTGATGCAATGGACAGAATTTCTCACCGTTCTTCGCATCATGTAGCACCAGGTTACGATGAGCAAAAGTTGCTCGTTCTGCATCTTGCCCGCTAATACGAATTGGTTTGCCATCAGCCAGAATTGTTGCAAAGGCGAGTGTCTCCGCAAGACTCCAGTCTACTTTCTCCCCTTCATTCAGAGCTGTACTCCGACGTTGCAAAATCCGCTGAAGCTTTGGATAGACATTGAAATTCTCAGGCCATTTCAAAAGATCAGCATTGATGTTGCGCAATTGCTCCAGCGGCACCGCCGTTGGGGTAATTGTAACTGCCTCAGATTCGCTAATATTACGTTGATAATATTCATGAACTTCATTTTTCTTCATCTGATCATAGGCTTCTTTCAGACGATTCGCTACATTATCACGAATGCTCGTGATGAACGCATCATCAATGACAGATTCCTTCTTAAGCATATCCTGATACAGATGACTAACCGTCGGATGACTCTTCACCTTGTCGTATACGAGCGGCTGTGTCGTTTCAGGATCATCCGTCTCGTTATGGCCATAACGGCGATATCCGATCAGGTCGATCAAGAAATCCTTTTTGAAACGGTTGCGATACTCCGCTGCCATACGAATTGCAGCAATACAAGCTTCCGGATTATCGGCGTTTACATGCACAATCGGAATCTCATAACCTTTAGCAAGGTCACTTGCATAATAAGTAGAACGAGAGTCACTGCTGTCTGTTGTGAAACCAAGACGGTTATTTACGATGATATGAATCGTTCCGCCATTCTGATATCCAGGTAGTGCTTTGAAGTTCAGTGTCTCGGCCACAATACCTTCCCCTGGGAAGGCTGCGTCCCCGTGCATCAGAATCGTAGCTGCTTTCGTTACATCCTGTTTCGGGTAACCTGGTTCACGACGATCGTCCTGAGCCGCGCGTGCGAAACCTTGAACAACCGGATTAACATACTCCAGATGGCTCGGATTGTTAGCAAGTGTCAAGCGAGCCTGTACGGTCTCCCCGTCTTTTACAAAACGGTTAGCACCCATATGATATTTGACATCCCCCGTCCAACCATAATTGATTCCGGTTGAACCTTCTGACGGAACCATATCTTTGTTCGGAGCATGATGGAATTCAGAGAAAATCTTACTATATGGCTTACCAAGTACATGAGCCAAAACATTCAGACGTCCACGGTGTGCCATACCCATCAGAATGTGACTGGAACCCGCTTCGGCCATAAGACGAACCGCTTCATCCAACATCGGTACAAGTACATCGTTACCTTCAATAGAGAATCGCTTCTGTCCTACGAACGTTTTGTGCAGGAAATCTTCAAATTGCTCAGCTTCAACCAAACGCTCCAGCAACGCTGTGCGTTCACTCTGTGTAAGAGGAGCAGGTGATGTGCGAGATTCCGCACGGCGATTCAGCCATTCACGTTCTTGGACTTCATGCACATGACTAAACTCGTATGCAATCGGTCCAGTGTAGATCTCACGAAGACGCTGGATAGCATCCCAACCCGTCGTTGTCTGGCCATCTGCACCTTCCCAGATCAAGGAAGCAGGCAGTGCCTTCAAATCTTCTTCGTTTAACTGAAAATGCTTTGGTTCCAGCAAAGATGTGTCAGTAGATTCACTGATCCCAAGCGGATCAATATCTGCAGCCAGATGGCCATACGTACGAATATTCCATACGAGTTTGCCCGCTGTAACCGCTTTCTGTAATAGCTGAATATCTACGCTTCCGGATGCAGTTTGGGCATTCCCGGAATTCGAAAGAGGTTCTGCACCTTTGCCTGACATCGGCGGTGCACCCCATTGTTCAAACAATTCTCGATAAGCTGGTGTCACTGCACCCGGATCTTGGGTGTATAATTCATATTGTTCTTGTACGTATCCCAGATTGGGACCATAATAACTTTCCCAGGGTTTCATGTTGCTTTTCTCGATCGTCATCGACGTTCCCTCCGTCTTGATTTTGTCATAGGGTTTGACGGAAATCAGTGAATAAGCCGCAATTCGCGTCCGTTCAACATTTTAAGCGAAATTTTTCATGAAGTCCAATCATCGTGCTGTTCGTGGTAATAACGTTGTTCCGACGCTCCCGTCAAAGGTTTGTCTGCGTTTTCAAAATCAAAGTCTAACAATGATTATATATTTACCATCGCACAGATGTCGAATAATGTCGTGATCCGTTCGAAGGTTATACGTCCTTCTCTAACTTTAGCGAAGCACGTGTTCTTTCTAATATCTATTCTATAAACTTTTACGCTCAGGAGCATTTCCTTTTTTAGCTCAATCGATGCATAAATTAGATCAATCGATTCATTCGAGTGATTTTCTCTGAAAACGCGAACGCTGAATTGGTCTGCAGACGAGGTTTGATTTCCGTATATAACCTCTTTTTTACAATTGTCGTCCATTCTACATAAAAACAAACCATGCAGTTAAACATTAACCATTTGACCTAACATTCAACAAGAATTTGGATTTTTAGCTACATTGAAACAAATTACAGCAGAATAAAGCCGTCGAATACGAATATCCGGCGGCCTCATTACTGTCCTGTTTATAACCCGGTCGAGAATTGATCATTAATTGAGGATTGCTCATTTTTTTAGAACGAATGATCTCAATTCCATATCCTTCACTTGCTCTGTCGTAAACGATCGTGACCTTATTGCTCTCTTCCCTCTTTGAGGGGCTTTCGGTCTTCCAAATGTTCTATCCTATTTCTTCTCCCCATCTGCTACCTCATTCAGATCAACAGCGAGGCGAATCATATCTGTACAACGAATGCCATTCTCCATAATCTCTTCTTCATAATGCTTTATAAAATAATCCCGTTCTACACCTGTAATACGAAAACCGCAGCTCTGATACAACTTTAATTGATGAAAACTGGAATTACCCGTTCCGATCTCCAATATCCGGCACCCGAGTCTTCGTGCAGCTTCCATCGCTTCCTTAATCATATGTTTACCTACCCCTTGCCCCTGCAGCTCTTCCTGCACGGCGATGTTCACAATCTCTGCAGTCTCCGGACGAGTCTTGAGCAATACAAACTCTCCTACCATTTCCCCTTCATACTCCGCAATAAAACAAACGCCTCTGCTCAGGTATTCGTCCACAATCGTTTTTGAAGGATCTGCCATCAGCAAGAGTTCATAAGGTTTTTCTTCATCCCAGTCCAATATCCGGAACGACAAATTCATGCCAATCCCACCTTTTCATCATACAATTATTCGTTTGCTGTTCTTTTTGCAGAAGCCTATGTATGGCAAATCTACAAATATCCCCTGTTGAATGGTAAAGATCCTGGAGGTTATTTCTTCTTTCTTCTGTCTTCTGTAATCTACTTTAATCACTATGCCTGCTGTTAATATATCCTGCTTGATTAGAATAGTGACGAATACACATGCCTGACACTTTGTGCATTTCTAGCTTTTCATAAAATGACTGTAATTCCGGATCACACAAAAGATCAATCATATATAGTTCCTTGAGGCGAAGAAGCATACGCTGTACAAGTTGCTCTCACCCCTAAATAAAAAAACCAACCTTGATTATACCACAATAATTGGAACAATATATATAGATATGGATATCATATCATTGCTTTTTTATTCATATCCTTCAACCTCTACGCCCCCAAACTTAAGTGCTCATGAACGAGTTTCCATGTACCCGCTGTATCTTTGACAAACACATTCGTAGCCCGACCTTGTCCTGAAGCCTGTTTCCCTTGAACATATCCCTCCCAGTGATACGTATAGGTACATACCGCCTGATGTTCGTCAACAGCAATCCAGAACACATCTTCTGCACGGTAAATCTCTTCCTTCACCGTCTCCCATGCCTTCTCGAAGTAAGCTTGGATCTCCTCAAGTGTTGTGCAGGACGTGCCTGTAAACCAGTATAATGCGTTCGGTGCAAGCATTTTGCTCACCTCATCAAACCGATGTGTATTGGTTGCCTCTATATATGCGCTCAGCGCCTGCTCGTATCCCACTATGATCATCCTTTCTCCTCTTTGTATAAATGTTCCCTTCCACTTTCTACTTACTGCTCAGCTTGTTCGTGATACACCTTGAATGTCTGCTGCAATGTCTGGCCGCTCGACTTTTCCCAAACAACACTTCTTTCAAATGTACCTGCTCTGAAAAAACGCGGAAAACGCTCTGCAAACCAGTCCTGCATGGGCAGTTCTAGCGCCTTCTTGGACGGTACCCAGATTAACTCCCCCTCGGGAGGATCTGTTAGAAGCCCCCCTTCATAGGATGACACCAGATAGTTAAATACCATGTACCTTAACCCTTGCTCAGGGTCACAGAATTCGTCCAGCCCTTTATATAGAATCTCTTTCACAACAAGCCCTGTCTCTTCACGGACCTCACGCATGGCCCCGTCCACAATACTTTCAGGAAATTCCACTTTCCCCCCTGGCGCGATGTACCCCGGAAAGCCTTTACGATCGGGTCGGTTCATGAGCAAAACCTCATCGGTTACCGAATTCCATATCATGCTCATCGTATAAATTTCAACCCTAACATTCAATATGTGTCCTCCTTTCCCCAACATGTACAGATGTTCTTCCCCCACACCATATGATTTCTGGGAATTGTCTGTATATTCCTGCTAGCAGACAAAAGACGGACGTCCGGTAAATACCGAATGTCCGTCTGAGTAACCCTGTTCATATAATGTTGTATCCCTTAATTTTTAGATGTGGTTGTATCTCCATAGGGTGTAGGAAATACTTAGGATAAAGCTGTAATCCGTACATGGCGTTTTTTCCACTCGGCTCGGCGATATGCTTGCAGCATGCCAAATTTGCGAATGCTCGCTTTCGGTACCGCTTTGTAAGACATAACCACTTCAAATTCTTCATCAAACGGGAAGAAAGATAATCCTACTTTTTCACCCGAGATCCATTCAGCTTTAATCGTTGGGCTTGTACAAGTCTCGAATGCACAGCTGAGACCTTCGGCAAAAAAATCATAGCGGGACGCTGGTGTGCCCGGCTCCTCCATACATAAGAACAGACTCAGCTGATCACAGAACAGCATCATCTCCACATCATTTTTCAGCCGCTGTTCCAACGTTGCAACATCGCCGCCTAGCTCCTTTTTCCATGCGTCCTGCTGCTGTTGTTCCTCAAGAAGATACTGGCGGATGTCGTCATCATCCTGTGGATTTGCGCCCAACGTTTTCTGAAACAGTTCTGTATACATCACGCTGCACAATAAACCGGCATACGCATTCTGCTGTCTTACTTCTTCGATCCCCTTACGGTAAAATACAAAACGCGGACGCAACGGAAAATCACGAAAGGAGTACGGAACCTGACTGTAGTCATTCCATAATGGCGCGGCATCCAGCTCGATCCAGCCTCTGTCATGTTCTCTCGCAGCCAGAATCAGTTCATCCCGGTGTGAACCGTGGGGAAGCCATTCTGTTCTCCAATGAGCAGCCATATTCCCAGCAGCAATTCCATGCTCATGTTGTGCGGTCAAAACAAAATCATACTCTCTCTCATATACGATCATTTGCTGTCACCCTTCCGCATGGTATATTGACTTGTATAATTGTTGGGATACACTTTTCTGTAATCCGCATTCTGCCCCGATTTGTTGCTCTTCGGGCTCAGATTATATCACCTTTATCACAAAACAGAGCATGTAAAAGTGTTGTCAGTTCCCTGAAATTTGGTACACTAATGATTGTGTCACCGATTACATTACATATAGAAAGCGGGATCTCATGAATTTATACTCACCTTACATCGAGTTTGACCGCAAGGAATGGGCTGGACTCAGAGAACATCAGATCACTCTTCCTTTGACGGAAGCTGAACTGGAACAGTTAAAGGGTTTGAACGAAGAAGTATCCATTCAGGAAGTTGAGGATATTTATCTCCCCCTTACTCATTTCATTGACCTATATGCCCGTGCCTCGCGAGATCTTGATCGGCTTACCGCTGCTTTTATGAAAAAAGAAGCTCTACACACCCCTTATATTATCGGGATCGGGGGCAGCGTTGCCGTAGGGAAAAGTACAGCAGCCCGTTTGATCCAGGCTCTACTTGCCAGGGGCAAGAATAAACCTAAAGTCGATCTCGTCACCACAGACGGCTTTTTATATCCAAATGCAGTATTGGAGAAAAAAGGCATTATGAACCGAAAAGGTTTCCCGGAAAGCTACGACATCAAATCACTCATTAAATTCATGGGAGATGTCAAATCTGGCAAGCCTGAGGTTAAAGCTCCGGTATATTCTCATCTGGCGTACGACGTCATTCAAGGAGAAGAGCAGGTGATCTGTCAACCAGACATTCTGATTATTGAAGGCATCAATGTGCTACAAGTGAAAAGAGAGACTCCTTTGCTGGTTAGTGATTTTTTTGACTTTTCCATCTACATCGATGCCGATGAGGAGCATATTCGTCACTGGTACATTGAGCGCTTCAAGCTACTTCGCCAGACTGCCTTTCAGAGCGAAGATTCCTTCTTCCATAAGCGATTTGCCAATATTAATGAAGAGGAGACGGTTCAGACAGCGAACCAGATCTGGCAGGATATCAATGCTAAAAATCTGCATGAAAACATTTTGCCAACCAAAGGGAGAGCTCGACTAATTCTGAAAAAAGAAGCTGATCATTCCATTCAACAGATTCAATTGCGCAAGTTATAAGAGCTTTACGGCAACTCCTTTCTTCATACGAGATATGCTGCTTATTACCCATCTAATCTATAGTTTATCCACTTTAAAGGAGAGACAAAAACATGCAAACTCTGGTTGTTCTAGGCAGTGTAATGATGTTTCTGGCCGTCGCACTGGGTGCCTTCGGGGCACATGCGCTCAAGCGCAAACTGTCCGCTGACATGGTCAAAATCTATGAAACTGGTGTACAATACCATATCGCTCATGGGCTTGGCATTATCCTGCTCGGATTGTTCGCAAATCAGCTGCCGTCTTCATCGCTCGTCATGACCGCAGGATGGCTCTTGTTTGCGGGGATTATCATATTCTCCGGCAGCCTCTACACATTAAGTATCACAGGCGTACGGAAATGGGGCGCAGTCACCCCCTTAGGCGGTATTGCCTTTCTGGCTGGATGGATTACACTGTTGTTTGCAGCATTGTAATTTATTGATTACCTGTTACATGAAATAGAGTGCTCTGGCTGAACAAAACGGATGCGAGAGTGCTCTTTTTTTTGCGCTTTTAATCACGCCAAAGTCTTTGGATGGTGACCATTTCTCGCTCCCGTCTTAGAACATACACATCCGGGTTGGAAAGCTTCATCCACTCAAAGTAACCAAAAGATGGGTTATAGTGACGGATCATTAATGATAACAAGTTACCATGGGTGATCACCGCTCCATGCGACTCCGGTCTTTGCCAACATTCTTCCAGCAGAGCCAAACCTCGGGCAGCTGCAGTTCTTGAAGATTCACCGCCTTCTGCGGCCCAATCCACGTCATCATATGTATGCTTCAGCACATCCATCCAGTCTGGCAGATCCCCAGTGCTCAGTACACGTTCTTGTAAACGCTCGTCTGTATGATAAGCTGATGGATGGCTGCACCTAAAGGGACTGCTGTCTGTACCGCTCTCTTCCAGGGACTGGATACAATATAGGTAATTCCACAACCGGACAGCACCTCTGCCAGCTTCTCAGCCTGCTTGTACCCTTCATCTGTAAGGCTGGCGTATGGCTCCTGTCCTTCGGCTTTGGCGTGACGGATGAGATAAATCGAATCCATATAACAACACCTCCGGTGATCTGAACTAAAGTGCGTTTTCGTTGAGATACTGAAGTGCCTTGCGCATTTTATCCTGTTCTTCTGTGCGGCCTGATGAACTTAGAAAATTCACGTTCTCCTGGAGTCCAAGTTCCCCGCTTCCAACTTGCGATTGAGTCTGGAGTCCAAGGCGTCGCTTCAACTGACTCACCGTTCCTGCACTACCGTCTACGATCTGAACATGATCCGGCAATACGGTTCGCAGGATGGATGAATAAAACGGGTAATGAGTACATCCCATCACCACCGTCCCATATTGTTCCAAGTCCAGATTGGACAGCTTGGAGCGGAAGTAAGCAGCAATACTGCTCGAATCAAACTGAAGCTGTTCACACCACTCCACCAGTTCGGGAAGTGCAAGTGAATCGACCCGATGTTCGTCATCTACCCGCGATACCAGTTCATTGTATTTCGTCTGGCTCAGCGTCAAGGCTGTAGCAAATACAAGCACTCGCTTGCCGTTGTCCCGGTTCATCTCCACGGCTGGTTTCACCGCTGGCTCCATACCAATGATAGGGATTTCATACATAGATCGCAGATCATGAACCGCTAAGCTGGTTGCTGTATTACACGCAATTACGATTGCATCTACCCGTTCCCGAATGATGGCTTCTACGCAAGCAAAAATATAACGGCGGACTTCGTCCACAGACTTGGTTCCATACGGAACATGCGATGTATCCGCATAATAGATATAGGATTCATCCGGAAACTGCTGCAAAGCTCTGTGCAGTACCGTTAATCCGCCGATGCCTGAATCATAAAAAGCAATTTTCTTCGTCAAGGATGTCACCTCTATAACGTATTCTTTCGGTTCTACGAACCGTTTTTTTACTGCTCATGCTGACTGGAGGTGAGGCTAAGTTTACGTTTGATTACTAAGGACTGAACTTGAATTACTTTCAAAAGCACGTTCCAAAGACACATCAAGTCTTACTCTGTTTCATCTATGCAACAGCGTATCGTCTCCCAGCAGTTCGATACTAGTCAAGCTTGTAACAGACATTTGCATTTCATTGCAGAACGCAATTAAGATAAATCTTCTCGTCAATAAATGCCGCAAAGCTGTCATTATAATTATACTCTTCTCCATCAATACGAATATGCGCTTCAATGACATATTGCAAGTCTTTTTGTAGGAAAATTTCGAATCATTGATCATTTTCTTTTATTTCATCCATCGATGTAGCAAATTCTCTCCCTCACTTCTCCGACTAGAAGCGTACTTTTCCAGAAAAATCGGGACTTCACGCAAATGGGCTGGACGATATCCGGCTCCGCATCCACAGCTATGATAGGTAATACCATGACGATAAAGCGTCATGACTTTGGTCCACTGTTTGATATCTTTTTGCTTGGGTGCTTGAAAATCCTGTCCCATGCTTACCATTATTTCCGCACATTGCGGGCATTTATGTTCAAGAATTGGCGTAGTTTCTGGACTCAAATCGTAAGGAGATACTTGTTTGAATGACTTACGGCAGTTAAAACAAGCATATATTTCTTTATACGGACCTGACATGGCATACCGGCACATGGTGATCACCTCCTTATCATTTTCCATTATACGGGATTTTCTGCGCTGTTACGAATCTTCTATTGCATCATTGCGCATTCGCTCTTCTCCAAGCTGAAGCAAATTCAGCGATAGATGTTTGTTGTAAAAATACGTCATGTGTGCCTCATCGTACCCTTGTCCCCCAACTTCCAGCGCATTGCGCTCTATCCCGTAGACTTCAAACCCATGCCGCTCATACAACCGTCTCGCCGAAACATTCGTCGTCACCACACTCAGATTAATCTGCTTCAGGTTTTCGAGATGCTCGCCACGTTCCAGAACCTCGGACAACAATCGGGATGCCAATCCCTTCCCACGATGAGCAGACGAGACATAGACACCCCAGATCAATCCTTTGTGTCTGAGCTTCAGACCATATTCCCTTTTAAATCCCATCATGCCCGCAAGTGTACCTTCAGGTGTATACGCACCCAAAATATAATCATCAGGCTCGTGATGTATCCGCTCCTTCACTTCACTCACAGACAACTGGCTGGACAGCTCGTATGAAGCCCCAAAGGCTTCGGGGTGTGTCCGCAATGCTTCAAGTCGCAAAGGCCAATATAGATCGGATTCATCACGTTGGATATTACGCAAGATGTATCTCTCTTGCCTAGCATCAGAACTCACCCTTCATTCCCCCTGCAATGAAAAAATGTATGACTATTATAAACAAGTGCCTCTTCACTTGAACGTCCCCAAGGTTTCGGAGTGTATGCATTCTACTTCGCTACGGTCGTTGCGGTGCGTGTCTCTGCAATTAGTTTAGTTTGAGTTCTAGTTATAGCAATAGTTTTAGTACTGGTTATTTCTCCGTTCACGATCCAGCTCCATCGCTTCTTGCACCCGGTCGCGCACCGGGAGCTTGCTGTTGATATGCAAGAGCAATCCTATAATAATTAGTAGCAGTACAACCACGATAACCTTGAACACCAATCAGTCCCCCTTGAAAAGGATAAGCTGCTTAACTCGTACATTCCTCATGCATTCCTCATTCGTGTCTCAGACCGACTCCCTGACTACTCCCCCGTCACGATCGAAGAGCTCGGGCAATGATTCGCTCCAGCCATTTCCATGGCAACAGCGCTTTTCCTATAATGAGTAACCGCGAACCTTTACCCAGCGCATACCGCAATCTTGGTGCACGCATCTGTGCAATTCTCCCAATCAGATCAGCAACCTCCTGAGGATCAGGCGCAGTCTCGCTCGCATGTGTGGAATAGCGGAGAACTGCATCCAGCTTCTGCTTATAAGGCGAATTCTCATTCCGGTGAATCTCATCTAATCCCTTGTTCCAGATGGGGGTGCGATATGCCCCTGGTTCCACAAGCACTACTCGGATACCGAAGGAAGACATCTCATGGCGCAGACTTTCCGTGAACCCTTCCACAGCGAACTTGGAAGCAGCATAAGGTGCATACCCTGGAAACCCGGAAAGACCGCTTACACTCGAAAGGTTAATAATCAGTCCACTTTGCTGTTCACGCATCACAGGCAGCACAGCGCGTGTAACTGCGATCAGTCCGAACAGATTCGTCTCCATCTGACGCCGCCAATCCTCCATCGCGACTTCCTCAATGAATCCCCCCACAGCAAAACCAGCATTATTCACCAACATGTCAATGCGCCCATATTGCTGAATCACTGTATGAACCGCGGTCAGCACCTCGTCGGAATCCGTCACATCAAGTTGCATGTAATGGAGTTGATCGGTTACTCCTGCCTCTTCTGCACGATTCGAAAGTTCTCCCTTACGACTAAGATCACGCATCGTTGCAATCACATAATAACCTTGTTTAGCAAGCGTAATCGCCGTCAGCATACCAAAGCCGCTGGATGTGCCTGTGATGAATGCTACGGGATGTTGGTTCCTCGGCCTAACTGACTGTATTTCTCTTGAATCTGCTATGGATGCGGATGCTGCTGCCTTATTCATCCCTTCGGTTCCACCCCCATCCGTAGAGGTTGGTTGTGAATCCTCTCCTATTTTATAGGCCCATACCGTCATTTCATTACCTTCTCTCTAATCATGTTGATTCATATCGACGGATTTCGCGTACTCTCCTCTGATCTAACACCTCGTACCTATTCACCCAGACGTCTCTCCACCCGCCGAAGCTTGGTTATTCCAGCTTCAAACGTGTATGGCACAAAATGAACCTCCGGTAGCGTACAATCCAGCCGCTCTGCCAGTTTCTTCAGCTCTCTCAGCACAGAAGCTTGGACCTGTTCATGATCTGCTTCCTCGCTGATCCGCATGGATACCTCCAACACTCCACTGCCTCGCTGCACCACACGATAATGCTCAATAGACGGCGAAGCTGCAATGACGGCCCGACTGATGAAATCCGGAAAAACCGAGACCTCTATACCCTCATGTGCGTGTGAAAAGTAAAGCGTATCATCACAGCGTCCTTCAATCCGCTCAATGGCGGTAAACAATGAACCACAGGCGCATGGCTCCGCCGCCTCGGTTAGAATATCGTTCAGCCGATACCGGATAATCGGCTGGGATGTTCTAGAGAAGTCTGTAATCACAGGCACAAAGCGGCGAGTGGCAGGATCAATGTACTCTTTTTCAATATGCACAATGTCTTCATTCAGGTGTATCGTTCCATGTTCGCAGGATGCCCCCAGGAAACCTTCTGTACACTGATAGACCTGATGAACAGTCTGCTGAAAGACACGCTCCAGCACGTTACGGTCCAGTGGATCTAACACTTCGGCTACGGATATGATTTTATGAGGCACATGGGTTAAGCGGCCTTGTAGATAAGCATCAGCCAGCATACGAAGCATGGAGGGTGGTGCCACCCATACCGTCGGCTGATATTGTTCCATACGTTCAACTAGAATCTCTACACGCTCCAGCAAGTCGAAATACTGGAATTGCAGCTTGCCGCGCTTCACGGATTCATACAGATTGCTGTTCGCACGCAAAAAGAAAGCGATCTTGGCAGGTTTCCACAGCCCGCCTGGCAGCAATTTGGCCAGCACCGTGCCTGTCCATGCATCCTGTTCCCGATCACTCACCAGAAATATTCCCCGGTTACCCGATGTGCCTGAGGATAGCCCTACGGTTACCCCTTGAATGGAAGACTGCCCGAAATCACGAGTCTCCTCACTCTCACCCGCCAGAAACAGTGCTTCTTCCTTCGTAATTCCTACCGTGTTCAGTGTATCAAAATGCTGCATCATAATGGACTTGTCAATCTGCGGGAATTGTCTCCACTCCGATGCACTTAGGCCATCCCACCATTCTTGGTAAAATGCAGACTGCACCCGAATACGCTTGACATGACGCCTGATTCGACGTTCCTGCCAGCGTTCGAGTTCCTCTCGTGTCTTCCATCTGCGCAAACCTCGTGCAACGGCATAATGCGCCAGAATGCGAAAGGAATTGCTCATAACTCACTCCCTCCTGTGCCCCATGCGCTCAGCACTTCTTGACAGTGGCTCGGCACGATTCGAATTTCGGGAAACTGACGATGCAGCTGAACTAATTTATCAAAATTGCGTCTATATTCCTGCCGATCTGACATAATGATGCCCGCAAGCGGATGAGGCCTGCGCTGTTCACGAAATGCCCGGCTCGACCATACTGCATCGGCACATAGGAAATATGAATGCTGCTCTGTACGCAACAAAAGGCCCATCATGCCCTCCGCATGCCCCGATACATCCACTCCAAGCAAACTACCATCTCCAAAAAGATCATACACTTCGTTCCAGGGGAATTTCTGCAAAAGTTCTGTACCTGCATGTGCTGCCGCTTCTGTCCATGGCTTCGGTTCTTGATTCACGGGCAGTGACCGCTGAGTAAAATCATCCGGAAGCAATCCGGCCAGAAATCCAGCCTTGACTGCGGCAATCGGCCCCAGAGAGCGAACAGCCTCATAAGCTTGCGGTAAATAAATAAACCGAGCTTCCGGGAAATCCCGGACCCCTGCGATATGATCCCCGTGAAAATGTGAGAGAATAACATATCGGATATCCCGTGCCTGCAATCCGATCCGTTCTAGAAACTGAACAGCACTGTCTCCTTGCTGATACACGACAGGTGTGATGTGACGATACAACGTATTAGGCAGATGCGCAGTCTCTTCAAAAAAGCGGGAGCTGTACCCCGTATCCAGCAGCATCGCACCATGCACCGGATGAATAATACAGGCAAAACCTGCTGGAAAAGGAACAGGCTTCACACTTCCTCCCCGTAGCGTTAAAAACTCGGGATGTGTACAGTATCCTGCTGCACCTATATATAACTTAACGGGTATTGAAGTTAACATGATTCTGCCCTCCACCAATCTGCGAACTGTTGCAAACCTTCTTCAATGGAAACACGGGGTGTATATCCCAGTTGCTCTCTTGCATCGTTAATGTTCAAGATCTGCGGCACACCCAAAGAGCCGACTGTATATCTGGTGAGCATCGGTTCACCCAGAGCAGGAATGAATCGATGTACACCTTCCAGCAAAGCGGCAGCTCCATAGGCGGTTCTATAAGAAATGTTCAACCGATGCAGCGGCATATCCAACATATCAAACAACGTGCTGACCAGTTCTGCAAAAGGTCTCGGATCTCCATTTGAAATGTTGTACGCTCTCCCAAGCACAGCTTCAGGAGCACTTTCACACAATAACAAGGCATCCACCACGTTATCTACACATGTCAGGTCAATCAATACTTGTCCGTTATTAATCATCGGTACGCCCCGTTTGGCATTCGCCGCAACAATACGCGGAAAAAGCGTCTGATCATGGGGACCAAAAATAGCTCGCGGACGAATCATGATCGACGGCAATCCATTACTGTGTGCATCCATTACGACCTGCTCTGCAAGAAGTTTGGTAGCGGCATAATGATTGGCAGGTTTGACAGGCAGTGGATCATTTTCATGAACTTCATAACGCGGTATGTAATTAAAATAAATACTTGGTGTAGATACATGAATGAACCGTTCCACCTTACTGCGTGCAGCACGATCAACCAGATTCTTAGTCCCCTGTACGTTACTGCTGTAGAAATCCCTGTATCGTCCCCATGGGGACGATAACGCCGCGCAATGGTACACCACATCCTGACCTGCACATGCTACTTCCACAGACCGCTCGTCCCGAATATCTCCCTTAATAAAACGTACTCCCCCTGCTTCAAGGGTGGCGCCGATCTCTTCCTGTCGTCCCATAGCGGTAACTTCCCATCCCTCGGATGCAAGTCTCATAGCCAGTGGTCTGCCCAGACCACCTGTAGCGCCTGTCACCAATGCTCTCTTCATTGTGGTTCACCGTTCCATTCTATGTCTTGAGTCAAAGCTTCCGTCAGTGAAATTCTATGTGAATGTGCAAGACGCGAAGCTGCCAGCACTACTGCGAATTGTTCGAAAAAAGGCCTGCGATCCTGTGAAATATACACGACGTCTCTCGCACCTCGCCAAGCGGTTCTCCAGTTACGCAGGCTGCCTTTCCTGCCCTGTAATTGCCGGACACCGCTCCCCAACATGGGCAGTGCAAGCATGGCCTTTTCTCCTGGTGATGGCGTAACTTCTGTTCCTCTGCTAAGCAGAACCTTTGGTTCAAGCAATGCGCACACCAAGCCATCACCGGGATGAAACAAATGAATCCCACTGGTGGCTCTCGGGTTACACTCTATCGCGTACACCTGACCGTCCATGTCCTCGATAAAGTCAAAACCAATCTGCCCGCTAAAACCTGTAGCCTGAACAAACTGTTTTACCCACTCATACGTCCCTTTGTGTTCCACTTGTTCAAAGAATACACTTGCACCGACACTACCCGTGCGGTAACGACTGTCGTAAGTCGCATGGGCAACCAAACGTCCTTCATGCACTACACTGTATGTGCACAGCCCTCGTCCCTCGATATATCTCTGTGCCACCCAAGGGGAGGCTATGGATAACATATCTTCACCTGGCGGATTATGACGTTGTCCAGTGATCGGCATACGTACTTTAGCAGCAAAACGAGAATATACTGGCTTCCACACCCACTCTCCTGAACCGTGCAGCACTTGCTGAGTCTCCAACCATTGCTCGGGACTTTGGATCAGATGGGTATCTGGAACCAGTAGTCCCATCGACTTGGCAAGCTGAATAAAATCATACTTGTGATGAAGTGTGTGTAGTTGGTCCAAGCCAGACACTAGAACATCACAGTGTTGTCGTAATCGATCTGCTCCCTGAGCCACGTAAAATACTTCTTCACACATCGGAATGATCAGATCAATCTGCCAAGTTTTGACCCATTTCTCCAGTGCTGACAAGTACGCCTCTGTTCGATGGCGTGGTGATGGAACAACCGCACATTGTGTCACAGCGCTAGACGTCCTGCACAGATGTCGCGCAGTACTCTCAACAACAAATACAAGATGACCTGACCGATGTAACATGCGAGCCAAATCCAGCGTTACAGGAGCTCTTCCCCCTGTTAGAAGCACTCTGCATGAACGTCCTTTTGGAAGCACATTTTGGCTGGGTCTAGTAGTCAAAGATGAGTCCTCCCAGAGATAAACCTGCCGCCGTTCCAATTATCAGTACACGATCTCCACGCTGTATGCGCTGCTGACGGATCGCTTCATGCAATCCCATCGGAATGGAAGCTGCAATGGTATTACCATGACCATAGGTAATATCCATGAATCTTTCCTCAGGAATGCCCAGCTTCTTGCGGATCAGGCGCATAGCCATAGCACTTCCCTGATGGGGAATAACCAGCTGGAAATCTTGCATCTGGTTCCCGGTAGCTTGTAGCATCTCGTCCACGAACCCAGGTAACAGCCTCGATGCCATACGAAAAATGGCTTGTCCATCCATATGAAAGAGGAAAGGGTCTGGCTGCTCCGCATTATATTGGGCTGCATGCTGCCGTGTACCTCCTCCTGCAATTTCCGAAAATCGGGCTCCCCGACTGTATGTGCGTAGTGACGCATGTACGATCTGCGAGCCCGATTCTTCCGATGCACGTTCAATAATGACGGCAGCTGCACCATCTCCAAACAAAGCAGCACTTTCCGGCTCCTTCCAGTTCAATCCTGCTGAGGCAATCTCCGTAGCTACAAGCAATACACGCTGGTAGCGTCCAGCATCCACCATATAGGAGATCACATCAAGACCATTCAGAAAACTCAGACAGGTCGCATCTATATCAAACGCGGGTACTCCTGAATTCTCCTGTCCCATCGCCTGCTGGATGAAGACAGCCGTACTTGGCAAAGGCTGTTCTTTTGTGCCGCTCGTACATACCAAACAATCTATATCTTCAAAGGACAGTTTCGCATCGGCAAGAGCCGCTTCTGCCGCCCTTGCTCCCATATATGAAGAAGTCTCCTCCTGTGACGCGTAATAACGATAACCTACACCTGTCGCTTTACTGACCCACCCTGCCGGTACTTTCAAACGTTCATCTAATTCCTCATCCGTTACCTTCATCTGAGGCAAGTATTTTCCTGTACCTACGATTCTTACTTTTCTAAGCTGCATATGCCATCCTCTTCTCTTTCGTTCGTCTTATGTAAATTTGATGTTACTACCCGTTAAACCAATCTACCTCCATCTGAATACCTTGGAGAATTATATATCTTCAGTTCCAAGAGTAAGAAAAGCACCATAAACTGCAGAAGGACAGATTGCTCTGCCCTTTGCAGTACGAATTCATAACCTCAATACTCTTCTGTACATTATGTCTACAGTTGCTGCATCTGTTTTAGCAAAATTCCTACCTACTCTTCATTCCCTCGACTGTTTGACAATGTCGGAGAGTGCTTCATCCA
The DNA here is from genome assembly GCA_017512705.1 of Paenibacillus sp. Classification (GTDB taxonomy): domain Bacteria; phylum Bacillota; class Bacilli; order Paenibacillales; family Paenibacillaceae; genus Paenibacillus. Next base: position 173,215 of record JAFWEX010000129.1, read on the forward strand.
GAAAAGCATAATGAAATGTGAAACCTGCCTTCTCCATTCGATCAGGGATAACCCAGCGGCTCTTCAGTACCAGTTCCGTTTCTGTACGGATGAATACAGCTCCGAACTCAAGCATCCATCGCGGAGATGGAAGTCCGATACGGACACCCAGTTGTTTCCTGAGACTTGACATCAATTCTCGATTAGTCACGGGATGCGGAGACGAAGCGTTAAAGACTCCCTCAAGCTCTGGATGCTCCTGCACATACATCACCATACGAAACAGATCCTCTATGTGAATCCAGCTAAATTGCTGGCTTCCTGCTCCCTGCGCTCCGCCAAGGCCAAATCGAACCAGATTCGTTAGTGGTTTCATCACCCCGCCATCGCCAAGTACAATGGCAATGCGCAGTGCAATCTGACGTGTAGAAGGCAGCTTAAACGCGAAGAATGCCTGCTCCCATGCTTTGGCTACTTCTACGGAAAAGCCTGAACCGATCTCTCCATCCTTTTCCGTCATTGGACGATCTTCCGCATGTCTGTATATTGTTGCCGTACTGGAATTAATCCACAATTCAGGCGGCTGTGTACAAGCCAGCACCGCTTCTCCTAAAATCTGTGTGGTTTCTACTCTGGAGTCCATAATAATCCTTCGATTCTCTTCCGTGTAGCGACAATTCACGGATTTGCCAGCCAGGTTAATCAGCATCTCCGCACCTTCAAGAGCTTCAATGATCGCTGTACGATCTTGCCAGGCAATATGTCCAGACTGACGCGAGATGATGAGTACATTGTATCCAAGCTGTTCGAATCTGGTTTCAAAATCTTGACCAACAAAACCCGTTCCACCAGCAAGTACAACCTTTTTCACGCTATCTCCTCATTTCTCCAGATGAGTATTGCATTTTTGTATTCCTAACAGACTAAACAACGCAGCAGGGCGGTTTGTTTGATGTTGCTCTGTTTTTTGCCCAGACACTATGCTCATATGGTTCTATTGAGGCATCCAGATTACCGCTCGCAACACTCCACGCACTTCTTAGGGGACAGCGTGCTTCGGTCTCACTCAGACGTTAATGTTCACACCCAGTGCTGTGTATAGCCGATCTCGCTCTTGGTTGGCCCAAGCATCCCCAGCATCACGTTGCAGCCGATATTGAAGTTCATCATGGAAATCATGAATCATATAACCTTCCGGTAATTCACCCAGTATGGCAGCAAAGTCATACACCGGTAGCGCCCGTTGACCCTCACTGATCTGCTTCAGCCAAGACATCCAATCATGCAGCTTGAGTACCTCCTGCTGCCATAATTCCGCCTGCAAACCAAGCACGTCCTGCAATTGCTCATATGCAAGTGGATCTGCGAAGCGACGACAAGCCTTGACACCCAATTCATACAGCTCTATCGCCGCACGGCGATTGTCTTTCTTCAGCTCTACCTCAAGTCCTTCCAGGTAATCCTGAACCTGAATGTGCTGTCCGTCATCGTATAATAAGGGTGCATGGGCTAGCATCCGTATAATGTCTTCCAAGTCGCGCATAGAAATGACTTTTTGCTCCTCAAGCGCGGGTAATTGATATGCTGTAATGATCTTTCACTCCTGCCTCAATCCATTTTTTTGACTTCTAGTATACCATGCTTTATCCTATCGCTCTTGAATCATCAGAAGAAGATACCCAAAGAGCCCGCCTGAGACAGCTCAGCGGGCTTCTTCATATTTTTTATGGAATTCTTAGAAACGCTTTGACCGTGCCAAAGTATTCACGAATCATGTTGATCGGCTTCAAATACCCCGGTGAAGAAGCAGATATGCCATATTCGGCAGCGTAGCCGTTCTTGGCCGCAATATATTTTGATCTGAACATATGGTAGTCGCTCGTGACAATCATAATTTCGGGATGTTCCTTGCCGGAAGCCATAATGATTGTTTTAGAAAAAGCCAGATTCTCCTGTGTACTTGTCGAGCGGTCCTCCATTATAATCTGAGCGGGAGCAATGCCCTGATCTACTAAATAATTTTTCATAGCAAGAGCCTCTGGAATCGATTCACCTGGACCTTGTCCCCCAGATACAATTACAGGTGTCTCCGGATGACTGCGAATATAATCGAGACTGGCATCAAGCCGTTGTTTCAAGGTCAATGATACTTCGGTTCCATTGATCCCTGATCCTAAGATGATGACATAGTCTGCTCGCTCCTCCGTATCCTTCGAACCAAGCTGAGTAATTACCAAGGCTTCGATGACGATGAAGGAAACCGCGCCGATGCCGAACCCAATTAGCAACACACGTTTCAACCAGATGTGTCTCTCATAATTAATACGTCTTAATATGATAAAAGCCGCTGTGAGAAGGGCAAATAACTGGACCGCAAAATTCCAACCCCAAAATATGAGGAAGAAAACCAAACAAACTAGCAGGATTAAATCAAGAATACGCCATTTGTTATGTATCCATTTTTGCATCAATACAGCAACACTCCTTTCGATATTTATGCATGCACAATCGTTAGCTTGGGCCAGTGCTCTTGCCAATTTTTCCGCCTAACTCGCTCGTTATAGTAGGTTGCTTTCGTAAATGCAGGGCTTTTGCGCACAACTAGCGTATACAGATCTTCCAGCCCATATGGTGCGCAGACCCTGATTTGATCGTCTTTCGCTAGCTGTACTGCGATTGCTGTTACCTGTTCAGGCCAGAAGCGCAAGGCATCCTCCGTAGAGTGATATGGCGCATCCCCGTTTTGCAGATGCATTCTAGCCTGATTTTTAACCGACCACTTCCTGTTGCCTGTTGCAGCATATAACGCCTTCTCAAGTTGACGATCCCGTTCCTCCAGAAGATTCGCAGCATCAAAATAGACAACATCAATATCGCTATGCAGTTCCCGGCTGGCGTATCCATGAAGTTCGTCCCATATGTAATTACGAATATATCCTGCACCAATATAGCAATCTGGCAACTCTAACTCACGCACAAGGCGCAAATCCTGCATGATCTGCTCATGCTGTCGAAGTGCTCTACACAGCCGTTCTTCGTATTGCATTTTAGTATCCCCCCATGGCCCACGAGACTTCAGATATCTTCACTAATGTTCATTCGGCTACCTTTCAATATAACACGTTTCTCACTCGGGGATAAAATGAATAGACCCTTACCTTCTATCAGCGACTCTGTCTGACGAGCAAAATAGATGGAGATTATTGATGAGAAACCTTCAACAACTCGTAAAAACGGTGATCCAAATTTGACAATTGGATATGCCTTTATATATCTTGATTATAATGATCGTTCTATCTTACTTGTTACGTGTTAGGTGTCACGATTTATGAAAGGAGTGCTTGTGATTATGAGCAGCAAAAAAGAAATGCTTCTGAACGTATCGGAGGATCTGTTCTATCTGCATGGTTTTCATGCGATCGGATTAAAACGGATTATAACCGATTCCGGAGTTGCGATTATGACGTTATACAATCACTTTAATTCCAAAGATGATCTGATCGTCGAAGTGCTTCTGCGCCGCGAACAGAGATATCTCGAACAGCTACGTTTATATGCCGATAACAAGGCACAATCCATCTTCCTTAATCTGGCCGAGGGGCATGCCAAGTGGCTGATGGAACACGAGTCCAGGGGATGTCTCTTTTTACGAGCGAAAGAAGAGTTCGGAGCTGATCCCGATCATGTTATCGTTCAAACGGTGAACGCACACAAAAAACATGTCATGACTCTGATAAAAAAAATTGATCCCGAGGCAGATCATCGAAGCGTAATGCAGTTTATGCTGCTACTGGAGGGTTCTACAGCGCTTGCTGAAACAGAGAATGTAAAAGAGGTGTGTCAGGAACTGATTCATATGACTCGAAATAGTTTCAAATCATTACACAAAGGGTGAGTTCATAGTTCAACTCACTTTTTTATTTCACAGAAAATATAATGATCGTTCTATCTAAAAAAGGCGGTGAAAAAGTAATGAAAAAAATAGTCCTTCCTGGTGTAGCCCTTATTGCTGTTTGTTATGCCTTTGGGCGTTTCAGTTATGGACTGTTTATGCCAGAAATTTCCGAAGCACTTCAATTATCTGAATCGGCATCCGGGGCCATCAACTCGGCAACTTATATTGCGTATTGTCTTGCTCTTCTAACAGCTCCGCTGATTATTAATTTCAAAGGGCACCATTATGTCATTCAGCTTGCAGGAATTAGCGCCATTGTTGGCTTAATCGGTATTGCTTTCTCCCATGACGCTTGGCTGCTTGCTGTCGGTGTTTTCTTGGCGGGTTTGAGCACAGGCTGGGCTTCGCCCGCTCTTGGCAATGCAATCAGTGCGGAACTCCCCCCCGATCTGCATGCCAAGGGCAACAGTTGGATTAATACTGGAACCGGCTTTGGCATTATCGTGTCTGGCCCACTCTACCTGCTGTTCACAGATTACTGGCGTATAAGCTATATCTTATTCGCTGTCATCGGGGTAATTGTGCTGGTCTGGAACAGACAGGCGATTCCAGCCACCCATACGATTCCTTGCACGAAATCAATCTGGTCCTGTATGAAACCGACCAGACCAGGCTCAGCTCTACTTATGGCATGTCTGTTGACAGGTGCGAGCTCTGCGATTTATTGGACCTTCGCCCGAAATTTCCTAATGGACGACAAAGGGGCCTCCGATTCGGAAGCCGTCCTGTTCTGGATTGTAATGGGTGTTACGGGTATTCTGGGCGGAAGTGCAGGGCTAATCATTGAACGGATTAAACTCGGCTGGTCTTATCGCTTAGGCATTCTGTTATTATCTATCTCGCTCGGCGTTATTGTACTGCCATCGATGACAGCAAGCCTGATCTCCGCCGTCTTATTCGGAAGTACGTATATCTTTCTTACCAGCATATTTATTGTATGGGCAACGAGATTGTTCGAGCCCAATGTTTCTATTGGAATCAGTCTGGCATTTCTCGCACTGGGCGTCGGACAATTCCTGGGGTCCTTCATGGCGGGATATACCATCGAAGTATTTTCTAGCAGAACAGCCTTCATGGCGTTTGCAGCTCTTGGTTTGTTGGGGCTATTCCTACGGGTGAAACCCGTTGAACAGAATTAGAGGAACTAACAGTCAAGTTCTATTCTACTTGAAGAATACTTCCCTCTAAGCCTTGCTGAAGTCGTACATTACCAAACGTAACCCGGGTTCCTTCCCCAATCGGAGACTGGGCTACAACACCAACCTGTACCTCTTCGGGACACTCCATGCGAAAATAACGAACCAGCTTCCACTTCTCTCCATCCTGAGAATAATGGAATGCAAAACTGTGGCCTGTCCGAGCTATTCGTAGATACGGCTTCGTAACATGTACAGGAGCAGATACACAGTCGTCCGAATATCCGCGGGTCACGACACTGAGAATGGAAGGTTGTTCTTCAAAATATTCAAAACATACTTTTGCCCAGATTGTATCACTCGCTCTAACCATAAGACACCCTGAATCATATTGTTCCTTCATTTCCACTTGCACCTGAGTAATGATGCTGAAATCACCTGTAATTGTTGTATGTAAAAATGGTGCTGATTCCTTCACGGCCGCGCCCGCCGGATCAATGAAAAAATCACTTACCGGCGGCACGGTGATACGCACTTCTCCATTTTCAATACACCACTCCTCCGGCTCATTTAACCATTCCAGATTCGTAGATAATCTCTTACCCGAACTATGTTCAAACAGATTCATTATTAGCACTTCCTTCCTCAAATTATAGTTCTTGATGGCAGATTGTATAAAAAATGATTTGGCATTTGTATATCCGACCCGATCATTGGTGAACTGCTGTGCCAGTTCCCTCTTCAATGTATCATAAGCCTGCAATAAACAAGAATCATGCCGGAGTGCATCCCGAAACCTTAACTGATCCTTCCACGCTTTGCCCTGATATTGGTATACATGCAGATGGTGAGTGCCCGCTCTCCATTGCCCTTTGCGGAAAAAAAGCCGCTCCGGGAACTCCGGCTTGTGCACATACTCATAACCAAGCGTTGCTAACAAATCAATATGACTCTGCTGCACTTCACACAGATCAGACACACCCGCCATCATGTCGATCACTGATTTGGCTCCAAGCCCGAGTACAGATGTACTACCGATATGTTCCATCTCCAGGCAGATATCGCCCAACACGCTCATAATCTTTTCACGCTCAACCAGGTAATCATCCACCCACTTTGGATCATAATCAGAAATTTCGACCAGCTCTTTCATACTAATCTACCTCCCTATATTTCGGATGAAGTTATAGCCCGCCCGTTTACTTTAAAGTTACCTATCATTGAATTCATAATGGAATTTCACTTTAATTTTTAATATTTAATAGGAACTTTTAACCAAAAATGATAAACTAGAACTATACTGTAATTACAACCAGTTCATTATTGCAGAAGAATAAGGAGGTCATCTTATGTTTGATGTAAGCGTAAAGCAAGTACAGGATCAACTGGTCATCCGTTGGCAGTTTTCGAAATTTGAAATTCCTCTTGCACAGATCATATCTGTCACGCTAGATGATACTTATGGAGGCAGTGAACCCTCAGCAATACGGATCGGAGGTGCGCGAACAACGGAGCGGATCTTGATTCGGACTGCTCATCAATCATATATTATATTTACGAACAATGTGAACTTGTTCTCCACCATTCAAACCATGTTGAATCAATCAGCAAGCTAACAGTCTGTTGCCGAGCTCTTATTTTCAAACGCCGTAGAGAACGTTCTACGGCGTTTTCTATTTCCTCAACAACTTCATGTATATAACCGCATCTGAAACGAACTGATATAGAAAATACATAACTCACACTCCGTTTATCCCCCTTCTAATTCTATTCATGTCACAATTTGCATACGAAGGATTGTTACATATATATCCGGATCATTTTATTACTAGGAGGAAAAGCATGCAAAATTGGAATAACAAGAAACTCTCATTCAGAAAAGTGGCTGGAGCTTGGTGTATAGCTGCGGCTATAACAACGACAGGAACAGGAGTATTGTGGAATTTTTCATCCATAGCAGAAGCAGCTCAGGCAAGTACCGCAAACGTCAAAAGTGTAACTCACGATGGGGTTAAACTTACGTTGTCTGATGTAGAGTATGATGGTGTATTACTAAAAATCACGATACAACGTGAAGGCAAAGGTATGCCTGCGGGAATGCTGGCTCGCTACAATCAAAAAATTGTGAAGGGAAATTTGAAGGTATCTGGCATTCTAATCAATGGTCAAAAAGACAGTAAAGCCATGATTTCATTCCGTGATCATTTCGAAGAACCCAATGCTGCCGTTTTGGAATATAGATCCGACCATCTTCCAGATCAATTTGAGCTGACTCTTCAAGTGTCTGTAAGCAAAATTGCGAAGAACTTCGAGTTTAAGATTCCTGTTAAGAACAAAGGTAAAACTATTGAAATCAAACCGAATCAGACGAAGGAAAGTAAAGGCTTTAGTTATACCGTAAGAAAAATAAATATGTCCCCTACCCAAACACAACTCGTGCTGGATAGTACAGGAGAAGTACCTGCGTCCTCCAAGCAAACGGGTGAATATGCACCAACCATGATGTATTATGACATCGCGGATGACCAGGGTAAAATGCTGAAGCAAAAAATTATAGGATTCTATTCTAAAAAACCCAAAACTGCGTATCACATTAACGAACTATATAATGCCGTCAATCCTAAAACCAAGTTCATCACAATCAAACCGTACACCTTCACGGTAAAGCCTTCGGATTGGAGTATTGTGGGGGAAAAAGCGGACAAAAAAGGCAAAACCGTTAGCTTCGGAACCAAAACATACATCAAAGAATTAGAAATGAAAGTTAACATCACAAAATAACATCAATCATGTCACATAATGAACTTTCCAGATTGTTATATAAACAAAGACAAGGAGGTGAGCCTGTGCAAGCCACCATCCCCGGGGATATGCAGGTTAAGAGAGAAAAAAACGAACGAATCGAACAAGCTGTGCAGCGAGTGATCACTGGTGAAAAAGAAGCCTATGAGCTAATCATTCAAGAATTTGAACGTCAGATTTATACCTATTGTTATTACATTCTCAAAAATCATCAAGAGACAGAGGATGCTGTACAGGAAATCTTCATTCGAGCCTACGAGAATCTGAATAGTTATAAGAGAAAGGTCAGTTTCTCCTCGTGGCTGTACAGAGTGGCCTACAATCATTTGATGAATATGAAGAAAAAGAACAGCCGCTGGTTAAAGCTTGTAGATGAGTATAGGCGCAACAAAACAGTCATACAAGAATCTCATTCGTATACAACAGCCATTGAACAGCTAATGGAATATTTGACACCGGAAGAACGTCATATCCTGCTGTTAAAGGCTGTGGAACAATATAGCTTTGAGGAGATCGCCATCATTATGAATACTAAGTCTGCTACCTTACGCAAGAAGTATGAACGTCTTCGCCGTAAACTGATCGAGCAGACAACTAAAGGAGGACAATTGCATGGACAAGCAGCTCAACCCTATTCCTGACCAGCGGCTTGAAGAATTGGAGCAGCGGATTCGCAACACACCCATGCCTCGAAATAGTATGAGCAGTGAAATTATGAATAAAATCGGAGGAAGAAACATGACCAAACAACGGAATGGATCTACAATACTGAAACGGACTTTAACCGCAGCCTCCATTGCTGTAGTTATGGGTGCAGGTGCTGTAGGCGCAGGATTTGTATCCCCAACCATGGCTAGTGCATTGAAACAAATCCCAGGAATTGGGTCGATGTTCTACGGAATGAATTCTGATGAGATTCAGCGCGCAGTAGATCAAGGTATTCTGACACAGCCGCTGGAACAGATCACGAAAGACGGAGTAACGTTAACCCTTACGAACGTAATATATGATGGAACCCGTCTGAGTTACAGCATTGAACGTGCCGGAGAAAATCTCCCACAGAGTGTCCCAAGTCCGTACGTTCCTATGGAAAGCGAGCTGTTCACAGATGATAAGGAATGGAAGAGTCGTGTTCAAATACCAGAAGATCAGCATCAGAAGGGTTATATTATCTCGCCTACAACCTTTATCAATAATGAAGAGTTGAAAGCATCTATACGTTTTGGAAGTGATATCGGGAACCGGAACGCCGCCTTAACTGAATATACGCATCTTGGCTCATTGCCTAATGAATTCGAGCTCACTGTTCAGGCAAAAGTAACGCAGATCGAGGAGCCCTTCGAATTCAAAGTACCCGTGAAGATCAGCAACAACAAGTTAGTCATCCAACCGAATGAAACGAAAAGCTACGAAAATTTCAGTTACACCTTGCAAAAAATAGAATCTACCGTAACAAATACACGACTCATTCTGGAAAGCACTGGGGAAGTGCCTGCTTCCTCGGAGCAAACAGGGAAATATGCTCCGACCATGATGTATTATGAGATCGTAGACGATCAAGGCAAGGTATTGAAACAACGGAGCACTGGCTTCTTTCACAGAGCTCCCGATCTGGAGTACCAAGTGGATGAGCTATACGACGCTATTAGTCCGAATGCAAAATCAGTGAAGATTAAACCGTACACCTTCACAGTGAATACGGACAATTGGAATGTTGTTGGGGAAAAGACTAATGAACAGGGCAAAATGGAAAGTATGGGAGACAAAACCTATATCAAAGAGTTGGAAATGGAGGTCATTCTTAAACAATAACGACTCTCAATTCAAACCATGTTGGCTCAATCAGCAAGTTAATCATCTGCTGCCGAGCATCTCATATATTTAAACGCCGTAGAGGATATTCTACGGCGTTTACTATTCCCTCAATAATTCCCTGTCTATTAGCGGGCATTCGAGACGAACAAAACAGAAAATACATAAGCCATACTCCGGACTGCCCTTGTTTATGAGACAGTTAGCATAGTCAAAGACAACAGATAATTACCATGAGTATAGACAGGAATCGGGTAATTACTCTAACATGTTTCTTCCACCCGTCCTCCTCACGCTGTCCATCATGTGTTTGCGAAATCATCTTACTCACAGGTCATTGGACGGTGGCACTAATTTTATGATTTCGGTGGCAACAAGATCCGGATGACTGTTATGGATGTAATGATCGGCATGAGGGATAATCTGCTGGGTTCCTTGCTGGGACCATGAAGAAAATTTGGCTTGATCTGCCTGCCATGCTTGGCTTCCCTCACTTGAATTATCAGGCCCTCCCGTCAGAATCGTCAAAGGGAAAGAAAACTCCTTTTTGTTCTCCAGCACGCGGGTTGCGTTATCCTTGGATAGGCGCATCTCATCCATCACATTGTCATTATAAGCATGCTTCAGTGCGGATATGGTGGCAGCCTTTTTCATCGATTCTGACACCAGCTCGGGGTCAATCACCAGCGTTTTCATCATACGATCCGAGTGCAACACTGTACGTGCAATGCCGGTTTTCACCAGAAATCGAACAGAATTAAAATACCATTCGGGCGCATCCATACCCACTGTACTGTAATATTCTGGACTACCCCCATCGATGATGACCATACCTGCTACTTCATCCGGATACATTTGTGCAAAACGGAGTGTCTCCAGAGCACCTAACGAATGAGCTACCAAGATGTAAGGTGGACGCTGACCGGATTTTCGCAGCAACTGGTGAATCTCTGCCGTGATGGTATCGATATCACGAGGTTGATCTGTATAGTCGCTGTAGCCATATCCGAATCGATCATATACCGCAATTTTCACCTTTGATTTCAACTTGTCATACAACAGGCTGAAATCCACATAAGGATTAGGTGTTCCCCAACCTGAGGCAAACACGACCGTTACATCTCCTTTGCCGGCGGTGTAGATATGCATGTTGCGACCACTAACTTCATAGTACTTGCCTGGCGGGGAATAGGACTTCATATCCTGCTTGGATTGATAAGCCTCATACGCTGTACCTGTCAGTAATACAAGTCCTGCAGCCAACATCAGGCATCCCAGTACTTTTAATAATCTCTGTAACCCCTTCTTCATCTTCTCCACCCCTTATCAAAAAGGTTTGTTTATCTGTGTATGTATGCTCCTATCCTATCCAAAAAAATAGCCTAATTGAAACAATCGATAGTCCAGTTCTTTCCCCAACCAAAGTCCAGTTTCACTCCCTTACTTCTGACAACACCAACGAATTTATTGCTCTGCCCCCTTAGGTGACAGTTGACAGAACAACCTTCCTTCCATTCCCTATTACACCCAGATTCTTGATCCGCTTTTTAAAGATAAAGGTCTAAGTGCAACGTATACTCGCAAAGCAGCTTTCTTGCAAACAGCTTTCAGGTGAACGATTCGTTTCTCCAGCTTATGTTGTCTTCTACGTTCCCGTACCCACAACAACAACAATAGAAATGACATCATCAATATAGAAGGAGCCTGGATCAGTGTATGAACATCTGATCCACGGCTCCTTCTTGTTTAATCATGGATAGTATTTGAAGTATCAACCAACAATTCCGGAACGTTCAACACTTTATACAAAATAACGCTGCACAAACAAATACAAAATCATCAGCGGTGCAATCGCGAGTAATATGCCCGTATCTACAATCATAGCTACATAGTTAGGGTCTACCTTCATGCCTGAATTCGAACCGAACCCCATCAGCTGTGGAATCAGCTGGTTGGTTTGAGCAGGCAGTGAGGCTACCTTCAGCGAAATGAGCGGGCTCTCACTCATGAACAATGCCGAATAGAACGTATCATTGTATTGCCATACAAAACAGAACAGAATGACTGTAATTAGCGGTGAGACTGCATTAGGCAGCATTATGCGCGCAAACGTTCTGAAGCCCCCTGCCCCATCAATAAGCGCAGCCTCTTCAATCTCCTTCGGCATCCCTTTGAAGAACTGTCGGAAGATATAGATAAATAATCCTGCCTTAAGTCCACCGGCTGTTGCCGCAGTGATCATAGAGGGCCAATACGTGTTGAGCAGATTGATTCCTTCTTTTCCCGTAAACAACTGAATGATCCCGAGAAAATCGAAGCTCCTGAAATGAAGGTACATCGGTACCATCAGTGTACTGGTCGGCACCAAAATCGTTAAAATTACCAATACAAAAAGTACATTGCTTCCCGGAAACGTAAACCGCGCAAATCCATATCCTGCAAGTGCACAGGACACGGTGGTTAGCAGCGTGGTTATGGCGACGAACAATAACGTGTTTGCGATCAGAGGTACGTAGTCCATCACTTGTGCCGCAATTCGAATATTCTCCAACGTAAAATGCTGGGGAATCATATAGATTATTGGATTATAGATATCCTGCTTATCTTTGAACGTAACAGATAGTTTAAGAAAAAGCGGATACAGAATAATAAATGATATTCCAATGACCAATGCGTACCTGAAAATGGAATAGAGCAGGTCAGCTGTCTTGTTTCGTACACGCTTCATCGGATCATCAGCTTTCGGAACGACCACGATCCGCTCTGTGTCTGACGCAGCCATCATCTATACCTCCCTTGACGTTGAACCGTCAATTGTAATGAACCCGCCGGGATAACACCCAACCCACCACGAGCAGAACCAGACCAATAACAAGTGTGTATAGCCAAGACATCGCCGAGCTGAGACCGAAGTTTTGCGTTTTGAACGCCGTCTGATAGATAGCCTGGGTCACCGGACTTCCGGCAAATGAGTCAATGATTGTATAGATGACATTAGTCAGAATGAGCGGACTCACCATGGGAAACGTAATTTTCCAGAAGGTTTCATAAGCTGTTGCTCCCTCCATCTTGGCAACCTCATACATCGAACCCGGGACGGATTGCAACGCAGCAAGAAAGATGAGAATCTGTACACCCGAGCTGCTGATAATGTCATAGATTCGCATGATGGCTTCCACAATGTAATCAATATAGATCATGGGCAGTCCGACCTCTGCCAGCATTCGAACAATAGAGACCACGTTAAATGAAGCTCCTCCATCCGCCGCAGCCTCAACAGCACTGGAATCTCCCATTAAATTAATCAATCCCGCTGACTCGGCTGCCGCTACAGCACTGGAAGCCAGAATCACAGGCAGGAAAAAGATTGCACGTGCCGCTGTTCTGCCCTTGAACTTCTGATTAAGCAGTGTCGCAGTAAACAAACTGAAAAATAAAATCATAGGCACGTTAAGCAGCATCGTCCCGATGGAGTCTACCAGAATCCGATTGAAAGAAGCATCAATCAGAAGCGCGTCTTGAAAATTGGTCAAACCGACGAATTCAAGCATGTACCCGTTCGGAGCAATGGATAATTTGCTAAGACTGAACCGGATAGATTGCAGAAGTGGCGCAGCAAATAGGAAAATGAAACCGATTAGCCACGGAGAAATAAAGGCCAGCCCTAACAGTGCCCTCCGTGACCTCAACGACATTCGCATGGTTCTCATCGGTCTGCTCCCTCCACCACATAATCCATTCCATTCACACTAGAACCATCTACGTTGATTGTGGCTTCATTATAGTTGAGCAGAATAGTTGTACCGCCGCTGTAAGTGACTCGGACAAGACCGTCCTGAACGCGTTCATGTTGAAGAATCTGCTCATTTTCCAGTTTGCCCAGCACCGTATTGGCCTCTTTATATAAGTCGATAGCTTCATCCGCCCAATACTCGAATTCAGTGGCGTAGGCCGCATCATAATTTGTCAGCTTTAGCTTAGACGACGGTTCATATGTCCATTGAAAATAAGGAGCGGCTCCAAGTTCCAGGCTTCGGAGCAGTTGTTTTCGAAGATTCTGATCTCCTGACGTATTCATCGGAGATGCAGCATAGTTCATATAACCGTGTATAACCATCGCATAGAACGGTACCTCTTCATCCGTAATGCTGAAACGACTTGAGCCCGCCGGAATATTGACGATATGTTGTGCACTTCGCCAAGCATAACTATTCGCAGCGGATAACATTAGTGTCGGATAACACTGATTCAACTGATCAAGCTGCTCCTGTACAATGTGTTTGGCAGTCTCCCGGTGGATGACATGGCTGTCCCGATAGTCAGCGACCAGCATCTGACCAAGGTCACGTAATGACAGACTATCGAGTCCCATTTCACTGTACTTTGCGGCAAATTCATTGACCACATACGGGAGCTTGGCTGCAGAAAGCAAATAATAGCTGTCTTTACTCTGATCCATGCGGTTCAGTGCGGGATTGTATGGATACAATTCTGCTGTCTCCCTGGTAACAAAGCGTGCAGCATCCGCAGACGGTGCAAAGTTCAGGTCATCGTGGTAGATCTGCTGAAATGCAGCGTCCGGGAACAAAGTGCCTCCCGATTGCTCCAATTGTTTAGACAATGCCCGAAGCTGCTCAAGAGTACCCACTTCGTGATCCAGTTTCACACGGGTGGGGGTGTGATGACTGAATCCACCGCCAAACCAACCCTGAAACCGCATTTGTATCCGGTTCACTCCTTCCTTCTGAAGTCTGGAAGCCATCTCTGCTGCCTGTTCGTACGTGGTCATTGGCAGAGTCGTCCGATAGGGCACACTCAGGAAAGAGGTTCTTTTATCCACTGCACCTAAGATATCCATATAAAAAGGTAGCTCTGTCTGTTCAGTCAGCGGTTCCAGTACGCCAGCCTCAACTAAATATTGTTGGTACAGACGAGCCATCCCGGAATAACTGGCATCCTCCCCCTGCAGAAATTGATAACGAATCTGAAGATCACCACGAAACGGTTCTTCGCTAAGAAGCTGAATCTCCTGCATGTTCTGCGAGGTGTACATCTCCAGTTCATCCTCGCCCCTCAGGGCAAACGAGGCATGCACGTGGTTATAACTGTTCTGCCTCCCACCAATATCTGCGGTGATGCTGGCCATCCCGTCTCCTTTTTCAATCACAGCAAACCAGGCGTTCTCTCCATTCTTCATTCCAAATACGGGCATGCGAGCCGATTGACTTATCTGAGGACGAGTCAACGAATTGTCATTCGGATCCGGACCATATACACGTTGCACATACTGCTCCTCTTGGATCTTCCCGTTGTTGAGATGGATAAGGCTTCCCGACCCATCAGGTATTAGCATATAGCCCTCAGTTGCAGTTCCCGCAGCACCGAAATAGGCAAGGAGATCCAAATGGCGAATGCGATATTGTCCGCTCTCTTTCACCTGATTCAGTGGTACCTTGACCACCAACGCTCCCTGATCTAACCGATATTCAATCGGAATCACAAAGCTCGGTTTGTCAGATACTGCCCCGCCCTGTACTCCATTTTCCTCATTGTCAAAAGCCAGATCATCTGCCGTATATCCAGCCTCTTCAAAGGCACGCAGCATCTTGTTCAATACCAGTTGCTTTGAGATTTGTCCATCCAACCGCTCTAACACTTCCGGATTGTCCTTGCTGGGATAGTAACGGGCAGCCGTGTATCTTGCTACGGAAGTATCCAGTTTAGACAGAACCTTTTCTTCCAGCCGCTGCTTGCTGATCAACTTCGGGAGAGCATTAATCCCTAGAGAAGTATCACCTATTGTGTAGGTCACCCGAATTCCTTGCTCGATTGGACTTACAGTGAATTGTTTGTTACTGATACTTGCGCCGAAATTCGGAAAGTTCTCCAGTGTGCCGGTTGCATCCCGAAAAAACACATTCACCTGCGAGGACAACACATCCTTTTCATAAGCAGAAGCCAAACTGTCCTGCGTCCGTTCAGGAGGATTGCTATACCAGATCTGACCACTTTCTCCGTCACGCACTGCTATTTCTGTCGTTTCCTCATTGTAATAAAGAGCCATTCTCTGGTCCTGAGCAACCCGTTTCATTCCCGGCACACCCTGCGAAGAATCCATTAAGAATGGCACAGGCTCCTCTGTGACATGTATAGCTTCAGTCTCCACCTCCAGATAATCCGAGGCTTGAACGGCAGGCATGCCCTTATTAGTCATATACAGCAGACCGACTGTAATCATGATTAGAGCTGTACCACCAGCCAGCACCGCATATAATCGTTGCCTCTTGTTCACGGATGCCGCCCCCTTTAGGTCCGAAAAATCAACTCGCGGTATATGTTATATCCAAATTCATATAGTTGCTGAAGCATACTGAACACCAGCGCACCAAGGAAAATAATAATACCCATGACAATAACGGTAAGCAGCATGGTCAACGACGTCTTAAATACGGTATACTGATGCACGGTCATCATTCCGATAAAGAGCAGAAGCATGAACCAGAGGAACGCAATGCTGTTGAACAGATAATAAAAAGACGTTTCCTCTTGCACCATGAATCGACTAATGACGATCATTGGAACGTAGATTAGAACTACCGGAATCAGAGAGTATCCTGTCGCCAGGAAAATCTCCCTCAACTTCCCTTCACCCTCCATCAACGTAGTGACTGCCCAGTTGGCGATGCACCATAGAAAGAAAGGAACGGCTACCGTAGCCATCTCCACAAGGCTATTAATCGTTCGGGGATCGACATCGTTAACCAGAAAACCTGCGTATTCCTTCTGCAAAATCATCATGATAATGACCAGTGCTAGCGCTGTATATGCGACCGCCATCTTGCCACGGTTGTCAGATTTGAGATCCCAGAATGCATCTACAGGATGAAAAATAAGATGCAACGGAAATTTAATGTAATCCCGTTTCACGATCAACCCGCCCCCTCTGTCTCCACTTTACCGCCATACGGGTCAAGAGCAGTACCACAAGCAGCGCTATTGCCACTGTAAGGAAAGTTCCAAGATGTTCCTTCATCATCTCTCGCCGATATCGTTTGAATGCTACCGAATAACTTTTACGATCCATCCCCATTTCGAAGTAAGCAAGCGCTTCTTTGTTTTTCTTCTCCATGAGCAAAGATTTACCAATGCCGATATAGGCGATATCGTAGTTAGCATTTAATTTCAGCACTTCTTTCCATAAGTCTACCGCTTTCGCATCTTCGCCTTGATAGTGGAATGCCGCTGCCTCATTCACAAGCCTTCCAAAACGGGTTGATTCATAGACAACTAGGCTGTTCTTCCCTCGATCGAGCACCATTTGATGATGACCGGACTGTTCGATAGCGACAGGTGTTTTGAGCGTACCGACTTGATTTCCTTTCCCCCCATATATGTAGAGCAGATGACCTTCATCGTCGTACGTGAACACCCGATTCTGAGTAGCATCAAGGACGCTGTACATGCCGTCACCGAGCACCTTGACATCAATTAGCCTGGAAGGCCCTGTGCTGTTGCGGTACCGGATATCCCCCTTGACGTCAAAGTATCCGAACCGCTTTAACACATCTTCCCCGGAAGGATTCAGACGTTTGATCGGTTCATTCGAGCCCGGATCAATATTGGTTGCATAGACGAAACCCTTGTGATCCATATCTGCGTTAGAGAACTCTGTCGGTACAAACAGAATCATCTGAGCACGCTGCGCTTTGGTGGAAAACAATCTCCAGATATACTCCCCATAATCACGTTCCACCTTGTTAGTGCCCACATAACCGATGAAATCTCCATGCTCATCAAACTGCATGATTCCCTCATACACTCCCTGCGCCACAACGTACACCCGGCCAACGGCATCTACCGTCAGTTTCAAAGGCTGGAACTGAAACGATTCAGGAATAATATCCAATGTCGGTTTGGCGATGGATTGAACCCATTTCCCCGTGGAGTCAAGAATAACTACCCGGCTATTGCCCGTGTCTGCAACGTAAATTCGTTCCTCTGCATCAACAAACAGTCCACCTGGCATGTTGAAGCTCTCCTGACTGCCATCCTTCTCAAAACCATCAAGCACCCGGACCAGCTGATAATCCGAATCAATCACAACAATACGGTTATTCCCGGTGTCCAAAATATAAATCCACCCGGCTGGAGAAACGTTAACGTCACCCGGTTCTTTGAAATGACCTATGCCAAGCTCTTCGCCTGTAACGATATGGCTGGGCAAATAAGCATCCGGTGAAGGAACTGCCTCTCTCCAATAATTGTAGTTATAGCTCTCATACGGCGCCGGGGAGGCCGCCGCAGGTGGGGCATTCACCAGCAGCAGCGAGGCTGCCGCCAGGAGGACAAGCCAACTTTTCACAGTGCGTGCCATGTCGTTCCCCCTTAATCCTTCATACCTGAACTTGCCATCGTCTCAATGATGCGGCTCTGAGAAAATATGAATAGCGTGATTGGCACACTCATTAATATAAGTGCGACCGCAGCCCCTGCACCCGCTCGCGATATGCCACCCTGTATAATCTGTCCGGCTGCATAATGCAACGTCTTGAGCTGTTCACTGTAGATATAGCCATTACCGTCACTGCCCCATAACATCTGGAATAACAGGATGATCAGGGTCAGCCATGCAGGCTTCACATTAGGCATTACAATAGACCAGAAGATTCGATACTCGCTCGCACCGTCTATCTTGGCAGCCTCTAGCAACGCATCCGGGATCTGTTCCATGAATTGTTTCATCAGATATAGTCCCAGGGAATAGGCAAAAGCCGGGATGATTACTGCCCAGTACGTATCAATCCAGCCCAGCCATGACATGATCATATAGTTAGGAATAGCGGTTACAGCTGGCGTGAACATCAGCGACAGGACAACGACCTGGAACATAAAGACTTTGCCCGGAAATTTATGCTTGGCAAGCGGGTAAGCTGCTGCCGATGCCAGTAACACATGTCCGACTATACCAATCCCTGTGATGAATACGGTGTTGAATATATATCGCGAGAACGGCACCCAAGAGTCGCTTAACAAGTTGAGCAGATCTGTGAAGTTGTTAAAAGTCGGATTACGGACGAACAACGTTGGCGGAAACATAAAAATCTCATCCAGCGGTTTGAAGGCATTATTGATGGCATAGATCAACGGCAATACCATGAAGGCACCAAAGACAAGCAGCAGAGCAAACAGAGAGAGACTTCCTGATAGCGAGCGGTTTACACGCTTTTTGCCA
Source organism: Paenibacillus sp. (assembly GCA_017512705.1). Classification (GTDB taxonomy): domain Bacteria; phylum Bacillota; class Bacilli; order Paenibacillales; family Paenibacillaceae; genus Paenibacillus. The sequence continues at coordinate 192,131 of JAFWEX010000129.1, forward strand.
GTCGTAATGGCGGCCATAACTTATTCTCCCACCCTTCGAAGCAGTTTCTGTACGAGCAGGTTGGTGCCAACCATAATCATGAATAGTACAGCCGCAATAGCCGACGCATATCCCATCTCAAATCTCGTTGTACCAAAATCGATCAAATGGGTCACTACCGTCTCTGCTGCATAGTTCACACTTGGGAAACCTGCCAGCGCAATCGACACGTCTGCCACGGCAAATGAAGTGGTGAGCTGAATGACCGCTCCGAACATGAGCTGTGGGCGCATGGAAGGCAGCGTGATATACCACAGCTCCTGCCACCGGTTTTTGATCCCGTCTACAGCTCCGGCTTCATACAAGGTTCGATCAACCGTCTGCAGACCCGCAATAAAAGCAAGGAACCCGGTTCCCAGACTCAGCCACAACTGTACGAGAATAAGAATAGGCATGATATAGGCTTCCGTCTTCAGCCATTGAATCGGTTCGAGCAGTACCCCCCACTGGATCAGCAAACCATTCGCAATTCCGTACCGATCTCCTGAAAAGATCATCAACCAAATAAAATACACATTACCTGAAATAGATGGCGCATAGAAAATCAGCGTCATGAACGCTCTCCATTTCGGTGTCAGTTCATTGATAATCCACGCAAACACAAAGCAGGCAATGTAACTTACCGGTCCGGTAATGATTGCAAACAGCAGCGTATTCTTGATGGCAATCAGGAATACGTCATCCTCCAGAAACAGGCGGGTGTAGTTCTGCCAACCGATAAACCGCGGAAATTCCAGCATATTAAAATAGGTGAAGCTAAGTATGATGGAGATGACAACAGGAATCACGGTAAACAGGGAGAACAAGATCATATATGGTGCAAGCAAGACGTAGGAATGTTTACTAGCCTTCATCTCCTGCAGCTTCCAGATCCACCATGATTTCAGGCCCGCCTGTGTTGATTTTTCAGGAGGACGTTGTGAACGTTGTTGCCCGTCTCGAAGTGATATGTGTGGCATGGTAAACCCTCCCTCTGCTTACGGAAGACCGAACTCATGACGTTTGACCCGAATTTCGTCCTGAATATACTGGGTGTAATCCATAATGGATTCCCTGGCCTCCATTTGACCAACCACCGTTTTATAAAATGCATTGAACAGATGGCGACCGGTAAAATAACCACCCGGCACCTCAGGTATACCCTTCACCGTTTCGAATTGGGCCTTCAGATTGGCATAGTCTTCTGCTGGCCAAGGCAAGGAATCCAGCGCTTTGATGTTCGCCGTTGGATACCGGGCTGCTGCTCCCATCAGACCCTCCATCTCACGTCCAAATTCAGCCTGAACCGGGCTACTGGTCCACCATTTCATAAATTCCCACGCCGCTTCCTGATCCTTGGCACTCTTCAGCATCATGACTGCACTGCCTCCACCTGGTACGTCACGGTTTAAAGTGCCATCCGGCTGTACAGTTCCCGGAACAGGTACAAACCCCCATAGTCCGCGAATTTCTGGTGCGAACACGGACAACTGGTTATACATCGTATAATCTGTCAGACCAATCGGCATCTGTCCTGTACGGAACCGATTCGCAAAATCATATTCCCGTTCCAGCTTGTAATCGGTGTAAAACTCTGTCCACCGCTTGAACGTCTCGATTCCAATTTTGGAGTCCAGATCTGACTCTTTGCCATCGTTGCGATAGAAAGCACCACCATTTTGAAGCAGCATCGTTGCATACTGAGAGTTGGGCGGGATATTCACCCCTTGCATATTGGCCTGAGTTACAATCGGCATGCCGAATTCCATATGATTTTTGCTCAAGATGGCGAGCAGGGCTTCTACCTCATCCCAAGTCTTCGGCACCTCAAGTCCAAGCTCCTCAAGCACGTCTTTCCGATAAAAAAGCATATTGAAGGTTTGTGTTTCTGGCAGAGCGTATACTCCCGAAGCATAGACATATGGAACAATCGCACTTTCCCTGAACTCCTGTTCTACCTTCTGGTAGTCGCTGAACTGTGTCAGATCGACAGCCGAATTCCGCATGGCAAAATTCACCGGCAGATCATTGCCAATCTGCATCGCTATATCCGGCCCTTCACCTGCTAAAGTTGCCGGCAGTAATGTACCCATATTCACCAGTTTCAGATTGACGTTAATGCCGCTGTTTGGAGTAAACGTTTTGTCAATCATCGTCTTCATCGTATTCGCTTGATCACGCCCGCTGCCGATCCAGACAGTAACGGTACGTTGTTCCTTCGAATCTGCTACATTACCAATCTGGTTATAATCAATAAAAAACGAATGGTAGAACGTTCTGATTTCATGACCTAGCTTCGCAAACGGCCCCAGACCCGAATCAGGAATCTCTTGATCTATCGAAGTGATATAAAGTGCATCAATCTCAAGCGGTTGCTCTCGCGCCTGCTGCACCCAGGTTCCGAGCCCTCCGGTATTGGTCTTGTACGCAGCCAGTCGCCTTGGAATGGTGTCCGGCTTCTCGATCATTTCTTCCAGTTGCTGTACCATTGTCTTGATCAGTGCCTCTTGATCGCTGGATTGACCGGATAAGAGCCGAAGCTGGGAAGCTACCTCCTTCAATCGTTTACTCTCCCCCGCGAACACGTCCAGCAGATCGGGAATCTGCATCTCCACCCGGTAATCCCTGAATTCGTCCGGCTTGGTTCCCGTAATCATCAGAATACGGCGATACATGGAGTTCAAGTTATAGAGACTATCTTCTACGTTACGAATCAACGGTGCGAAATCACCCAGACTATTCTCCAGCCGGAGTACATGTTTTCCTTTTTCCAGTTGAAAGCGATACGGCTCCTTCCGACCACCCAGGAGGTCGATGCGATAATCACTCTGATACCGAAACGGAGCCTGATTCATCTCGGCAAACGGAACTTCACCATCGATCGTTAATCGCCGATTGGAGTAGATGCCCTTAACAAAATTCTGCTGCGCGGTAAAACCGATATGATACAGTCCGCTCTCCGGTACATCCACTTCCCATTCAATCCATTGACCCGGCAGACGCCAGTTGTAGCCACCTATCGTGTTGATGCGAACCTGAGAAGCGCTGTAAGGCGATACGCCTGAACTTGATCTTTCGCTTGTTGGATATAACGTCGGAGAAGACTTCCGAACAGCATGTTCTCCCTCGATCCGAATGAGAATATCTTTGGGCTGGTCATCTACATCAGATAGCTGCGCTGCAACGGTTTCAGCATAAGGCAGCACTGTCTGCTCATTAAACAATCGAAGAGAGTGAATGACCATCGGTTCACGCGATGATTTCAATACTAGCGAATGCTTGCCTTTTTCTAAAAAAAACTGGAATGGAGTCAATTGATATCCGTTCGAGTCTTGAAAGGTTTCCTCCATCCACTCAGGCTTCTCCACTTGTCTTGGACGAAGATCATTACCCTGATTATCCTGCTCAACGACATCTTTCTCATTGACCCACACCCGGTCAAACTGCATATAGGCAGCTTCTGCAAACGGAAGTTCACCGTCAATGTACAATGCGCGCTCTATAGCCGAACTTTTGCCTTCCACGGGATAATAGACTGCAGACAAGTTGTACAACCCGCTCTCCGGCACGTCTACGCTCCATTCCACTTCCCCGGTCTCTCCCGTGTACAATGACTCTCCCTGCATACCTTCGTAATCTTTCAGTATGCGAATATCCTCACCTTCGGCTCTTATGTATGTTCCCGCTTCGATGATGATCTCCCGTTGAGGCTTCTCCGCCTGCTCTTTGCCCGATACATATTGTTCATATCCCTTTTTCTGCCGGGTCTGCTGCAAAACTTCATCCACCTCTATAGCTGGCAGACTCCCAGGCGGAAGAACCGTTTCTTGCACATCCAGGTTGGAAATCAGGTACCCCATGATACAGCCTGCGGCCGTGATGATCGCTGCGAATAACATCCATGTCCTGCGTTGAAGAATTCCAGCCATTCTACGAGTCCTCCTCATCAAGGCTGATGTCGGCCAATCCCTCTGCTTATGCTGCGAAAAAAGGGGCTCCGTGCAGTTGGCGGGCACGGGAACCCCGCTGATGATCTGCAGCTGATACTGCAGTTGATATTGCAGCTATTGGCTGCCCAATTTGTCCATGGCCGCTTGAGCCTGGGCCTTGTATTTCTCCGCTGTCGCAGTTACCGAAGCGTTATTCTTGATAATATCGTTCACATAATCCCCGATGGGATAACTAGCATAGGCATCATCCAGCAAAATACGTCCAGTTCCTGCAATATGTTCGCGAATCATCTGGATGTCTTTCTCGTCCGTATACAGACTCTCCAGATAGTCCTGCCCCGGGTATTCCTCAATCTGCGGGATGTCGAAGGTTTCTTCGTAGATCTGATAGACAATCTTTGGATCTTTCACGCCTTTGGCGATGAACTTGGCTGCGGCGGTATTGTTCGCATAAGTCACTTCTTTTTTTCCTTGCGGCCCATTCGGAATCGGCACGACACCAACAGAGAAGGTCAGGTCACCAAGCTGCCACTCCGCAGCAGTGAACATAGCCACATCTCCGTCCTTGAATGTATTGGTTTCTTCCCAATTCGTTTTGTCGCCTGTTTTGACTTTTACTACATTCTCCACGTTATACAGACGTTTAACGAACTCGGCAGCTTCAATCGTTTTGGGATCGGATAGCCCTTCCTTCCCGTTCTCATCATCCGCAATGGTACCGCCATTAGCAGCAGTAAAATGACGAATGACATCGATAGCCCAGCCCGAGAAACCGTATACGTCGATTTTTCCATCGTTATCTGTATCCTTTGTTGCTTGTTTGGTGACTTCCATGAACTTATCCCAGCTCCATTCACCTTTCTCATACAATTCCTGAGGGTCAGGCAAAGAAAGTTTTTTGAACAGATCACGGTTATAGTGGAGACCCAGCCCGATACTGGTTGGAGATTCAAACGCATAGTAGTTTCCTGCGATGGCAGGATATTTGGCAATCAGATTACCTTCTTGGTTAATATTATTCTCAGCTGTGGTGAAATCGGAGAGGGGCAACAATTGCCCTTTGAGGATGGCCGGGAGTGCCGATTTGTATTCCATCTGCACAATATCAGCGAAAGGTTCTCCAGCCAGAACAGAGGTGGTGAATTTATTCATATATTCTTCAAAAGGTACGTTAACAAACTCAATCTTCACGTTATACTTCTTTTCAACTTCTGCAATTTTATCTAATCTCGCTTTGTCAGAGGCTGTCTCCCCCGCAGGCTTCAAATCCCACCAGGCCGCAACCTTGATAACCCTTCCACCTAAATCCGGCACGTCCACTGCTGACTTAGCAGCTTCATCTTCCTGAATAGTCTTGTCAGCTTTGGTGTTATTCTCCGATTGGACTGCTTCGCCAGAGTCAACTCCAGTTTGCGCAACTCCTCCACTGCAAGCGGATACAAATAGCAGGACTGCAAGTAACATCAAGGACAGCACATTCCACCTTTTTATCATGACCTTAACAACCTCCCCGAATGTGTTTATTATCAAGACCCACCTTCATACCCCAAGCAACAGATGAACAAATCAAAATAATAACACCACCACCATTTGTTATTTAATTGTTTGTTTTTGACAAACAAAATTTACCACAGCAAAATGTAAGCGTCAACAATTTATTGTAAACATTCCCTGTAAAAAATTGATTAAATCACTCCTAAATTCACTTCTAAATTTAAAATCACAATGATATTCATAAATAACAAATCCTTAACATCATATTTTATTTTGAGAGAAACAATATTTTATATAATTTTGTTATTTTTATAAAATAACAAATACATAATTTTATAGACAAAATACGCTATTATCCGGTACTAACTTCTATCTTTTTCCTGCCAAATATGACACTCGTTCACCCTCTCGCAAGTTATAATGCACGAATCGATATTAGATTAAGAGAAAGACTGCGTGCTATACTAGAATCTATTGGAGGCGCTAACAATCTTAGGGGATGCCGCAGAATTATGAGTGTAAGGATGGTATGATGAAAACGAAGGTAACAATTCAGGAGATTGCACATTATACGGGTTTGTCGAAATTCGCAGTATCCCGTGCTCTGGCCGGAAAATCTGGGGTTAGTGACCAAACGCGAGATATTATTCTCAAAGCTGCAGGCAAACTTGGTTATTTTAAAGATCACAGTATGTTATCCGGAGAACTTCACACGCACGGCGAAGCGATGGAAGCGAAGAACACAAGAAATAGTGGTACAATTTTGATTTTGTTTCCTAATGTTCGCTATCAGAATCAGGATTCCGTTTACTGGGGGCCAGTATTCAACGGTATCTCTTCCAAACTGAACCAGATGGGCATTAACATTCTGACACTGACCGAACCATCTGCCGATCAATTGTTCACACTGCTTAACCCGGATGCGATTCGAGGGATTATTACAGTGGGATCGATCTCCACTCCTATTTTGCTAGAAATCAAACGTCTGAGTATTCCAGTCGTATTAGTGGATCATCTAGATCCGGTTTTTCATAGTGACAGCGTATTTACTGATAACTTTGCATCCATGCGAGAGATCATGCTCTATTTGCTCCGCAAAGGTTATCAATCATTTCAGTTTGTTGGAAATATTAGTGATGCACAGAGTTTCTATGAGCGGTGGATTGCGTACAATGCTGCTCTGGCTGGAAGTGAGATGGCTATGTGCCAGATTCCTGAACTTACCAGTCAGGCTTTGGATGATTTTCGCAAAACATTCACGACAGTAATTCAAGAAGATCAACTGCCTGATGTGTTTGTTTGTGCTAACGATTTCTATGCGCTCTACACGATCGAAGCTCTTGAAAGTATGGGCATTCGTGTGCCAGATCAATGTGTTGTGACAGGGTTTGACAATGTCTACGATCATCTTCCGGTATTGGCTACTGTGAATGTAAATAAAGAATTACTCGGATCGCGTGCCGTAGATCAGATATTATGGCGTATTGCCCATCCGGAGAGCAGCGTCGAGAAAAAATTAATTCTCGCCAATGTAATTATCCGAGAACAGTTCGGTAGACACAGCGGATAACGATAGTGTGTTTACAACAATGTTGAATGGATGCATTCCGAAGAGAGCTGAGAACACTACAAATACCCCCGAACCGTTGTCCAACGGCTGGGGGTATTTGAAATCTAGTAGGCCCATCGTTTCAAAGCTACAATTACGTATCCTTACGTACCTCGTCCCACGCCTGATCGAGATAACAGATGAGCCAATTGAGCGCGCGGTGCCGTTCATAAGCTACGCCAGGATTGAGCCCAGCAGGTGGTTCTTCCCCTTTAATCCGGCTGTTTACACACACCCAGTTGTAGCGATAGATTAGATCAGCCTCGTTCAAAATTTCATCTTTGCTGCGCAAGTTGGCCTCTGACAAAAACGCTGCGAAGTTGTCTTTTTGCTGTAAATAGCCGACATCCTTACTCACGTTACATAACGCAGTAGGTGCATCCAATTCCTCCACATACCCCAGTGCCCATAACATCACATGGTACGCCTCGTATCCCCATGAAAAGCGGATCACCTCTTGCTGTTCTGCTCCAGGTTGATTGAGAAATGACGTTTCGTCTGGAGTAAAAAAAGAGGACGCATCATATTTATCGATGACTTCCTGCACCAACTTAGCTGTGTCATCGTCACTTTCACCTGCTCCCAGACATTCGCCTTTCAGAGCAGCTATACAGAGAGCCACCGCACGCTTCGCAACCTCTTCCTCTGTACGAATCGCGGTGTCTGCTTCCCCCGCTCGTGCCGGCAAGTTCGGATTAAACGGAATGCCTTGCTCCTCTAACCGCCCCTCTGAACGAGCCTTTCGCTCTGCACCGTCAACTGAAGGTGGACGGTTGTCGTCCAGTAAGCTGGTGTGCGCTGTGACGGTGTAATCCTCGACTTCCGATTCCCCGTTCACATCCAGAAGCAGTTGGCCCTGAGCATTTAAAAGAGAACCGCTTCCCCAGAAAATAACCGCATCCAGCGCTTCAGCCAATTGTAATAACTCGTTAAAGAACTCTTCCGAGATATCTTCCTCAGTCTCGATGCCAATCACCATGTTCAGGGTGGAGCATTTAATCAGTACCTTTTCCTGGAGTGCAGCATTGCGACCCTCGATCTGACTCAGAAAACCAAGCATACCTCGAATCATCGTGCTGAATTCCTCGGGATGAGTCTGGCTGGTCATGATGTTGAAACCTTTTGTTTTTTTGCTGAACCATTTCTTCTGTATAACTTGAATGTGTGTCTGGTCTTCTCTACGCCGGATGACAGCCTGGGGATAGATAGATTGAATAAGTTCATATAATTGTTCCAGATCAAACTGGGAGCTGTATATCGCGCAATTCCTCATGCTGTATCATCCTCTTTCGTAAGCTGAATTTGAGTTAAACACGTACGAATCCTTGTAAACCTTGGATGAATCCTTGACTAGTCCTTGTATGGATCAAACTCATTGCCGCCAGCCATCGCCACGCCTACCGGGCGCAGCACATGATTAATTTTTAGCGTGTTCGCATGTGCATTCAGGACGTCTTGCAATTTTTTGTAGACAAAAGGGCTCTCATCCGTGCCTGCTCCGCGAAGCTCTACACCGTATGCGCGGATAGCTGCATACATCTGTTCTTCACTAATCTCCCCGCCCATCCGCTGGCGAAGCTTATAGTTCATTTTGCCTGCGGCCTGTGTACGGCTCATGATCCGCCCTGCCCCGTGAACGGTGCTGCGGAAGGACTCTGTATTCTCCTCACTGTTAATCCCCTCTACAATCACCGAAATGTCACCCATACTGCCTCCGACAAAACCAAGTTGACCTGGTGCCAGCGGCGTCGCCCCTTTACGAACAACGACGGCTTCTTGACCCATATGCTCCTCTTTCCAAGCAAAGTTATGATGGTTATGCACGGTATATTCAGCACTTGCTCCCAAAATGCCAAGCACCTGCTCGATCACGTAGTCTCGTCCAGCGTAAGCATAACGACCTGCCAGTGTCATCCCGGCCCAATACATATCACCCATTTCACTGTTCAGGTCAAACAGGGTCGGCGGCTGATCCATCGATTCGCCCGGAGCTTTACCACTGAATTGTCGTCCTGCAGCCAAATTCAAGAATCCGCTGGCGACCTTGTGACCAAACCCGCGGCTGCCAAAATGATTGGCAATCCACACTTTTCCCGTCTCTTCTTCCACAAAAATATCAACAAAATGATTGCCACTACCCACGGTTCCGAGCTGGTTACGCGCCAGTGTCTTCAGCTTCTGCTCCAATCCGCTCTCAATCGTATCAAAAATCTTCCAGTTCGGATCATCGAACAGTTCATGTTCTACCGGGGTTGGATTGTTACGACCTACGCCGAATGAGATGGTTCTATAGAGTTCATCCATAATAACTGCAATCTGGTCACGAATATCGTCCCACATCAGGTTGGTGCGTACGGCTTTGTTACCGCAAGCAATGTCGTATCCGACCCCTGATGGACTGATCATGTTGCGGTAAGCGACCACCCCGCCAATCGGCTGCGAGTATCCTTTGTGATGGTCAGCCATTAATGCCACACCTAGGACATCTCCATATTGTGAGCAAGTTACTGCCTGACTTACGGCGTTCTCCAGCGGCTCCCCCCAGACTTTAATGTTATCCACGATCCGCATGATGTTTTAACCTCCTGTCTAATGAAACACTTTGTATATATTAACAAAAATCATGTCATATGGGCAGTAAATCGCTTCCTGATGAATGATACACACGGCCACTTTGATTGCAATCCCTCTGCGCATGATCTCGTCTTAGATGGTTTAATCCCATCACATTGTATTTTATATCAAACATAATGACATATATATATTGCAAAAAGACTCGAATAGTATTATCATGTAGATCACAGGAAAGGTTTTCCACATTTACATATTCTCTATATAAGGAGGGATCACACATGAAGTGGCTCAAAAAAAACGGCAATCAAGATGAGCGTATCGTGCATCTGAAAAACAAGGTGTATAAGGAAGCTTACACTTTAATCATGTCGATCTGCGGTATCTCCATCATGATCAAAAGCTTTCTCAGTTGGGAGACTTACTCCATGCTGACGGAACTGATCGTCCTTCTCGCAGGAAGTATCTATTTCGGGATTCGCTCCGTTATGCTGGGCATCTATTCGGATGAAATTGAGGTCCATGACCAGACGAGCAAAATTTCATATAGCCTCCGCAATATCATCACAGGTCTAATTATCGGTCTCTCTATGGCCTTGTTCCTGGGCATAAGAAGTTCCGTTATGTTTGCCGAAACGACACAGGAGAAGTGGTGGTATTTCTTCCTCGTTTTTATTTTTTCGCTGCTACTATATATTCCGTTCTTTGTGGGGTTCAATATCATCGTTCACCACTTCGCCAACAAGGCGAGTCAAAAAGCAGCTCGTAAAGATCAGTGGGATTCATAGAAAGGATACAAGGGTGATTGGGCATGAAAAATATACGATTAAAAGTTGCCCGGGTAGAAAAAGATCTATCGCAAGATGAGTTAGCGCGGATCGTTGGTGTTTCGAGGCAAACTATCGGTCTCATCGAACTCGGAAAGTATAACCCGTCCCTCAGCTTATGTATTGCCATATGCAAGGCGCTCTCAAGAACACTGAATGACCTGTTCTGGGACGATGAGCAGACTTAAGCCGGATGGTTTCAATACTAAATTATTTATGATCACCTTACATGAAGAGGAGGCATTATTTTGACTTATTTCAGGAAAAGAAAAAGAGGGGCTGTACTTGCATTAATTACAGCCCTACTGGCAAGTTCGCTCTATCCAACAGGGCATGCAGTAGCTTCAACATCATCTGCGATGGAGACCATACAAGGTCAGGTTACCCAAGTGTATTCCGCGAAAACGTCGGATGAGAAAATTGCGGAATGGAACGAGTGGGCCAAAGATCATGCGTATCGACTGAACAGCATCCAGCCTGTGAAGACAGGCCAAGCATCTGATTCCTTTTCAGATCTGAATATGCTGAAACCTATATTGCACGACAAGCGAATTGTATTTCTGGGCGAAAGCTCCCATGGGGTTGCTGAATTCAATATGGCGAAGACCCGGCTGATCCAGTTCTTGCATCAGGAAATGGGATATAACGTCCTTGCTTTTGAAAGCGGGCTCTCCAACACATCACTTGCCAATGCCACGATTAGACAGCAAAGTCCAGATCACACGATGAAAAACTCCATCTTCGGCGTCTGGTGGTCCAAGGAAATCATGCCCTTATTCGATTATCTCAAAGCAAGTGCACAAAGCGAACAACCTCTGATTCTGACTGGTTTCGACATGCAGCTGCAATTCCCGTTGTTAGACGGTAACTGGCTGAAGGATAAAAAGCTCGCCAAGCGCCTGGCACAAACGGAACAAAAGCTGTCGGAATTCTCCGTTGGAACGGATCTGAAAGCCTACCGCGCTGAGAAAACTAAAATCATCCAGGTATACAAAGATGTTCTTCAATCCCTAAAATCCGAAGAGAACCAGACCTATCTGCAAAAAGAGTACCCGAATCAACCGAAACTTTCCATGCTGCTGGAGCGAAGCCTCAATGATCGGGTTCGTGTAGCGAAAGAATATGTCGACCTTTCGATCCGTTCAATGACTGAAATGAATGAAGGCAAATATGATTCCTTTTTAGAAGCCATGGAGTGGCGCGATCAGGCAATGCATGACAATCTCATGTGGCTCGCCAGTGAAGTATATCCTAACGAGAAGTTCATTGTATGGGCGCATAATGATCACATCCGCAAAGCACAAAGCGAAGTAATGGGCTCACCGTATCCCATAACTTTGATGGGAGAAAAACTTTCGAAGGAAATGAAGCAATACAGTTATGTTCTTGGATTGTATGCATCCAGCGGTCAAACGGCTGATAATGCCGGTGGACTTCATGCCGTTGAGCCAGCGGAACCCGGCTCCATCGAAGGAATCATGTCAGCAACAAATGCAAAGTATAGCTTCTTGGACTTGCGGTATCAAAGCAGAGAAACAGGTAACTCTTGGTTGTTCGAACCACGATTTGCATACAGTTGGGGCATGATCCCTGAGAGTCTCGTCCCACGTGATCAGTATGATGGCATTTTAATGATTGATGATGTTCATCCACCGCAATATATCCGTTCATCCTCATCCGGTTCCGAAGAACAAAGCAAGGAATAGAAAAAAAGAGAGCTGCCAGCTCTCTTTTTATTTCCCAATTTACATGTCAGCTTACCGTGATGGGCGCCTCATAACCCTAGTAAGACAGATCAGTTAAAATGCTTCCGGTAACCCTGAACCTTCTCATCCTTGAAACCCAGCTTTTCATAGAAAATATGGGCTTCCTTCCGCTGATCCCCGGACACCAGTATGATGTAAGCACATCTCAGATCTCTGGCAATATGTTCGATCTGAAGCATCAACTTCTGTCCGATCCCCTGTCTGCGCACACGATCCGAGACAATGACATTTTCTATAACCATGAACGGCTCGCAAGAACCGACCAGATCCATGCACTCAATCCCCATGACTGAACCTACAAGCTGATCCTGATCAAAGGCGCCAAGCACATAATAATGACCCTGCCGCTCCATATACTCAAACATTTTTTGCATTTGTCGCACATTGGATGGTACGCCCATCAACTCTTCATACAATTGACTCAAGGCCGATAAGTCTTGCGGTGTGATTGGTTTGATTGTAATCATCGTGATGTTTCACTCCCGTACTCAGGTGTAAGATTCTTCTTGAAATAATAATGCTGATGTCCCGTAGGTGCATTTTCGATCTTGATTATCATATCATACCCGTGTTTTATGTAGAATTCAGGAGCCTGGTACGAAAATGTGTTCAGCATGATGAAATCACAGTCCTTCTCCCGGGCCAAACGCTCCACCTCCTGTAGCAGCTGCGTCCCGTACCCTTTATGCCTCTCGTTAGCATCGACCCACAAAATATCTAACTCAACCCAGTTCCAACATAGGGTGCTGAGTACCCCGGCCACAATCTGCCCTGCTTCGTTTCGAATATGAAAATGAAGTTCCTCGTACCGGTCCCTCAACGCCTCACTCACATGTTCAGCATTATAGGCAATTAATTGCTGGCGAACATATGCAGACTCTTCTGCCGTACTCACTGTTATGTTTGTATGTGACATCTTGTTCTCCTTACTCTATTCTGTAGCTACAGCGCAATTCTTGCAAGAGTGTGATCCTATGTACTCGATTCACTCTTCCACAGAAACAGTCTTCTCCTCCAGCAGTTCCAACAGGGCCAGTGCCACTTCACGCGGAGATTTTAATTGACCTGTCTCATAGACTTCCCGAAATACGCCGGACAACACAAATTCCGCTGCATCTTTCCCTCTCGCTACTTCCTGCAATTCGGTGTCCACCATCCCCGGATCGAAAGCAATCATCGTTACCGGATTAGGCTGCGAAGCTTGTTCCATGGCTACACATTGTGTAAACATGTTAATTCCAGACTTCGATGTACAGTACGTTGCCATAGAAGGCGCAGGATAACTGCCCGATGTGGAACTTACATTTATGATTTTTCGACGTGCTGTCATATGGTTGGTGTAACGGATAAAAGATGACGTAAGAATCATTGGCGCCGCCAAACTTATATTCAGATGAGCGCTAATCTCATTCGCAAGGCATTGATCAATGGGTTTCAACGGTTCAAGCATCGCTGCATTGTTGATAAGTCCGATACACTCCACGTCCAGCGGGGAAATCGGTTTCAATATGCCTGCGATTAAGTCATCGATATGATGAATGTCTTGAAGATCAAACTGAACATGAGTATACCCTTCATACATAGTCTCTAAATCCGATGCACCGCGAGATATACCGTAGACTACGTCTCCTTTTTCCAAACATAACTTCGCAAGCTCCCTGCCAATGCCTTTGGATGTGCCTGTGATTATAAAATATCTGTTCCCCATAGGTTCGCCGCCTCTCTGATTCTCAAACCTCAATACACTGATAAACTACATGTATAATAGCTATTAGTCCTAATCAGTGCTGCCTTGTAATTCAGGTTTCTTCCATAAGGTCACCCACAATATAGGCAGGCCAAAATACGCATCATCTGGACTCATCGCCTTCATTGGGCGTAATTCCACACACTCGAAAGTATCCCCCAAAATATAACGAAGCTTCTCTTCGGTAAAAGCAAGCCCGCCCCGCATCGATTTCTCGCGATATACGTCCCAATCATCCATCACAAGTTCAGGCCCACCTTGACCACCATATCCCGGCGCAAAACAGGTAAGACCCAAATATCCTCCCGGCTTCAGCGCTTGATCAATCATTTCGATGTAAGAGATACGCTGATGCGGCAAGAGATGATGCAAACATCCTGAATCATACATGAGATCATATTCCTGGTTCAGCGTTAGTTCGAACACCGATCGACACTCAAAATGAACATCCAGCTGTTCTTCAGCAGCTCGCTCCTTGGCCCATGCAATTGCAGTCTCTGACAGGTCATAAGCCTCCACCTGATATCCCTGACGAGCTAGATACAATGCATTCCGTCCTGGGCCACACCCTAGCTCCAGTGCCTTCCCGCCTTTTAACCTTCCAGCCTGGACTTCAGCGACCAGATTTTCATCCGGTTTGTTTGAAAAAAAGGGAATCGGTCTGTCCCGATTCTCATAGAACGGCTCCCAAAATTGCTTGGCTGATCTGAAATCTGCATCAAGCATATCATATAGATCTTGCACGCATTTTATCGTTTTTTCCAAACTCGTATTCCTCCTGTTTCACCGCTATGATTGGAAGTTAGACACCCTCTATTATAACATTTTTAACCATTGATTCTCTTTTTTAGATGTTTATTTTTTGTATAATATATTTCTTTTTCCATACAAAAAAGCGAGCGACATCTCATGTCCCTCGCTTGCCAATCCAACGATAAAACAACCGCTGTACAACAGCTGTATCGCTATATTTATCCTTTTCGCTCCATCACTGCAAAGTAGTTCTTCTCATTATCTGCAAAGTTAAAGACACGTCCTGTAGGCATTTCCACGATCTCTCCCACGGTTACATGTTTAGCTGACAAATCAGCGTATAACCGATCAAGGTCATCTGTGAAAAACATTAACGAAGGAGTCCCCAGGTTCACACCTGCCGACATACGCGCCACGACCTCTTTATCATGCAGAATGATGCTTGTCTGTGAATCTTTTGTAGGTGCGATCTCAATCCATCGCATACCTCCATCAAGAATGACCTCATCCATGATGTGGAATCCGGCTACTTCCGTCCAGAATGCCAGTGATTCATCCTGGTTATTGACGTATAACATAATTTGGCCTACTCTACTAAACATTCATGCACCACTCCTCTAATCAAATCGTTTACGCGTACATCTATTCTAGATTGCCTCATATTCCAGTTGAGTATAACATGCATGTCCTGATCTAGGTAAACATTTATCTTAGTGAAGTTGAAGCGAGAAGATCAACAATCCATATTTTCCTGAACCTTGGCTGTCCTATATGGTCCCCAGCTTTTTGGTCAAATACAGCACAACATCATCATCAATAATCGTCTCTTCACCGGGCTGAAGGTAATGGTCATATCTATAAAGACCCCTTCCATCTGGAATATACCCACGATGCGCGTATAACACTTGAGCTTTTCCATAATCCGCATATACGCCTACACCAATGCCCACTACATCAGAGCGTTCCCGAACCACACTCTCGGCATAATCCATCAGCTTCGAACCCACTCCTTGGCGTTGGAACTTCATCAGCACATTGAAATCATTAATTTCCGGAATCTCTTGCTCCTGGAATGAAGGGTAATCCGATGTCCAGATCACATTGACGTAACCAGCAAATTGTCCATCCATCTCAGCAATTGCAGTTACACGCTTCCCCCTCTGCTGTTCTTCCCAATACCGTTCGTATAATTCCGATGGTTTGTGCCACCCCTGATCCTGAAATGCTTGTGAAATGACCTGCGCGTCCTCTTGGTTTAAATGCCGAATATGCACTAGGCTCATCGTACTCCCCCCTTGAATTCAATGAATTCTTATCCTTAACACCTGATGACAAAAAAAGTTCACTGAATTTCATTTAAATTCCCAGTCTACCTCGTAGCGAAGTGATCTGTGCCGTATGGTGGTTACCATGCCATGCGTACATTCCCAAACAATGATCGAGTCTCATCGTTTCCTTCGATGTCGGGTGATAGAACTGTTTGGCGTAATCTTCATCAGATAATGTGTTCAATAGCACCGTCCAGCGGCGATGCAGAGCATCTAGAAGTTGCAGTGAACACTCCACCTGCAGATCTCTGGAATCGCTTAGCTCCGCCCAGCGCTCTTCGTAATAAGGTCGAATTACAGGCGTATCCTCTGTCAGTGCAAGCTTAAAACGAATGACGCTGTTCATATGACTGTCTGCCATGTGGTGAATAACCTGTCTCAACATCCAGCCACCCTCCCGGTATGGCAGATTCAGCTGTTCTTCATTCAGTCCGTGTGTGGCCTCTCTTGCACGCTCAGGTAAGTCTTCGATTTCTTGAATCCATTGCTTCCTTTGAACCCGTGTTACCTCACCTGTATATGTAAACTGCCCAATAGGATATCTATAGTCCATTTCCTTTCCCCCTGTCATTCGTTTATGGCCCTGCATTTGATACTGCTCACTTTGTTTTAAGGAGTATACTCCATCAGCCAGCAGTCTCTCATCTCGCCTTCATGCAGTTCATGCTGTGGCAGACGTTTGATCCGTCTGAAGCCGCATTTCTCATAACAAGCCAGCGCCCTTTCGTTCCAGGCTTGCGGGTCCATGACAATTTTCCGGGCATTCCTCTCATGGATTAGATACGCTATCATAGACTGTACCAGTCGTGTGCCGATCCCTCTGTTCCAGCAATCTGTCTCGCCAATAAACTGATCCGTCCCATAGATTACCTCATCCTCATCGATGTCTGTGTAACCGTAGACGGCCCGTTCCTCATTCTCCAGTTCATAAAACTGAATGTATCCGATCGGCCTCCCATCATGCTCCACAATACAACGGGAAGCTCTATCATCCTGATTGTAAAAATGAGATCTCACAAGCTCAAGATCATGCGGTTGATCTCGGCCTTCATAGTACTGTAAAATCTCCGGGTCCGTTAACCATTTAACCAGCAATGTCTCATCCTTCGTTTCGAGTAACCGAACCGTAATTTCTTCCGTTTGGTATACTTTTGTCACTCGGCTCCCTCCTTCACGATGTGCCTCTCTAACTCCCTCAAGCCTTTACCGCTTTCCAGATGTATTTATGTTCCCGCACCAATATTCTTCCATCAATTGTATGCCCTTTCAACTTAGCTTGAAATAGTTCACTGTACTCTGGTCGTGTATAATCCGGGTTGCCCGGAACGTCAGCAAGGAAGAGTGCAAACTCGTGTTCATCTGGGAAAATCATGCACGCCTGATAATACTCTTCGATCTCGATCTGCTCATAACCGTTACGCTCCAATCGTTCGCGTACTTTGGTTACATCGGTATGTATACCGAATAGCACGCCTCCCTGCGGAAGCAGTCTCCCGTATTCAATAATGGACGTGGGACCTCTGCGGTTATAAATGAATCCAAACTGTTCATCTTGAAAAGGCAACTCCTCTTTTGTCGTTGCACAGACAAAATCGACATTCTGAACTGCGCTGGATATCAGCCTCTCCTGCGCGATTCGAATCATCTCTCTCGAATTGTCGAATCCAGTGATATGAGGCGTATAAGCTGCCATCTTCAGTGTGAAGTCACCATGACCACAACCTGCATCCAACACAGAGGTATAATCAGGCAGCATCTTGATCAACCGTTCTTCGAAGAGCTCCTCCGCAGACTTCCCCTCCCATATGTATCGAGCCCGGCTTCGGTATCCACCATTACGCAGCGCGATCATATCATACCATTCCATGCTCATAGGCATCCTCCTGTTTTAGGTTTTCTCACTTTACCCATATTCTACAAAACGATGCTGAATCCCCTGTTTTTTCAAAAATTGAAACGCATCGATTCCAACGTCCGTATTATGGTCGAAGTCATATCTACTTTTCAAAAATCCATTAGATCCGGGGGAGCGCTAACATGTCATTTTTCAAAAAAATGCTCGCGAGTGTTGGTGTAGGTGCTGCAAAAGTCAATACGGAATTACATACTACAGAAGTTATGCCAGGTGGGATTCTTTCAGGAATTGTGTACATTCAGGGTGGAGATGTGATTCAACAGATTGATCGGATCTATCTATTAATCAAAACGAACTACATTCGGGAGAGTAACGATCGCAAAGTAAAGGAGACCGCTGTTGTGGCCAAATACCTCCTGACAGACGGATTCACCTTACAGCCTGGCGCAAAAATGGAAAAGAACTTTCAATTCGATCTGCCGCAAAATCTACCAATCACCCTGCACCGTGCGGATGTATGGGTGGAGACAGGGCTGGATATTTCCAGCGCAGTGGACCCCTCAGATCGGGACCGTATACATGTCGTGCCTTCCAGAGAGATGAACATCGTGCTGGAAGCAATCGATATATTGGGGTTCAAACTACGTGAAGTAACCAATGATTATGCACCAAGGCTTGGTGGCAACCTACCATTTGTACAAGAATTTGAATTTGTACCCACTAGCAAGTTCCGCGGATATCTGGACGAATTAGAAGTTCTTTTTTATCCAATGGGAGATTCCTTGGAACTGCTGCTACAGATTGATCGCCGTGCACGCGGTCTTAGGGGAATGCTTTCAGAAGCTATGGGTACAGACGAGACCTATGTGCGTCTGCAACTGCATAAGACACATCTGGAGCGTGGGGCGCACTCGGTCGCGCAAGACCTCGAAAAGGTTATTTCACAGCATCTCGGATAGATACCTCATCCTAATTAGAGCAGCCCTTGATATGCATCAATCTCGTGCAAGGGCTGCTCTTTACTTGTTATACATCGAGGAACTGTTCCAACTGCTGTTTTAACTCGTCCTTATGCTCATCTACATACTGGTACAACAAGTCGAAACTTTCTTCGTTATCCGTGACAAAACTTAAATTGTGACTCTCTTGCTCCACCTGCTGTAATAGCTCATGGATCTGCGGTCCATGGGTCTGCAAGCTTGTGGTGATGTCATGTTCGGATAGACGTTCCACATTTTCTCTAAGTTGCTCTGGCTTGATCCTTTGTTCCACCAAGAGTTGTTCCACCTTTTTCAAAATCATCGCATCTGCCTCATTACCACTCCGAATCAACGCATCGATGGCCTCTCTCAGATGCTGGCCGCTTGCATTCTCCAAGTAACCGGTCATCCCATTCATCGTGAGCTCGGTGTCGAGGTCAATAATCAGCATCAAATCCCGCAGCACCGTAGGCAGTTCCGAGACACGCTCCATAATCGATGCGAATTCAGCTCGGTACATATCCATCGCAATGCTGCCCACAATCTCCTCACCTGACATTCCTTCGAGATCCGCCAGCGGTAGTAGCTCTGCCAGTGCTTCCTGTAACTTGTTCATCTCTCTTGTCCTCCTGTATCTCTCTATAACTCTTTGTCTTGATCTGTGTGCCGAGACGTCTTCCATCATACCAGAATATGCTGTACAAACAGAAACACTGCCAGAACTTTCAGTCCTGCCAGAAGTAACTGCAAATACTTGCAGTATAAAAAAAGAAATCGCCTGAAGTTAACATGCATTTGACTGTTGGAAAATAGTTCCCTGTTATGATCTTGGCATCACAAGTTTGGGGAGGGGTAATGATGCGTCTGGCCTTGTTCACAGATACCTATCTTCCGGAAACCAATGGTGTCGCAGGCACACTCCACCGTCTCAGTAACCATCTGAATCGCAGAAATATAGAACATCTGCTGTATACGTCCCAGTCCATCATGGAAGGAAATGTTGAAGCTCCCGTAAGCTCCGTAACCAATATCCCCTTTTTCCTGTATCCAGAATGTCGAATTGCATTCCCAAGCAGAATAAGTGCCTATAAGCAGTTACAGGAATTCCAGCCGGATCTGCTTCATATCGCCACACCATTTAACATGGGACTGCTTGGCCTAAGGTATGCGCTCAAGTTCCATCTGCCACATGTCCTCTCTTACCACACTCATTTTGATCGTTATCTCGACTCTTACAAGCTTCGCAGTTTCATTCCACTCTATTGGAAATACATCAAGTGGTTCCATCGCACCTGTGACACCACCTTTGTCCCGTCCCAAGACACGATGCACACCTTACAGACTCAGGGGATTCAGCGACTCAAGCTATGGTCACGCGGTATTGACTGCAACCTCTATTCTCCTTCTAAACGAAACCTGAACATACGCGAACGGTATCAGATCACTGCACCCCTCATCCTACTCTACGTTGGACGCATCTCCCCAGAGAAAGATATCGCCACCCTCACAGCCACCATGCAACATTTGCCAGAAGACATACAAGCACGAGTACACTGGATTATTGTCGGTGACGGGCCTGCCCTTCCCAAGATGCGGCAGCAGGCTCCAGCGAATGCTACCTTTACAGGATATTTGCATGGGGAAGAGCTTGCAGCGATGTATGCATCAGCGGATCTGTTTGTCTTCCCTTCGTATACAGAGACCTTTGGCAATGTGGTGTTGGAAGCAATGGCATCGGGTCTGCCTGTTCTGGCAGCGAACGCCGGCGGGGTTAAGGACATCGTGGTGCATCAACGCAGCGGCACCCTTGTCGAGCCGGGCATGGCAGATGCGTTCATACGTGAGATCAGCCTACGTGCGAATGCTTCTGATTCGCTGAAGAAGTTGGGGCTTGAGGGTCGGAAACTTGCTGAAGAACGTTCCTGGGAACACATTTTTGACAATCTGATTGAAGATTACGAAGAAGCCATTGAGCATCGCCATCGCCGGACAAAAGATCGAATCCACACCGCATAATTCTAGCATAACAGGGGACTTTTTATGTGTTAAAACTGACGTTGCGAGGATGTTCGAGCAGTACGTATAAACACAGGGCGGCAGGGTCAATCAAAAATTTGCTAGAGCAAGGCTTTTAATTCTCGAAGCTGCTGAATCGTATGTAGCGGTGTTACCTCCATCTCTTCTGGCCAAGGTTGGTTTACTTTCATCCAAATTGTGCTCATGCCTGCCTTCGCCGCCCCTCGTATATCATTCAGTGGATGATCACCAATATAGATGCATTGCTCAGGCTTCAGACCAAAATGTTCGAAAGCAAGTGTAAATATACGTAGATCCGGTTTTTTCACACCCACTTCTTCCGACACAATAATGTGATCATAATCCTCTCGAATCCCAAGCTGATCGATCTTTCCATATTGAATCTGTGTTTGACCATTCGTAATTAAACCGATCAGATACCGGCCTTTCAGATGCTGCACCACTTCTCTCGCCTCATCCATCAAGACTGAATTTCGCACATATTCCCTACCGTAGAAAGCCATCAGTTCTTCATGCGGCGGCGCCTCAGTCCAAGGCAATTCCTCTAATAATTCGTCGAACAACCGAGGTTTGTCCTTATAACCATCTTCGTCAAGCTCGATGATCCGCTGTTGTATTTGTTCAGTGGACTCCATATGTCCAAAATATGTGCGGATTAAACTTTGTGTGAAACCTTCAAACGTCCTTGTCCGATTTAGAATGGTGTTGTCCAAGTCAAAGATAACAGCTTTGATATGCTCCATACAGCATGTTCCTCCGTTCATCTTCAAATGATTCAGGATTCAAAACTACTTTTTCTTTTTATGATAGTGATAGCCTGTACACAGACCTTTTTTAATCGATTTTGCAGAACACTTGTGTCCGCCATTTTTGTCCAATCGACCTGGATGTGCATACGCCGAAGAGGATACACCGATAAGCATGACCAGCGACAAAATAATAACAAAACCTTTTTTCATATTAAAATCCGCCTTTCTTCATACCCTATGCTTTAGGGATTTGTCACTTCATTTCATTTTACATAACAATCCACAATCTGGATATATTTTCTTTCCAATTTGAATTTCGTTATATAACCTTGAAGTGTTTCAACGCATGAGTAATTCCATCCTCACTTGCTTTCAGTGTGACATAATCTGCACATTGCTTAACCCTTTCTCCACCATTCCCCATAGCGACACCTACACCTGCATAGGTTAAGAGGTCAATATCATTCTCTCCATCTCCAAAAGCCATTGTTTCTTCCCTGCATACATTAAGATGAGTAAGAACTGCCTGTGCTGCTACAGATTTACTTACTTCATTGGCTTCAAGCACATTGCATACATACGGATGGAATCTTACGAACCGCAATGAGGGAAACTGTGCTCGATACTTGTTCGTTTCTTCCTCGTTCGCATATAAACACATACAGTAGATCTCGTTATCCAACGTCATCATCTGATCGGGATATTCAATCAGTCCAAGTGTCTCCCGAAGGGCATCTGTCACACGGCTATCCGTCTGGCAAGCTCCATTCATGGCAAAAGACTCCGTAAAATAGGAGAGCGCATGTCCTTGAGACGCTGCAAAATGACTGAATTCTCTAATCATCGGTGAAGAAAGAACGGATTTATAAATCCTTTCACCACGACAAGTAACCAAAGCCCCGTTAGCTGAAATAACCGTGTCTATGTCTAGATGCTTGAACTCTTCACATAAATGATGTGGTCGGCCTGTCACAAGAATGATATGAATTCCTTTTTCGATTAACTGGCGAATGGACTGCTCTGTACGTTGAGAGAGACTTCGATCTTTTTCACTGAGCAGTGTACCGTCCACATCCAAAAATACGGCTTTTATCATCAATTGTCATCCTCCTCCACTGCTGATCGTCTATGGACGCAAGTGTTTCAGGTCTGATTCGTTTTACTCACGTTAACATCTCCTGCAACTGAAAATTCAGAAAAAAAGCGAGTCAAGATAAACCTCATGATGTACGTGGTCTGTCTTTACTCGCTTTCCTTATATTCGTCTATCTCTTAGCGTCTACCGGGTGTGCACCTCATTGGAACGTCCCATGTACCACATCTGAAAAGTACCTGCCACGTCATCCGGTATGTCATGAACATGATGATGCATAACAGGTTTGGCGCGATTCACGGTATGGATTGAAGCCAGCCCTAGCTTTCGCTGCAAGGGATGACGAGTAATCTTGATTTCAATGACCTTCTCCCGCTTGGAGATAAAAAGTGTCGAAGTCAACGCACCTGAGCGAAACTGAATGAACTGATCGTTCAATACATATCGGGTATGATGAAAATTGATCAATCTGCTCGTTACAATCCATAGCAAGAGCAGCAGTGAAAGAATCCACCAAGCCTGCTCCAGACCAACCAGAACCGGTTGGAAATAAGCAAGCACACCTGTAGCGATCACCCAAAACCAGCTCGGTCTCAGTAGTCGCAGCCATAGCGCTACACGAGGTAGCTTGTGCATCTCCTCAGTAACATGATAGGAGGGCAGAATCTCTTCAATTATCCGATAGGCTTCGTTCACGGGTAGAAACGGATACAGTGAATTCATTTCCTGTCCAGATTCACCCAAGCTGCCTGCAGTGGTAAGTTCTACCTCGGCCAGTCTCAGCATTCTCTTCATTGGTGATTGTGTAATCTTGACGGCCTGCACACGGTCTTTCTGAATCGAAAAAGACGTCTTTTCCAGCATGCCCTTCGTAATATAAATCCGTTTGTCATCGGATGTGATCTGGAAATCTCCATATTTTATAAAAGTTCGTGCAATTCCAAGACCGATGGACAAAAGGATCAGTATCAGGATGATCAGACCTGTTACCCACCATGAGTCAAGCCAGGATAACACTAAACTTTCGGTTACCGTTTCATCAGGGAAAAAATCCTTCACCGTTGAATACAAAGAGCCCAGGATCGGAATCAGCACTAAAAAGCTGAGTGAAGTAAACGATGCTTTGAGCACATCTCTACGAGTAGAACGGTAGTGGACCACCCGCTGATCAGGTACTGGGGTCGTACCTTTAAGGAGCTTTCCTGTATCTTTATCGTCAACTGTATTATTCGCTTCACTTGAAACTCTACTTCCGACTTCACTAGACTTCTCTATCTCCATGCTATTGCCGCCTGCTTGATCTTGCGTTCCAATAAGCTCTTGATCACGGCTTAGCTCATTCCTTGAAGCCTCATCATCAGGTAGCTCTTCCCCCGCTTGTGCTTGTACTTCGGACAAATGACGGGTTACCTGCTTTTCCAACTGCTCTGCTTCAGCGATGGACACGACCTGAAGTTGGAATGACGCGTCTCCATCCTTAATTCCTGTCTCAAAACGTATGGAGGTCACCCCGAACAAACGATGAAAAAAACTAGTACGTCGGCTTACATTTTGCACTTTCGTATACGGAATTGTTCTGCGAGTTCGGCTGAAAGCCCCTGTGTAGATATGGATAGCCTTCTCATCCGCTGAATAACGTGTTGCGAACCATTTCCAAACAATGGACACCAGACCAAGAGAAATACCGATATAAAAAATGAGCCTGGCATAGAAGATCCATGTCGAATCTGATTTTCCACGGAAAACGAACAGAAATAGAACGAAGGCAAAGTTGTTTTTGATCAAATTACCTAGACTCCACAATAAGCTGAGTGCATGATGCCGTTTCAAATCCGTCATTCATCCACCTCATTGATTTGAGCATAGTCTGCGATCTGGTTCCGCAGTGCAAATGCCACTTCTTCTGGCAGGGCCGGTATGACATGAGATGTACCCATCGTACCGATGGAGACCGAATACAGTCCATATTTTCTCATTAATGGCCCCTGATTCGTGGATACAGATTGCACCTTAGCCATAGGGATGACTTGATGTACCTTGTTCAGCGCACCATGCTTCAATTGTAAAAATTCCGCGTTAACGCCATAAAACCAGTGTCGGTATAGCCACACCGGCCGTAAAAAAACATCCCATATGGCATAACCAACGGATAGGGCCGTGACTCCCCACAAAATCCATCCAATCCAGGTTTTCCAATCGTAAACGGAGTCCAGGATCAGTAGCACCGCCAGTACAACAAAGCCGATGACGTTGGATATGATCGCGCTGACTCTCCATAGACTTATGGCATGAGGAGAAAGCTTCTGTTGCGGTGTACTCCACTCCTCTATTCCTGTTGCTCTCATTGTTTCTGTCATGTTATACCCTCGCTCCTTTCTCTCTCTCACTCTCTCTCTTTGTCTATACACTATACGTTGAAGCCTTTATTATCGATGCAGTAAAAGGAATAAAATAAAAAAGATGACTCCTGTTTCCGTGCAGGTGGTCATCTCTCAATTCTGTAAGGCTCACCACTTCCGGCGCCTCTTCATTAGCCCACCAAACTCGCCAGTCTCTCCACCTGCATCCGGTCAAACAATTGCTCTAGTTCCGTATGATAGGCCGGCTGTTCCTGTACTAGCAAACGAATGTATTCGGACCCACACTCGTAAAATACGAGGTGGTTAAACGGTGCTGTATCACCAGCATGGTTGGGTTCTAATTCATATTGAGCCCGAATCTGATTTTCGATATATCGTGCAAAACCTTCATTCCACTCCAGCCAGCTCCAATATTCGGCCTGTTCTTCCGTAAGGGATTCAAACAATGCTGTGCGCGCGGCCTGAATTCGCTGGAGATTCTCGCTTTTCAGAGCAGATAGAAGAGATGTAATCCCCGCAGCAACGCTCTCATCTTCGTATGGGAACTCATATTGGATCTCCCAGGTTACACGCTTCAACTGGGTCATTTTATGCTTAATCTGCAGACGATTCACGATCTGCTCATTGTATTTCCTATAGACAGAACAATGCACATACTCATGAAGCAACAAGACCTGCTGCTCTACATTTTTGAAAACAGAAGCCGTCACAATCACACACATGCGATTATCCAAATGGTGTACAGGCATTGTGTTTATACAATCATCGGGAATATATAGGTCATCTGGTACGGTTTTGACCCATTCATATTGCTCAGAATTCAATGAATAATCATAGATATATAACAACGATTCGTGCGCTACAACAACCGGATGATGTTCTGCAAAAAAAGGATGCAGGCCGACCAATTCTCTCTGAAGCTCGTTTAATTCGTTAATTTGCTGCAAAAACGTATCCATGTCTAACCCTCTCTCTTTGCAAAATGATACCTTTATCATACTAAAATAGCATCCGCAAATCACTGAGAGAAAAATGATAATCTTGTGCGGGCTTACCGATCTGAAAAAGGATAACAGCGTTCATGACTAATATCGTCCGCCACGTTTCTCATATAAATAAATATCCAATGCCTGAATGCCTCGTTTGGCAAGTTTGATAAATAGAATTAATGCATACGCACCCAAGCCATATAACAATAAATTCACTAGAATAACAAAAATAGAGATCAACGAACCTATACCCAAACCTAAACCGATACCTGAATCAAACATCATATCCATTTTTACTTCCCCCTTCTTCTTAGGTCAATTACACATATACGGTTTAAGAGTTTAAAAGCTCTTACCTTGAGCTACACACCTCATCTTAACAAACTCATCTGTGTCACGAATTGTACTTCATCACTGGGTTTGGATATATCCTGCTTTTGACAGTACATATTGGGTGAACGGATTAATCTCAGGAATTGGTTGAGTTAAATCAAAGTATCTGAGCTCCAAACCTTCATCGTCCATCACTGTCGGGGTGCCTGTAATGCCCTCTGCTTCGTAAATCGCCATCACATTGTAGATCTCATCTCCGTGGGGATACTGGTAGTACATATCCTGTCCTGAAAAAACGGTAATCAGCTTATAGGCCTCAGCCCGTAGCCCGGCTTCTTCGTATAGTTCACGCGCAGCAGCCTCTTCCAACGATTCACCCAGTTCAAGCGAACCACCAATCGTGCCCCAATCCAAACTGTCCGTTCGTCTCTGAAGTAGCAGATGGCCTTGCACATTAAACACCAGTACACAGGAACCTGCCATAATCAAGGGTCGTGTGCCCACCAATTTTCGTAAATCCGTGATATACCCCATGTAGCTCCTCCTGTTCAACAAAATCAGAGAGACATATGCTCACGATCCCAATCTATCTTCTTCCCTGCTCGACTTTCATCTTCAAAATTTTCCACGTCCAGACGCCATACCAGATGCCAGCAGCTGGAAATAGAACGAGAGCAGTCAGTAAGGTTACATAAAACTCACCATCCATCGTAAGACCCTGACCACCCCACGACGTCATGAACAATGTGTATACAAAAGCAAGGGGCAGACCCCAGCCTAGAACGCCGCGTACCAAAATGTGATGCTTCTTGCCTTGTTTCAATTGTTTCTCCCATTTGATCCGTTGTGATTCTTTCATATGTATTCCTCCTTTACGCTTGCAGGGCCTTATCAATATGCTTGAGCATATACTCAGCATATTCTCTTAAGCGAGCAGCATCCACATTGACTGATTCGCGTTCCCCGTTATATTTTTCTAGACATTGTGAGACAAGTTCCTGATATTCAGGCAAAGCTTCGGCCAGCGCACGCTCTCCGGCCTCTCGCTTGGAATAGATCACCGATTCCTGAATATACAACAAAACGCGCGACAAACTTAATACGTAATAGACCGGATTGTCTGAGATTTCCTCCAAAGCTGAACTCGCATCCGAAGTGATGGAATCGATCACATGTTTACGATTAGCAGGTTGAAAAAGATCCTTAATCGGTTTTCCATGCAGCACAATACCTCGGTCATAGATAACCGCCATATGAGCAACAACATCCGGATCTTCATGACCACCGCAGAGATACGCGGGATCATTTCTATACTTCTCCCGGTGGTAAGCAGAATAATGAAATTCAAAAGGCGTAGGATATATATTTCCTGTTACAGCGGACTCTAGCACAATACTAAGTTCAAATCCTTTCGGAATGTGCATCTCCTCTTCTATACCTATAAGCCGATCAGCAATCCTGCGATATATTTCGGAAGATCTCTTCTCTTTGCATACGACTAAAATGTCGATATCACTTTGCTTGGGATGGAAACATCCCATCGCCATGGAGCCATGTAAATATACACCTGTCAGCGCATCAGTTAACTCTTCTTTGAGTGTGTCGATAAGCCTATGAATGATGGCTTTTTCGTCCATTATATTCTCACCTCATGTCATAACCTTAACTGCCCATCTCCACCGTCATCTCGCGAACATACACAGCTGTACCTTTGATTCGCACATCCATTCCACCCTGCTCCCGGCGCACATTCACCTGAACCTTGCCATCTCGGCCAATCTCATGGCCCTGCTCCACGATAAAGTCAACTTCGTGAGTGTCCTGATCCACATACGTTAAATAGAAGGCTCCCATCACTCCTGATGCGGTACCCGTTACGGGGTCTTCTGTTGTGCCTGAGTACGGTGAAGAGAAATGTCTGGCATGCATCATGGCATCTGAATCGCGCGTCTCCAGACAGAAGGGATGTAATGAGGACTTGGGGTTTTCCACTAGAATACTAGGGAACTCAGATGAATCGGGTTCCATTTTTGCAAAGGCGCTCAGATGACGAATCGGAATTAATAACGTCCATGTCCCCGTACTTCCGTACACAATGGGCATGCTCAGATCCAAATCATCCGTTGTCAGATGAATCGCTTCGGCAAGCTTCTCCACATCTCCTTGAAAGGGAACAAAGCGCGGTTGATCCTGCTTCATCTCCATAACCCATGTCCCATCTTGCACCTCGAATTCAATCGGTAGTATGCCTACATTGGTCTCAATCGTGACGGCGTCTTTCTCTTCTAATAAACCACGCGTTTTCAACCCATACATTGCCGCCATGGTTGCATGACCACACAGATTAATCTCGTGTCCTGGTGTGAAGTAACGCAGCCGAACATCGGCCGTTTCAGCCTTCAATACAAATACCGTCTCATTAAAACCAACGGCATGAGCAATCTGCTGCATTGCTGCTTCAGTCAGATCATCCGCATCAAAAACGACACCCGCAGGATTGCCTTTGCCTGGAATACTTGAAAAAGCTTCATAGTGGTACACTTGAATGGCACGCATCTACTCATCATCCTCTCTTTATAAAGCGGGAATTGCCCCACCGAATAATTCAAGTGATTCATTTTCAACAATAACAGCCCCACCATCCGGCACGCATATACTTCAGGAATAGCGTCATAATACGTCTATCCCTCTCTTGCTAAACATTGCGGACAGTGTAGTACCCTGCTTCTCCCAGAAAATCATCTCTAGTTAGATCATGCTCACCTAACAACATTCTGTAATTCGTAATCGTACCATCATGAGACACGATAAACGTATGCCCCGTCTGTTTTCTGCACCAAGCCAGGACTTGCTCTGCTAATCGCGTAAACCGCTGCGGATTCATCTGATTTATACTTTCATCCCAGGCTTCTAATCCAACATCTATGTATGGCTTATCTGGATATAGTACGCTGAGTTCTGCCATTGAATAGATTTGGTCACAGCCTAATGGAGCCAACTTCGGATCTTGAGGATACATTCTAGGGCCAACCAGGGGACTGATCCCCCCCCCCCACTACGCTCTCTCGGTGTTAGTAGTTCTACCGTCTCAAGAGTACGTTTGGTTGGACTTACCACAATGGTATCGTGAGGCATTACCTTGATGTTTTTTCGTAAGGCTACGATTTGTTCCTTCCCCTGTTCAGTCAAACCCGGGTGTAATCGGTTAAGCTCGTTCGGATAATTCAACAAATGCTCCGCGTGACCATGACGAATAAATGTAATATCCATTGGCTACCCCTCTATTTCTGGATGAAGTGTTTAATGCCGCTGGCATCACGAAGATTAACGAGTTCTTTTCTCAAAAAAACAGGATAAATCTCCATCTGCTCGGTCTCTTGAATGGGGAACCAGCGAAACGTTAAATTAGCATCTTGCTCCAAACCATTAAACTGTGGTTCATTATAAAAGGAATGCCCTTCGGGCAGAGAGATCACATAATAGAATCCAATCTCATGCATATCCACACCATCGTATTCATAGAAGTCTTCGCAAATAAATGCTAGCTTCTCCACTTGAACGAAAACGCCCAGCTCCTCCATCATCTCTCGCTGGATGGCAGCCTCGGTTGACTCATTCATCTCCACTCGCCCGCCAGGCAAGTTCCAGAAATCATCCTGCTTCGCCTGATGCAAAAGAACCCTATCTGCATCCATTACGATACCAGCTACACGAAAGTTAAATCGGCTCCTGTCTTGCGTATACGATATATTTTTGTTTATTACATCACTCATCTAGCGGACCATCCCTCAACAAATCCATCCTGAAATCCGTTCACAAACGACGGAATAAACACCACAATCAGAAGAAGTAGACTTGCAATTCCCCACCTAACAAATGTTCTACGTTTG
This sequence comes from Paenibacillus sp., assembly GCA_017512705.1. Taxonomy (GTDB): domain Bacteria; phylum Bacillota; class Bacilli; order Paenibacillales; family Paenibacillaceae; genus Paenibacillus. The sequence continues at coordinate 222,480 of JAFWEX010000129.1, forward strand.
CTTACCGCGCCCATGACGAACAGCATTACTGTTACAACAATCAAACCTATTTCTAAAAATTCCATGATGTCTAAATCCTCCGTTTATGTATATTTCTTAGTTGCCTATAGTTCTACATGTTGTACTTGTTAATCGATGTCTGCAATGATCCACTTAGCAGCATCACCATCCGCTTTCTTTTTCCAAAACACCATGATAGGGCTGGACTCGATGTCGCCTTCTTCCAACTCTGTAATAATCACAACACCTTGATAGATCTTTTTTTGTTCCGTAATCGTAATGTCACCCATGGAAGTAATTTTGCGGACTGTAAAATTTGGCATGCCTGAGACCGGAGATTCCGGCGCGAACAGACTCATATATCCCTTTTCATCTTGTTCATATAAATAACGCATACGTGCATTCATTAGTTTGACAATTTCCAGCTCATCACCGGAATACTTGCTCTCATCCACATATTCAGGCGGGACAACTTCCCCTTGTGGCGAAGAGACTGCTGGTTCTTCTTCATCCACGGATGATTCGTCATTCGTACCTGAGATGCCTGGTTTCGGTGTATCCTCAGGTTCTGTTTTACTCTGACAAGCCGTTACAAGTAACAACATAACACCGAGGATCAAGGCTAACTTACGTACCATTCCACTCCACTCCCGGTTCGTTTTTAACCCATGACTTCCTGTCCCTGTAAAATTTTCTCCCAGGTACATCATAACCCATAATGTGGGATTTGCGAATGCTATGGAAACAAGTTAATTTCCAGACTACATCCCTTCCTAATAAAAAAAACGCTACCCTACATGAGTTATCCATGTAAGGTAGCGCCATAACTCGCTAATTTAATTTACAAATCATCTTGTCAAAGCTTAATGCAACCTAACGATTGAGCAGTCCTTCATCAAACCATACATCCTCATAATCCTCGGCAATCAAGAACCTCCACCCCGGAGCAAGTCCGAGATATCGATTAATCTTCTCATCCCATTCATCGATATGTGCAACGTGTAGCGGTACAAAGAAATCATCGGCTGCCGAATATTCCTCGGCCCAAATGTACCAGCCCGTCGTATCGCCTTCTGGCTGAATTCGCATCCCATGAATCGGTTCAAGCTTCTTCTTCACGTTCCAGGCAATCCCCACCTTCAAGTGGGGTTCACTCGGGACATAGTCTGCATTGTATTTCTCACACACCTGCTTCTGTACGTGTATAGCGCTCTCCTGCTTCATATTATCCCTCCATCCTTGGGATCAAACGCCGTAATAGGCTATGTACCCGGATAACCATTGGTCTTTGGAAAAGTCCACCAAGTCGACCGGTTGGCACTGTTCAATATATAGCAACTGCTTACGTGCTTGTTCGCCGCCCCTTTTTTCCAGATAGGCTATCGTCTTTTCAACACCTGCACCGCACAGCAGCTGCACATCAATATAACTACCCGTGTCCTGATTCTTTCGTTTGGCTTGCCAGATCAGTTCCGTGTCTTGCACGTTACCTATAGCAAACAACATAACGCACAGCAGTTTCAAAACCTCGTTATCTTCTGCTTCCTCGTTCTCCGTCTCTTGTTGCAACAGCTGACGAATGGATTCCCGATGTCTCTTGTCAGGCTCCAGTCCATATATGTCCAGCAACTCATCTTCCTTCAATCCTGTTCACCTAATTTACTTCAGAATGTCGTTTAACTCTTCCGCTTTTTTCCTGCTATCTATTCTAGCATAAAAATAAAACGCTATGACGTGCAACACGATAGAAAGTAGCCACATTCCCGGGAACCAAGGTGCGATCAACTCGAACATCTCTCTGGAAAACAACCAAACAATAGCCATGCCACCAGCAATATTACATGTAGAAGAAATGACGATGTTCCATACCGGTTTTAATGTTAAATGATTCCACAGTGTACTGTACATGACTCCGAACAGCACAGCTGCTATGAGCGAAATCCCCGCCACGTTCCAAAGATATGCCATATGAATCGGCTGGTCGCGGAAAAAAAGCGTCAGCAGTAGTGTTACCCAAAGTGTCGTTACCGTAAATACTTGAAAAAATGATTGTTTAAGTTGATTCATCATGATAGTTTCCTCCTAAAGTTTTTAATATAAAATCGACTCACATAGTAGCTAGAACCATCGATCAGGTTAACCTGAATTCTGGCATGTTCGGCAGCTGAAAAGTTACTGATATGCTGGGTGTTAATGATGGTCTGATTGTTAATTCGTATCAATGGTGTATCCTCTAGTTCTATTTCCACGTATTTCAGACGTTGATTCAGTAAGTACCCCTCCCCTGTAATCACGCGCACACCGCACATTCGATCCTCTGATTCGATGGCCATGATGGAGCTTAGCTTGATTTTCACATGACGATCGTTGCTGGCTTGAATCACAACCAGCTCCGTCTCGGACTGACCAATCGCTTCCCGGATCCGATCCCACTTGGATCTTTCTCCAGGATGGGTGATTACCTTTGCTTCATTAAGCTGCATTTCCTGATTTTCTTCAAATACGACTTTCACGTGTTGCCCTCCTCTCATCACTCATATTACAGACCCGAAGAGACACTTCCCACTCTTTTGTGTTTTGTTGCATGAAGCTGCAGTTTTGTTGCAATAAAAAGAAAAAACTACTCTTCTGAGTAGTCTCCACACATGATCATCTCGTTTTCAAAGTCCCTCTTTAACATCCAAAAACATCTCCTGATGCTGTAGAACCCACTCGTTCATCGTCGTAATCGCTTCCTGCGAGGCCTTCTGGTACGCTGCATATAATGGCTCTATTCGCTGAAGCAACTGAGGGTTATGCTCCAGATCGGTGGGCGATACTTCTTGCCACGTTTCTCCAGATTTTTTTACATCCGTTATAAGAACTTCGATATCATCCAGAACATGAATCAATTCAACTAAATGAAAGAACCGCAGCCCTTTTCTAATTCCATTCCAGCTCTGCAAATCGATGATGTTATATGCCGAAAACCAATAAAACTCAGCCAGACTTCGGGTATGATTGTGATATGAATAAAACAGATACAGGGCTTGTTGCCCCTCGTTTAGCTGCAGGTATACCTCTTTTTTGGCTTCCAAACTTTGTCCGCGAACGGAGAGCAACATCGGTTCAACACACAGCCAGCTTAGTTTTGGGGAATTCAAATCTTCTTTTCGGATCTCAGCTTTCATTCCATGCTCCTCTCTATTACTGTAGATTTATTAGCTCTTGGTTTTATGGATTCTCAGGTGTCTGTACTGCAGGTTCGTTCTCGCCGCCCATTCTACGTCTGGATGTTGCCATCTGACCTGTTGCAGGCACATGATTGGACACTTTAGCTAATCCGAATTTCGGCATGTTGGCGTAGATTGTCTCATATGAACCGGATTGAGCTTTATACGTCTCATGATATACCCCCACCGAACCATCTGAGCCAATCGACTTGTTGAATTTTTTCCAAGCCTTCAGATGCAATCCGCCATGCGCATACTTCTCCAGTTCATCATATGAACGCCAGTATTGCAGTAGAGTTACACCACGCCAGGTCACGAAAAATTCTGTACCCAGAAATCCGGTATCCTTATTCTGATATAATTCTTTAATCATCGGCCCCATTGAGTTAAAAACAGGCAGCCACTTATGAATCGCCCACAGTCGGTTAATTCTCATACCAATAATAAAAACAACGAATTCTCCTTCCATCTGAGCGGTGTATCTTCCCTTATGTATGTAAGCCACGTTAAGCCTCCTTATACTTGCCATTCCTTGAATCTGTCTTTCAAATCCAAGGCAGTCCTCTGGATAAACGCCGATATGGCATCCATCGTTAACACATGTAGATCATCCACAGGCTCATTCCCCTGAGTCATGAAGAAATCCAGCTTTTCTCCCCTGTACTGGTATACCTCCTGCTCCGTCAGACCGCCAAATTCATATGCCTTTGCTGTTTTCAACTGATCCAACCATCCCGAAGCACCAGCGTATTCTCGCAAAATCCTGAACTCCAGCTTCTTCACATCATGGGTGTACACACTTCTTCCGTTCGGATGAGCTTCATAAGGAGGATAAATCTGAAAAGTCCACTCACGGTCGGTATAGATATGGGCGATATATCCGCGTAGGTATTCTGTAAATTGAGGATTTTGCTGCATCCGATGCCTGTTCGATTCAATAACCTGCCTGAAATCAGCATCTGTTGCAAATTCATGTTCTTCAGGCATCAGGTGAGTCTTCGCCTTTTCACTACGTATGTTGGTTCTCACATGAATGGAGTCAGGCGCCAGGCTTCCCAGTAATAACGATGGTGATGGATGTGTAACGATTTTGGATGCAATTGCAAAATGAACCATTGGCCAAGGCAAATAAAGCCCTCCTTTTGATCAAGAGATAATAAAATACTAAGGTGTACAATACAGAGCCCTGTGCATTATACATTCCTCTCATCGACAGGGTCGTCCATCCTTCCTTTATTCCCCTCTTTTCGTACAAGCAAGGAAGCACCGAATGCAACCGAACTTATAAAAGGTAACCAAGTCATCCTGCCCATCATGATCAAAATAGGCGCCAGAATCAAAATAACTCCGAAAAATACCATAAGCCGCAACTTCTTCTTCATGCCTTTAATCATCCAGATTAGACCTATGAAAGAGAGAAGTAGTAGGAAGGCATTGTTATACTGCTCCACCGTCTTCGCCTCCTTAGAAAATATAATCCACCTTTGACGTACCACTAGCCCCGCCAATCACACCATCTATCTGATCAGGTAATCGACCACCGGGTACGAGATCACATTACGGTCTCTATAGGTGGAAATCACAGCATCGGGATGTGTGCTAAGAATGCCGTTCTGTAACATAACAGGGCTGAATCCACGCTCCATCGCACCATTGTATGTGAACAGGACACATTCTTCTGCGGCAAAACCGCATATGATGAGCAGTTCAATGCCCTGACTCTTGAGCGTCTGTTCCAGATCCGTTTGCCAGAATGCGTTGGAGCTCTCTTTGGTGAGCTTTATATCCTTCTCATCCACATCAATCTCAGGAATGATCTGATAGAGTTCGGGATCTGCCCCCACCATGCCCTCCACATCCTGGATGTGTACCACCACATGATCATGGGACCGGAGCACATTCGCTACGTGATTAATATACTCACAGGCATGGTCTATCGCTTTCTGATCCATCTTTGGTCGTACAATGCTCTCTTGCATATCTACAATAATCAATCCTGTTTTCATTCGCTCTCCCCTTCAATTGTTCAATTCTTCGGTTCATTATTTTCCCTTCATTCTAACTTCATCTTGTCGTTAACATATTACATATTAATCATCTCTAAACAATTCATGCAGCATGCGATCCCGGTTCTCCAGAAAACTACGAGTGATCTGATAGTGATCTGTATCTTCATATCTCATCTGCTGAATATGTCCGTCATCAAAACTTAAAATCTCCGCCCCCGGATACCCAAGTAGAATAGGCGAATGTGTGGCAATAATAAATTGCGAATTACTCGATAAATCATGCAGAATTCTCAGCAACGAGAGCTGACGGGCTGGGGATAAAGCGGCCTCTGGCTCGTCAAGCAGATAAATGCCCTTCGAGCTGAAGCGGTTGATGAACAAGTTAAGAAAAGACTCCCCATGGGACTGCTCATGCAATGAACGCCCTCCGTAATATGGAAGGGACTCCGGCATCTCATCGACATGTGATGCAAACTGGTAGAATGATTCTGATCGCAAGAAAAATCCATTCGTCACTTTAGGCAGCCAGGCCAGTCTCAGATAATCTCCAAGAGAAGACTCCGATGCGTGTGTCTCAAACAAATTATTTCGCCCGCCTCCGGCGGTATTGAATCCACATTGATGAGCGATTCCTTCGAGCAACGTAGATTTGCCTGATCCATTTTCACCAACAAAAAAAGTAACATTATTGCTGAACGTAAGTCGTTCTAAGGATTGGATCGAAGGAATATTAAAGGGATACTGATCGTGTTGTTCAATCCTGTCTGATATTAACTCAACACTACGAAGATACATGATCCACCTCCTGTATTGAATCTATGCAGCTGCTCTCTCACATTATAGCGAAGGGTCTTCGGCAAGGCGTCACGATGTTATGTATATTGAAGGTTTATTCTTGAAAACCAGGTAGAAACCCATGATCCAATACGTTGCATCATTGATTAGCCCATATTCACTCTATATATCTTCTCGAACAATAGCGTACATCTTCAAGTCTTGCCACTCATTTTTCACTCTCATGTACTTTCTCAGCACACCTTCAAACTGCATACCCGCTTTCTCCATGACCTTGGCTGAGCCGATGTTGCCTACCAGACATTTGGCTTGAATACGCTCTAGACCCACGTCCTCGAATCCAAATTGAATGATTCGTTTCACCGCCTCGGTCATCAAACCCTGGTTCCAAAATTGATTGGATAATACATAGCCCAGTTCCACTCTCAGATCATTGTTGTTACAGTCTAAATAATTGCAGCTACCAATCAGTCTTCCTGTTCTTTTATCCTCAATGCCCCATGGCCCCAAGAAATCATTCTCATAACGGCTCATTACAAAATCCAGAAAACCTTTTGTATCCTCCTTGCTCTGATGCGCATCCCATGTCGTAAACTCTGCCACAGCGGGTACCGAGCAATAACTGTACATATCCTCCAGATCATCATAAGTTAATGGCCGAAGCAGCATTCGTTCCGTTTCCAGTACGGGAAATGGATCAAAGTAGCTTTCAATGGTCTTCATAACGTATCCTCCTATAATCTCAAACGGATAAAACTGGCGATAGCAATAATTGCCATCGTGACCGCTGATCTAATCTGCAATTGTGCAATGTCTAAACCATCTGTCGGTGGGTGCATCAGCATAATATATAGAAAGTAAAGATACACCAGAATAGAGATACCGATAACGACATTCAGCATTCTTTTTATCAAAAATCGATTTTCCTTTCTAATTCTCACATTTTCACTATCTGGCCTTCCATATGTATATAAGTCCCTGGAAACCCAATAAAAAAACCGATCTCAGATCACTTCTTCGATCCAAGCTCGGTTATTTCCTGCTTCATTTTTAACGAACAAATGTGTTACGTACACGTTTTGACTTCATAAAATACGGAATCCAGATGGCACATGCAAGGGCAGAACTTGCTATCCCCCGAACTGAACTTCCATCTTCGACCTCTCTTGCCATCGGAATCTGATAGAGTAGTAGATAATCCACGATACCAGCAGCAAGACTAACAATATAAAGAATAATCATAAGGCGAGGAAGAATGGCTCTCTTCTTGTAAAAAGCGATGATGGTATACACGCTAAATACAAGGAAAAACAGGTTGTATACACACTCATATATAATGACTGGGCCCCATAACGGGTGATAAAAATCAGATTCTACGGACGTTAAAAGCGTCCACGTCTCTGTGTTTAAAACAAGTAACCTCGTCTCATTAAGATGCGCAGCCAGTAAGATCAAGGATAGAAATAATCCAATCTGCGTCAGAATAAGCCATCCCCCGAGTCCTGACACGCCAATTGGTCGGTATTCCCTCGTTGAATCGCGATCCGATTGTTGAATTGGTTCTTGTACAGGTGTTTGCACTTCTAACACTTCCTTTTTCTTTTCTCATGTTGTTCAAACGAGATGATGAACATTCATATGTATAACTACGACTCTATTCTATTCGTGCTTTTTTCTATGACGCTGTTGTCTGAGCTCACCCTCCTCGTATAAAAATTGACACAACTTCCTTATTGTACTACAGGAGAGTATAGAGGTGTACCCCTTATTCACCCGCTTTTTCGGGTTCGTTATACTTTCGCCATGTTCCGTCCAGTCTGCTTATGTCATAATTCAACGTAATAAAAGCAGTTGAGGATACTGCTTTATAATTACTAATGATTCTGAAGGAGGACTTAGCAATGCCAGATTCAACATTAAAATTACTGCCTTTTGCAGACATCTCCAGTTACACCGAAGGTTTCAATATCGTTTCCGTACAGTGGGGGCATGACGGTCTTGCGTATTTGTTGCTCATCAATAAAGTACCTGAACGAATACAAGATATGTTTGTGCAAACCAAACTAAACGAATCCTACACGTATAAAGTGCTAATTATATCAGATCAACAGGTAAAGGAAGTTGTGATTAGGAGGCAACATTTTCACTATCATTATGTACAGCCTCTTCAAGAACATCTGTTGCTGGTTGGGGCACGTTGCACCTATTACAGGGAAGGTCAATTCGATCTTAACGCCAAAGTATGTGATATGGAAGGCACAACGATTCGTGAATTTTTGCTTGGGGATGGAATTCAAAGTGTACAGGTAACAGAGCGTGGAACAATCTGGACCAGCTACTTCGATGAAGGGATCTTCGGTAATTATGGTTGGAACGAACCCATTGGAGCGAATGGACTGCTGGCTTGGGATGCCTACGGACATGTTATCTATAAGAATACCGTTGCCGATATTTACGATTGTTACGCACTCAATGTAGTGAACGAACAGGAAGTCTGGTTTTACTATTACAGTGATTTTAGATTAGGATGCGTCTCAGGCGAAGTTGGTTCCGAGCAGGTGGATGTCACATTTGCGAATCCCCAACTATCAGGTTCCTCCGGTTTTTGTACAGATGGATATCACTTCTTATTCGATGCGGGATACGGTAAGCATGGTACCTTTATACTCAAAAAAATGCAAAAACCCGGTAGCCTGACCAAAGGAACGAAGATCTCACTACGGAATGAAAAAAATCGCCCATTTCAGCAGCCATGGCAAGATTTGCGTCAGGATCGCCTGCTACTGAGTGAGGGAAACCTCTTGTATCAGATCACAATGGAAGAAATGTTAGCTGTTATCGGATAGTTATGCCTTAAAAGCCAATCCCTCTTCCTCCAGTGATTTACGAAGCGTAGGGATAGACGAAGGGCCGATTCCGTGCAGCTTGAGTATTTCTTTCTCCGTGTACTCGGCAAGCTTCGTTAATGTCGTAATCCCTTCTGATTCCAGCGCTCGTCTGACAGGGGCAGACACCAAGCTCAGGAACCCCTCCTTCGGTTTCCGTTCTGCTTCACACTTGGGACAAGTGGCACAATCACTCTTTTTATAAAAAGTATGTCCCTTCTCGCATGTCCGCTTTGTTGCTCTATCCGTCGTCATATGGGCTTTCCTCCTCAGAAATTGTATAATAATGTATCAGCCAGGTTCATTAGAACGAAAATTTGATGTGTAGGAGTGTATGTAATGAATTTGAAAGAGAAACTGATGTTCATTCGAGAAAATGAATATCAATCGCCCCCAGATCCCTTCGCCATCGTACAAGAAATGCTGAAGAACATTGGTACGGTGGATGCACAACTGCGTGATGAGTTGATCTATACAACCTTATCCCACTGGATTCCTAGTAATGCCCTAACTACATACGAATTAGAACATATTTTAACCGTAATTTTAGATGACCAACATCTGCTATATCAACTGGGTGAATCCCATTCTGATTCCGTATTCACACGTTCTTTTAGCATCCTGGTTATCCCTCTTCTTTTGATGCGACATAGAGACACCCCTTTCCTGTCGAGTGAGCGTATTCATCAGATCAAAGACGTTGTCTTTCACAATGTTCGAGAAGAAAGGGACTACAGAGGATATGACGAAACCAAAGGCTGGGCACACGCAATAGCTCATGCTGCGGATGCTCTGGACGATCTGGCTCAATGTAACGAATTAAATGCAGATGATCTGTCCACGATCCTAGATCTGGTCTACGAGAAAATGACGATAACCGAACGGGTCTACTCCGATGGTGAAGACGAAAGAATGGTCAGTCCTGTCATGCGCATCTTAGAACGAAACATCCTCAGTCTCACTTATATCCAACAATGGATTCAGCGTTTTGGTGCAGAAGAGAATACCGAGTTTCTAGCTGGTTTCAGGCAAAAAAACAACATGAAAAACTTTCTCAAGAGTCTTTATTTCCGAATTAAGCATACTGGAATCCATGATGCTGCCTTATGTTTAACCATTGAGCAAACGTTATATAAAATAGAACCTGTCTACTATTCATCCTGAAGGGTGAGCTGCATTCCATACGTATCGCCGTTTGATTAAGATATTATCATTTCGGGGCAAAAGGACATTTAAGCCAATACGGCCCACAGATTGTCCTTGGCTCCTCCAATAGAACCCTATGCCTTAGATCTAATCCCTCAATCAGCGTCTGTTTTTTTTCCCTCAGCTCATATGCCAGCCTGTACATCTCAGCAATATCATATCGGTTCTGTTCCCGGAAACGTCGTACCGCTTCATCCACATCAACCATTTCAACCGCCACCACTTGCTCTCCATCCTCCGGATTGAGCGGATCGCTGACCAACTCCACATCACCATAACCAATCACCCTGACAAAATGCGGATGCGGAATGTGCGGCCGATACGGCTCAGGTGCACTGGACGTGCAATGAAACTGCCCGAAAACCTGATAAGAACGTAGCTCCGCTCCTAATTCTTCCATCAATTCACGCTTCAAGCCGTCCATATAAGGCTCGTTCACTTCCAACGTTCCTCCGGGCAGTTCCCACAGTCCATTACTCAGTTGAAATACAACACACTTGTCCCCGACAAATGGAATGATGCTCACATTACTCACCAGCGCCTCATCCACATGCTCTCCCAGCTTGAACTCCGCCTCAATTATTCCCCAGTCTATCGACGTGCTCAGTGCCGGATATTGTTCCTTATTCATGCTGCTCATCCTTCCATCCGCTCCATGACTTTCACTTTATATGCTTCCAATTATAGTCGAAAACACAAAGAGAAGGCCACTTCCCCATCAGGAGTTGTGACCTTCGTTTACACTTCAGCTTCCACCTTACAACCTCATATATCCTTGAAACGTTTAGTGCTGAACGAGCTTTCCCTTTTCTAAAAAAAGTACCCGGCTACAGAGCGGCAAAATCCGCTCATCATGCGTAACCATCACCGCACTCTTGCCCTGCTCCTTGACGAGCCGTGCAATCGTGCTCACAATATCCAGCCCGCGCTCTGCGTCCAGGCTGGCCGTAGGTTCATCCGCCAGTAGCACAGCCGGATCATTCATCAGCGCCCGCGCAATGGCAACGCGCTGACGTTCCCCACCGGACAGCTTGTCGGTGTATGCTTTCCGGCGGTGGGACAAGCCTACCGTCTTCAGCAGGTCCCCTGCACGGCGCTCGGCTTTATTTTTATCCATGCCCGCAAGTTTGGCCACGACCATTAACTGCTCCTCCACCTTCAAGTAAGGGATGAGATTCGCACTTTGAAAAATAAATCCGAGCTGGCGTAGCCGCACATCCGAGATGTCCGTTTTATTTTTACCCATAATGGAAGTTCCATCGAGCAATACCTCTCCACCCGTTGGTTCAAGCAGCGCACCTGCAATGGACAGGAATGTGCTTTTACCCGAACCCGAAGGGCCCATCACAGCGACAAGCTCCCCTTCTGCCACCTGCAGATCGAGCTGATCCAGAATCGTACGCTGGCTGCCGCCATCATCAAATGTCTGTGTAATCCCTTGTAATACCAGTCGGTTTCTCATGCTGCCGTCCTCCCAATCGCATCCAGTGCATCAATTTTGGTAACCTTCCACACCGAGAACAATGAACCCGCCATCGACATCAGAATGAATAACACACAAGTCAATGCAAGCGTGGATAATCCTAATTCGAAGGGCATCGATGCAGGGAGCACAGATTCGAACAGCCGTACAAGCAGCACACTAATCACCAGACTGCCTACAGATAACAGCATTACCTGTAGCGAAACACTGCCTGCCAGATAACCGTTGCGTGTCCCGATTGCTTTTAAAATGCCAAACTGACTGGTCTTCTGAATCGTAATCACGTAGAAGAATACCGCAAGTACAAATGCCGAGATGACATATAGAAATGCAATCATCATCAGCAGTGAGCCCTGCTCTTCCTTGTAACCCGGAATAGCGGATACGGCTTCCGATTTGGTGATAATCTCTGTCTTCGGCAAGGCAGCACTCAGGCTGCTCACCTGATCATCCGCACCTTTGACCGCAATAGCATTATAGACTGGCGTAAGCTCAGCATCAGTGCCCGTTTCTGTAACGGCTCCATCTGTTGCAGATGTGGCTTGCACTGTGCGTGAACCGGCTTGCAGCGCAAGCCATTCCTGCTCATTCAGGAACACCACCGGGGCATGACTGAACGATTCATTTTGCACAAAACCACTAACTGTCCACTCTGTTCCCGAGGCTTGATCCACCAAAACCGTGCCGATCGTTACGCCCGATTTTGCCAGCTTCTGATCTACTACGACCTGCCCCGTGGACTGATCATTAATCGCTTGACCTTCGGTAACGGTTGGTGTCAACCAACTGCCCGGATTCACCATGAAAAGAGTGACATCGATCTTTGTAGTGTCGTTCGCCGGGCTAACAGTCGTCATTCGAATACCAAGCGGCTCGGCATGATCCTGCCCAACGACAGACCTCGCCTCGTCCAGCTCTTGTTGACCTACCTGTGACCGGGTGAATCGATGATTCGAATCCTGTTCGAGTACAAAATGAGTTGCATCCATATTTTTAATCGAAGCCGCGTTATCATACGACAGCCCCTGTGCAAGTCCAGTTACAAACAGCACCAGAAACGAAACTAGCACCATGATTGTAGCAATTAAGGCATAGCGTCCCTTTGCAAATCTCATTTCTCGTATAGCTAAGTACATATGCTCTGACCTCCCTCTTGATAACCCAAGTATAGGAGGTCAAAATGAACGGAACATGAACAACACATTACATCTGCGGAAGCGTTATCTTGAAGGTTGTACCTTCAGAAGAACTAGATACCTCAATTGTCCCCCGATGAATCCGGATAATCTTTTGCACAATGGCCAGCCCAAGTCCGGTCCCGCCGGACGAACGTTCACGCGCTTGATCCACCCGGTAGAAACGGTCAAACAGGAACGGCAGATGCTCTTCTGGAATCCCATCTCCTGTATCGGAAATATGAACGACACACGCGGTATCCGTCTGCTCCGCGCGAATCTCAATGTTGCGTCCTTTCGGCAGATGCTGTACCGCGTTGCCTAGCAGGTTCATCCAGACCTGCATCAGCAGCACTTCATTGCCCGTAATCTGTATGGACTCGGGAACAGACATACGAAGCAGCAACTCTTTCTCTTCCAATTGCCATTGCAGCACTTGAACCGCCTGCCGGAATTGACCTCTTAGGGAGAATGTAGTTTCGGTTGGAGTCATGTCATCATGTCCTTGTTCCAGGGAAGACAGTACTAGCAATTGTTTACTGAGCAACGAGAGATGCCGGCTCTCCTTTTCAATAATGGATGCATAATGCTCTCGTTCCTGTTCGGACAGTTCTCTGTCTGCCACCAATTGAGCAAATCCTTGAATTGAAGTTAACGGTGACTGAATCTCATGAGATACGTTGGATACAAATTGCTGCCGTGCCTGATCCACGCGCTCCAATTCACGACTCATGGTCATGAAGTGCTGGGCGAGTTGTCCGATTTCGTCACGTCTTGCCGTATTTAGTTTGACCTTATAATTCCCTTGTGCAATGCGCTTGGTTGCCTCGGACAGCCGTTCAATCGGATTCACCAGATAACGAGTGCTGAATAGAAAGATAAGTACACTGACGCCGACCGTTAAAGCCCATATGAGCGCAAAGAAAATCCGCAGCTCTCCGAATTGCAGAATGACATCTGGACGCATGAACATAGCATAATGTGTACCGCCCACCTGCAACGGAACACCAACCGTGTTGCTTAACTGGTTATCGAAAAATCCAGTCACGAACGGTTTGCTTGGAAACTGAGCCACCCCATGATATACCTCACCACCAAGAACAAGCTCTACAGCCTGCTTGTCCAGATCCTTCTCACGAAATTCCCGGCCATAGAATTGCTCATGTCCTTGGCCATCTGTGACATAGATTTCGTACCCGAGTGAAGCGGCATTATTCAGATAACGCTCCATCGTATCCGGCTGCTCTTCGGCGAACTGCTTCATGTCCATCGCGATGCCTACCAGCTTCTCATCATTAAATGCCTTAAGCTTGGCGTGGTAATAGATATTCGAGAACAAGAAGCCCAGCACACTGCTGACTATAATCACCGCGATCGTAATGAGAAATACCCGAACGTACAACGTTCTCACTAGGATTTCACCTCGATCTTATATCCAATTCCCCGCACCGTCTGAATTACAAAATCATCCGAATAATCAGCAAATCGGTCACGCAGCCGCTTGATATGTACATCCACTGTACGGTCATCCCCTTCATAATCTGCACCCCAAACGAGCCGAATCAGTTCGTCCCGCGAGAACAGACGCCCAGGGAACTGTGCAAGCTGCGAAAGGAGTTCAAATTCCTTCATAGGCAAGAAAAGAATCGACTGTCCGTCACTCACTTCCACATTGTTGCGATCAATAGTAATCCGGTTCATACGAATGATATCACTGGAGGTTCGATGGTATCTGCGAAACAGAGCTTTGACCCGGTACACCAGTTCCTCCGGTTCAAATGGCTTGGTCACATATTCATCCGTACCTCGCAAGTACCCTTCTTTCTTGTCCGACAGTTGATCCCGTGCGGTCAGCAATATGATCGGGATGTCGTAATGCTGACGAATGAAATCACATAGTTCAAGTCCATCCATACCAGGCATCATGACATCAAGAATTGCAAGATCGATGGGTGTCTCCTGTATGATTTTGACTGCCTCCACACCGTCCTGTGCTTCATGAACTCGATACCCCTCCTTCGTCATGACGTGGCGCAGCAGTGCGCGAATATGAGCATCATCATCTGCCACTAGCAAATGTTTCACCTTGGTGTCCGCCCTTCTATCGTGATCATGCCCCGATGGTAGCATAAAAACAAAGCCAATTACCAGCACGTCTGTACTTAGCTAAGTTTTATTGTTTATATGTGTGCTAATCTGGTTGACACTATTATGAGACCGAATTATAATAAACCCATAACATATGAATGAGTGTTCATACGTTCATGTTTAAACGATTAGTTTGATGAACATGTCGGCGATAACTTTGTAACCTATAGTATCCATCATTTGATCAACAGAATGAGTCATAACTTTCTGCCACATGAGCACATGTTACACGCCAGATGTTATCATTATGCAACTTACATAACAGAGCCAGTCTCATAAGGAGAGGATCTACAATGTCAGAACACCAACATAGCCATCATCAAGGGCACGACCATGGACACAATCACGCTCACACCACCAATAACAAAAATGTATTACTCTTTTCCTTCATTATCATTACTACCTATATGTTCGTGGAAGCCTTCGGGGGATTTATCACCAACAGCCTGGCACTCATCTCCGATGCAGGACACATGCTCTCGGACTCCATTGCACTGGGGATTGCTCTGCTGGCGTTCACTTTCGGAGAAAAAGCAGTCAACACGGGCAAAACTTACGGCTACAGACGATTTGAGATTCTCGCAGCCACGTTGAATGGTGTTACGTTAATTGCCATTGCTCTTTATATTTTCTACGAGGCCATCGGCCGTTTTATCAACCCACCCGAAGTTGCAACGATGGGGATGCTGATCATTAGCACGATCGGATTGCTTGTGAACATTCTGGTCGCCTGGATCATGATGCGCGGTAGCGATACGGAGAATAATCTCAATATGCGCGGCGCATACCTTCACGTCATTAGTGATATGCTGGGATCTATCGGAGCCATCGCAGCTGCTCTGCTCATGATGTTCTTCGGTTGGGGTTGGGCTGATCCGCTGGCAAGTGTCATTGTTGCTGTACTTGTATTGCGCAGTGGATTCTATGTCACTAAATCCTCCTTGCACATTCTGATGGAAGGTACACCAGCCAATGTGGACGTCAACGATCTGGTGCAGACCATCCAGCAGGTCGAAGGTGTCAAAGGGGTACATGATATTCACGTCTGGTCGATCACCAGCAACCTGAACGCACTGACCGCCCATATCGTCGTGGATGGAACGATGGATGTCTATGCCTCCGAGACTCTGGTACAGAAAATCGAACATCTGCTGGCGCATAAAGAGATCAAACATGTCACCTTGCAGGTCGAGTCTGAAAAACATCTTCACGACACCTCGGTCCTCTGCACCGTTAAAGGTGACGCACCCGATGCACATGCGCATCATCATCATTGAATTATTGCAGTCTAGCTGACACTTGCTTCGATCTAATGATACAAAACAAAACAGGACGTTTCCGTTAGGGGAGCGTCCTGTTTTGTTGTCGTTGCAACGTTTAATAGCATTATTGGTATTGATTTTGTTAGTAGTATTGCCGTATGGCATTCACTGTATGCTCTTTATGCCGAGATCCACTCTAGAAACTCCAGCCGATTCCCGAAGGGATCATTCAGATAAAAACGTTGTACGCCCTCCTCCGCTCTAGCTACATCATCTACGACTGGAATGTTGTGGGTACGAAGATGCTCACGAAGCTGTTCCAGGTTCTGCACATGAAACGCTGGATGAGCTTTGGTGGCGGACACAAAGTCTTGCTGCACACCAATATGAACCTGATGTTCACCACATTGAAACCAGACCCCGCCACGTTTTTGTAACGCTTCCGGCTTGGGTATCTCAGTCCAGCCCAAGATTGCACTGAAAAAATGTCGAGCTTCCGTTTCGCACCCTACGGGAGCTGCCAGCTGAACATGGTCAATACCATTGAAATGAAAGGACATGTTATCTACCCCTTTTCAAGTTTCATCTAACGAAACACAGTTTCGTTATTTAATACCATTTTATAGGGAATAGATTAACAAATCTAGCTAATTTTTCAGTAAACCAGATCGTTATGTACCTCTCATACCCGTTTCCACCTATCCCACGCTTGGAGATACGCAGGCAAATCTTGCGGATGATGTTTGTTACTGAGCCCAATTCGGCAATATAAATGAATCAGTGCTTCTTCCATTAATCTGGATCTATCCATCGTTACTTGTTCAAGATGCTCGAATACATCCCATAGCACATCCGGGTCAAGATCATCTGGTGAGGAACAAAAGGCGTACAGAAAGTCATACAGGACAGGCCCCGCCATTGGAGAGGGATCAATGACCCCAATCAATTCCGTTTGCTTAAACACAACGTTATGAACACCCGCATCCCCATGCAAAAGGAACCTTGCCTCCTCATCGTTCTGAAACAGACGATTGATTACCTTTTGAACCCGATGATAATCTTCTGTTCCAAGCACGTCCCCAAGATTCTCTCTGGCCTCGTCGATACTAATTTGATTGAATTCCTTCATGTCTCTCTTGGGCATTCAGGTCTTCCCCATGGATCTGCATCTGGCAATCGGACATATGTATTAAACACCTCTTTTACAAGCCGGGTTAACCACACTTTCTTCGCTCCCCGATTGTAATGAGTCTCACCTTCCACATAACGATATACCAGATAGGTATCATCCAGATCCGTAAAAAGAATCTTCGGCAGCAGCGGTACATGACTGTATATGTTCAGAAACTCACATGTAATACGAACTTGCTCGGGATCATCCCATTTCAGAATGTACTGCTCGCCCGAGTGTGCGCGGAGCCTGAACACCCGTCCTGCGGTGGTACCTGACAACTGTTTTGCTTCCACGATCTGTTCGTGAATACCGTGTTTTTGAAAAAGCATGTTCATGTCCTTGACGCTTCGGTTGTTGTTCATGTCCTTCTCCTATCTTATCTGTCGACAATCCAGTGTACCGCTTCCAAAATATCTGCTGCAATATAATCCGGTTCAGTCTCCGCCCACTTATCTCTAAATTTCGTTAAAGAGGATTCGCCCCAGCCTGTTCTCACCATGATCTTGGTCGCTCCTACCGCATGTGCAGCAAGCATATCGTTGTCGCCTACATCGCCAATAACGATACATTGGGTCAAGTCCAAATCATGCTCTGCTGCGGCTTGAAGTAACATCCCCGGCTTGGGCTTGCGGCAGCTGCATTCTTCATCATGTGAACAGATATAGGCTTGATCAAAGCCGTACTCCTGAAACTGCGTCTCAAATTCCTGAATCGTTGCTTGTCCGCGTGAAATCCGATATTGGTTCGTAAATGCAAATACCTTCGTCCCCGTTTCCTTCAATAGCCTGATCGCTTCCTGTGCATTCGGGTATAATTCAAAATCTCTCGGATGAATAAAATGCCCCGTACCCCCAATCGTGCCATCTCTGTCGATAAAAACAGCTTGAACGTCTCGATTTGAATACATCAAATATGTTCACTCCCGATAAAGTTGGATTAACACCCCTGCTTATACATTTCACGCACAGACACTCCGCTGTTACACTTTTTCATTAATGATATGTTTGCTGTCTTGCTGCTTGGTGTTCTGTAACATTCTGAATTCCGATCTCAGATCGCGAACTTCTTTCATTAGCAGATCCAATTTTCTGGACGTTTTGGACGAATCTACGGCATAACGGATAACCGCCGCAACAATGAGCACGGATATAACACATACAAAAACCGCGACTAGCGCTGTAATAAACTCCATATTGATGTACATCTCCTTGATGACTATATACTTCCTGTGTAAGCAGCCAGAATGGATTTGATTTTTAAACTTTCAAAATAATTGTAACATTTTTTGACTTCACCCGTTGTCTTAAAAGAAGGAGGATGAAATCTGTAATGAGGAGTGATTTATATGCGGAACTATTCAAACAGTACCAGTCCTCCCTGCATCTCTATCTCTACCGTATGTGTGGATCACAGGAAGTAGCTGAAGAATTAGTGCAAGAAACGTTCTACAGAGCCATGATATCGATGAAAGCCAAACATGCAAACTATCCCAGAGCGTGGTTGTACAAAGTAGCAAGACATCTATTTATCGATTGGTACCGAAAGAATCGCGGAGAATTGGACATGAGCCGGGAAATGAAGAAACAAAGTGTGGTAAATACATACCGAACTCCAGAAGAAGTACTGGCTACTCGTGAACGTACCAAGCTCATTCAACAAGTCATGAAAAAGTTACCTGAACAGCACCGGACTATATTGTTACTACGGGAAATCAATGAGTTATCTTACAAAGAACTTTGCGAGATTATGGATATGAACATGAGTCAGGTCAAAGTGACCTTATACCGTGCCAGATCCCGTTTTAGAGAAGAGATGCAGCAGATGAAAGGGGCAGATGAATAATGTCAAAAATAACGGAACATGATGAGCAGCATGTGCTCCATCAAAATGATTTTGAAGATCAGCGCTCTGAATGGAGTCACAAGCAGTTCGAGCGAATGGTGTGGAAAACAAGGTGGAAATTCTTCGTCAATGCTGGAGGGACTCTTCTTTTAATATTTTTACTTTATCATGTCTATATCTATGCTCTGCATATGTACTTTGATCAGTCGAAGGTGCGTAATGAGTTTATGCGTACAATTGTTTCGGTGGTCGAGATGAATGGTGACGGGCTACGCGTGGACAAGACGAACCGTTCGGCATTTGAAGTTACACCATTCCTTACACAGAAGGCAACCCTTAAGGTGTACCGTCTCGTCGGTTCATGGGAAGTCATCACTGGTGAGATTCAGGCCGAACTCAGTATTACGGGAAAATTCAGTTACAGTTTGTCAAAGACTGGCTCATATTTGAATGGGAACGATTCGGGTCCGTTTTATCTTCCCTATACTCTGGTCGATGGCCCCGATGAATATGATGACTCTGAGAAGAATGGCGTCATCAAGAGGCTACGTAAGTTAGATGACGGATATGTTGCCGAGCTGTCCATCTCTTTGAAAAATCTGAAATCTCCCGAGCAGCTCATGCAGCTCCTTTCCAAGTACGATGTCGGAGTAACGGCCATGCCCGTCTATTCTGGAGAAATGCAGGAGAAGAATCTTTCGTATTCAAGAGCAGGCATGTACGACTATATTATTCCTCACTTGACCCTGAAACCACTGTATCAAATGGAAGACGGCGCAGGGAGATGGTTTAATTATTTCCCTATTGAATCGGAAGAGCAGGAACAGTCTCAAGGCACGATGAAGGAACAAATTGATTTCATGATGTCTGATCTGGAGTGGATATTATCCAGCAATCTTCAATATAGCGGTGCCGAACTAGATCAAAGACGGCTAATTTATCTGAAAAAGAATGGTGTGCAAGTATACGGCGCCGTTATAACGGGTCCTGTGCGTGAATTGCAGAAATTGATAGAAAATCCGGAATTTCAACATGCTTATCTGAATCGAGTCGAGATGTGGAATTGGGATTAGAAATACAGACTTTGATAGGACAAGAGATCATGCCTATGTCTGAATAGGCATGATCTCTTTTTTACATTGCACCTCCATCAATCTCCGCCACCACCACAAGAGGAACAGCTGGATGAGCTGCAAGAAGAATCGGAAGAAGATCCCGAGGAAGATCCAGATCCTCCCGAGGAACTACTACTGTCAGTACAATGATCCGCATAACAGCTGGAACCGCTTGAGCAGCCACTACCTGAAGAAGAACCATAGCCTGCCTTTTCCTGTGGAAGAATTTCCTGCTCCAGTCGGCCCATATGCAACCCATATGTCGCCTCATGATGCATGGAGTAATACACCATAGCGCTAGCCATGATGAGAGCTACATCGCTACTGCCGGAAGATGCCGAAGATAGCTCTTCTTCACTTAGCGTTGCCGATCTTTGTAGCTGATCAATCAAGTAGTTAATCACCTGCGAAGCTTCAGGATTTTCCTGCATGCGTCTGGCATGAAACAGTTCATTCACCAGTTCAGGTCGATCCCCCTGTGCGATCAGCTTCTGTACATCACTGGATAATGGGTAGGCGAAGAAATCACCCCAGATTGCAGCACTGTAGGGGGTAAATTCGAACAATTGACAGTACACCCAGTCAAACCATGCACGTGCTCCTGGCGTTTCGCGGCGGGTAATTGCCGGCTCATGGTGTACCGTGGAACCCATAAATTCTGCACAAAAGTCAGCATAAGATTTCGTAAACATCAGCATCTCATGCCACAAATCATCTACCTCATCACTGAACATAGGCACCTGCTTAAGTAATGAAGCCATAATGAAGTACCGCTTTAGCTCTATCAGTTTCCATCGATACTCTGCCTGCTTCATGTAAGGATGTTCCTGTTGCATCCGGGTCTTAAGTTTGTTGGCAAAATGCTTATTGTAGCTCTTTTCCAATTGGAGAATGGTTTGTGTATAGGAGACTTCTTCTCGAAGTCCAAGATTTAATGGTGCTTTTTTTCGTCTGTATGTAACTTTCGTCTGTCTCCTGCGTCTTCCTGCCGGGCGGAAAATCCTGAGCTTACGTCGAACCAAAAATACGGCGATAACCAATAAAACTGCTGCGATGTAGTAGATCGGCACAATAAAGCCTCTCCTCTCCGTTGATCATTTCTTTGTATGGGTTGAACTCCCATTAGTATAAAGGACGACCAGCAACTATTAAAGAGCCCTTTGGCATACATGCCAGGGCTCTAAATTTATAGATTTCGTTGTTGCTCATCGTTATGAAGTGGCTATGATTATACTGGTTATAAGCATTACGATCGTGACGTTCGCCCAGATTCTGCGTTCCCATACACTTCTCGTGATCAGATTCAAAATCGTACCAAGAATCAAATACGCGACGATAAACCAGATCGCTATATCCGCAAATGCAGACCATTCAGGTAATAATAATCCAGATTTACTTAAGACTATGATACCGATGAATGCCAATATGGCGATCTGAAACAAGCAGGCGAAGCGCATGGCTATAGGGTATTTCCCGGGAAACTTCCCACCCATTGCATATTCTCCCCACGGCACACCTGCAGCTAAGGCCATCTGGAAGAGGATGACGATCAGAATGAGGACGGTGAATACGATTGCTGACGTTAATACGATCAGGACCACACCCCTATCTTTATAGTATCAGTTCTTCTGCTAATCTCTTGAAACGTCCAGTATATAATCAATCAGCCCCCTTCGGTGAGTTCAATACGCCGTAAGATGGATCATGCAGCTGTATGGTCTCTTTCATGTGTTTGTTCTCTATATCATATTGGAGGTGGACCTGAATCATACTTCACCCTATCCACTTCACTCATCTTCAACAACAGAGATTATCACGGACACAACCTACGTCTCCTCCCAGAACTCGTCAATAAAAATCCATTTATATATCGCTCTTCGTTATTACTCTTTCAAAGTCTTCTATAGATACGTCATAATTCTCCTCATCTACTTCATCCCAATTTAGGTTCTCATCATCTTCATCGTATTCAGGCCAAAATCATTTCTATAATCAATCAAGTGATTCTCTTAATAGATTATCCCCCCTCTCAATCTAAAGAATTGCAAATAACGCAACCCAAACAGGAAAGATAGACTCCATGTTCTTCGCATTTTGGATAACCTACAGGAATTGTCGGTTCGTAATCATCCTCATCGTCAATTGTGGTCCATTCTATGTAATGTTGTTCATTAACATGGTTTTGGTTGAACGACTCAATCATGTTGACGAAATGATTAAGAGTCCTGTGGGTCCACTCCTCACCAGGCTCATAATCTAGGATGTGCCACTGGGTTTTATTTTTTGCTCCACGAATCATATTCAACATAAACTGCTTCATAGATTCAACATCATGTTTCAACCATGGCATCTCATCCAGATTGAATCCTACCGTCCCATGTCCAACTGCATTCTGATCTCTTTGCGCGAGCCAAATCACAAATTCCTTTTCCCGGTCTGTCTCAGCGATATGTGAACCACTGAGTACTAAAATCTCGATAAATACGGAAGTTGCTGTATTGGTCATTCGCAAAGATTCAACCAGATGCTCAGCTGACTGGGGCATCGATATTTCATTCATTTTTCTCAAGTCCTCCTTAGGTGTTATAGGAAACATTGTCGCTTCCCTGGTCTGCCTCACTCACTCTTCTTCTACGAGAATATCAGCACAGCGAATAATCCATTCAGGCATATTTTCTCCATCACATAGAACATGAAGCTCATATCCATTGTCGATTCGATACAGCTCCTCATACAGCCAGTTTGTACCTACCATCTCGCCCTCTTGCTTAATGATTTCAGGTGCAACCAACGTGAGTTTATTCATATTAGTGAAGCCTCCATCGGTGTCAAAGCGAATGACAAGGTCATCCCCTGTCAGCACTTCGGTCACGGTGCAATCATGAAACTGCACCCGGCGGCGCAAATCAACCGGAATATCCTGCTTCGCCATGACTTCTCTGTACTCTTGCAACACACGTTCCATCTCTGTTGTGTTTTCTACACTCTTTTTCTTCAGTTGCTGCATGACTTCTCTTGTACAGTACCCCAGTGAGAATACACGAATATCTGCGATCTGCTCCAATATTTCCGAAGGCAAATTCCCCGCATGGTATTGAAAGGTCCACTCCATTCGTTCCTTGTACTCCTGTCTACACTTCTGCTTGTCAAACGCTGGACGAGCATCATACTCCGCAATCATGATCTCAATACGCTCTCGCTCTTCTGGAGGCATGTGATACACGATCTGATCTTCTGCCATGATCTCTTCACCACTAAAAGCTTTGTCTGCACGGATCATGACCTGACCCTCACGCTCCAGCATGAAACGAGGATCGGTATCATACATTTCACGTTCAAACTTCACATGCTCTTTTTCCTTTCGTTTGTACAGCCTCTGGAAAAGCGCTTCGTCTAGTGCAGCCGCTCCTTTATGGACTCTCTTTCCAAAATGAAGCCCTGTTTTCTGGCAAGTCTCGTACCACTCTTTGGTTAAAAATTTCATAAGCATCTCTCTTTCTAGTTGTCCATTTTTATGTAGATGCGTACAGCTTTTTAATCTGTGAAGCAAATTTGGCTGCGCCGGGAATGCGTTCCCGCTTGAAATACGCTGAGAGCTGTTTCGGATGATTTTTGACCAGATCATATTCAATCACCGTGCTTGCAATAACGGATCTCGTAAATCCCAAAACCTCCACCACTTCAGACCGATCTCCTGCATCCAGTTCCTCGCCCTCTGCAAATTCTCCGTCCGGATCATCATCCAATTGCTCGCTGAACGTTAATCTGGCTACCACATAAGACATGATCTGATCCTTCTCTTCCTCCATCTGCTCCATAAGCCACTGCACACACTCTTCTTCAGTTGGAGGGGAGCTATCAAAGCCTTCCAAAACATACTTCCGCGCTTTAAAAGAATCCATCAACATAGACGCTTCATAACTGGCATGTTCCACAAATTGAACCTTCGGTTTAAGCCGAACAAGTTCTGCTATAATATTTTCATACCAATCGCTGGTTAGAAATTGCTCTATCGTTTTCATCTGCTAACCCTCCGACATCTGCGTTCTTAACGTACCTTTTAATGAACAGACGCAATCGTCTACACCCAAGTTTGAAAAAATTGTTGTTTTACTTCTTTGCCATTCCGCGCGGCCCATTCATGTACAGCTTCAACACCCCAGGTCTACTGCTCACTCTCTATTAATTCGTAGCCAGTCGGACGGGGCCTTTTGAGCAAAGTGCTTTTCTACAAAGTCCAGAATATCATCGATCCCGGGCAATGCTGCGTGTTGTATGGCTTCGTCAAAGGTCATCCATCGGTATTCACTATGCTCATGATTTAACTGGACAGGTTGATCCTCATGCACATAACCTACAAATACGGGAGCCATATAGATATAATCCTCTGTTGGTGAATAGAACTGTTCGAACCGATTGGAGGTATACTAACGAACATCCGTAATGCCCGTTTCTTCATGAATTTCGCGAAACGCCGCTTCCCACGCCTTTTCACCCTGTTCAATGCCGCCGCCGATATAACACCATTCATTGTGCAGCATCCGGCCAGCCCGCTTCAGCATGAGCACATGGTAATCATCCAGATACTTTCTAAGAAGCACTACTGCTACTCCTTCACAACGGACAGTCAACATCTGTTTGATCGGCTTCCCTTGGGTGACTGGAATGACTTGATCCGTCCGGTTAGTTGAAGCAACTTGATCAGCTTGACCAGATCCGCTCAATTCCTGAGAATTGGTTGTATGTTTCATTCGTATTACCCCCTCATGGCGCTTCAATTTTCGGTGGATTTAAATTTCTCCAGCACCTTCGACCGATCTCCGTACACATGATCCAGATGCTCTTCCCCCCAGTAACACAACAGATCCAGAGCAGGTTTGAGTCCCCATCCATATTCAGTCAACTCATACTCGACTTTGGGTGGAACCTCGGAGTAGACGTTACGTTTCACAATTTCATCCTTCTCCAGCCCTCTTAGCTGTGTTGTCAGCATTTTCTGTGTAATGTCAGGAATCAGCCGCCGAAGCTCCGAAGTGCGTTTGCGACCTGTGAACAAATGATAGATAATTAATGGCTTCCACTTCCCACCCATCACTTCCAAGGCAGCCTCGACGCCAACCCGGTATTTTTTGAGCGTATCGCCATTTGTTTTACCTTGTTCCGTCAATGTGTATCCCTCCGTAGTCCATATAAGTAGTCCTTATCCGTATTCCACATGGATTCAATATGAGTTCAAAAAATGGTTATCTGAACGTTGGTCGATCGAGAAACATTCCTGCGTCTCTTCATCTGCATTCCGAATATTATATTGCCGATGTCCAGCCAGAGTACATTCATGTTCCTAGGGTACTTTAATCTCCCTATAGGAGATCAAAGTGCGTACTTCCAGAAGTTCTCAACTCTGTTTATAATAGCATCAGCACAGGAGCTCTGGCTACCAACCTCTACTCCAGAAAGGCTGTGATTGATCATGAACGTATTAGTTGTTGTATCCCATTCACGTCAAGATTCCTTAACCTTTCAGGTTACCCATCGTTTCATTCAAGGCCTGAAAGAAGCGGGGCACCAAGCTGAGTTGCTGGATTTGCACGGTATTGGCTTCGACCCCATCCTGAGTGCAGCAGATGAACCAGATCATACGCAGGAACATCAAGTATTCTCCCCTGAGATTGAAACGGAGATGACCCGTCTGAAACGACACGATGCTATTGCTTTTGTATTTCCACTCTGGTGGTGGCATCTGCCCGCGATGCTGAAGGGATACATCGACCGTGTGATGAACAATGGATTTGCGCACGGTGCGAACAAGCTGCATCATCAGCGGATTCTGTGGCTCGCCCTGGCGGGTGTGACAGAAGATCAGATGAATAAGCGCGGTTACGGTGATTCCATCACCAATCTGCTTAATGTCGGGATTGCGGATTACTGCGGTGTCTCCCGGTCCAAGGTTGCATTTTTGTATGAAACGATAGATGCCCCACCGGAGCACTATGAGGAACTGCTTCATCAGGCGTACGAGTTGGGACTTCATTATGCGAATGATCCTGCCGAGCAGCTAACAACCTAAACTAAACCAAGCTTAACTAAACTATCTACCTATATATCTTTCACTAGTAAGAGAATACCTCTCAAGTCGCTTTGCCTCTGAAAAAATAAATCACCCGTTTCCGCTCTCCAAGATCGGTTATGGTAAAACAGAAACAAGAGTGCATCACATATCAAAAAAAGACCGCTCTTCTGAGCGGCCTTTCCTGTATTGCTGCACAATATTCTCTTGCTTTATTTTACAGCTGAAAGCAGAAATTTCTCCAGAATGCTGATATCCGTGATGCTCTCGTTGCATGCTTTGTCGTCGATGCACACATATTGGCCGACCGATGCAAAATTGTCCGGCGAGTGCGCCTTGGTCTTCACATTGAAAAATCCAAGTTCCTGATGACGACGGCAAAACATACAGTAGCCTTTCTTGTTCGTAGGCGTAATTCGTCCCTCAATCCCGAGGAATTTACCTTCGTGAGGGTACACGATGAACAGGCGGCTTGTCGCAATGTCCATCCATCTCAGATAGGTGGTATGTGCGTAGTCGATGGATTTCAGGTCAGGTAGCTTGAGCTTTTTCGCCTTTGGAAACAGCTTCTGAATCTGCTTGGCAGATACCTCTGGGAATGCAATCAGATATCCTTCAAGCTGGTTCAAATACTGCTGCACGTCATGCGGCGTATTATACGTAGATAGCTGCTCCAGCAGCTGCTTCTGCTCTGGCGTCAGTTCCTGGAAGAGGCCAACGGCATTCGTACTGACGGTGTAGCGGACCGTATCCAACACTTTGGGGTCCACGACCGAGCGCAGCGTTTTCAGCAAGAATTCGGCTTGTTTATAAATATAGTTATATTGATGATTCTTAATAAATGGTGTTTGCATGGCTTTCAGCCCCTTATTTATAGTGGTCAAGCAAATAAGGTGCAAAGCCTGCGGGTTGAACCATGATGTTGTTGTCTTCAGGGCACACGATCTCATTTTATCGCGCCCTACACAAAGTCCGCCCCTATTCAGGCTTTGCGTAAGGCTTTCTAGCGAACGAGCAATCCGGCATCATCCATATTGCCACGTCATAACCCCCAATACAGTCGATATACGGAAATTATAGCAGGACAGTATAGTGTAGGCAACGAGCTTCGTTCCAGTACTCAATTCAAAATTTTTTTTCTAAATATATAAATGATATAGTCTAAAGTTTTCTAAATCTATATTGAAATTGTCTTCTTTAAGTATATCTAGTTAAAAGTAGCGCA
The DNA here is from genome assembly GCA_017512705.1 of Paenibacillus sp. Taxonomy (GTDB): domain Bacteria; phylum Bacillota; class Bacilli; order Paenibacillales; family Paenibacillaceae; genus Paenibacillus. The sequence goes on from JAFWEX010000129.1 coordinate 250,078, forward strand.
TACATCCAAACTGGGAACTATTGATCATCTAGTTCAGATTAAAAACGTCAAACGTAACATTTGGCGTTTTTTTGGAATTTCAATTAATTTTTTCTATAATATAGATTATTCATTCAAAATTATAGAAGGAGGTGATGATGGTAATGACAAAAAAGGCATTCTATTTGCTTCTTCTTTCCCTTCTTCTCACCGCATGTACTTCAGAAGATTCTGCGAAAAATCATGAGTCTGAGGATGTTCAAAGAAATGAATCTGCACCTATGATCACGAGTATTAAGACTAACTTCCCTGAAAATGAAGGTTGGGTTGTCGTCCCTGCACACAGTTCTGATTTAACTGTCACTGTAGAGGCGACCAACGCGGAAACACTTCTTTTCTGGTCCGTTCCAACTGGGACAGAGACATGGGGAGAAAGAGAACTAATCGGATATGATACCAATGGAAACGATGGTTGGAAAATAACGTGGAATATTGCAGGTAAGTCATTACACAACCGTCTAGTGGTTCAAGCATTAGGAAGTGATGGGAAAACGATCACTGATGAAACAATAAATATTACGAATGAGTAAGTTTGATTGTAACATTATATTCGTTAAGCACTTCTAAAATATTCTCAATTATTTCGCATTTATCAGCAAATCCATTGATTTCAATCGTAAAAGGTGGTTTCACACCAAAGCCTCCGCACAAGCAATCTGACAAGCTGTCCAGACATCCGCCGAAATAACCTCCAGGACCATTGATGGATTCCCTCAGCGCAAAATAAAAAGAAATCTTATCTGTGATATATCGACCATCAACATAATAAATTTGATTACTTATGTCCTGAATATTACTGGAGATTTTACATCGATTTCTGATTATCTCCATCCAGATCTCGCGCTGGTGGTTAGTAAATTGAGACCAAATATTTTTTTGCTTTAACTTTCTACTAAGATCCCAGAGCCTTAGACTTTCCATAGAAAGAGCAATTGGAAGATAACCAGCAATATTAACATCTCGCCCATCTTTTAAATCTGAAGAGGTAAATACTTTCTTAGTATTCAATACAAAATAATAATCACCTATCTTATTACCACAATGATCTAAAATAAGTATGTATAAATTACTTATGGGATACTTTCGGTTTGAGCAAATCTGTTTAAACTCAGGGCTGAAATGAAAATTAATAAAACTGAGATCGTAGTAATCCTCATCCGCAGTTTCACTAATGTTTGTTTCTAATAATCCAGCAATATTATCACAATGTCCAATAATTAAACTGCCATCCTCGTCGAATAGACAATATTTGAAATTCATATATTTACTCCTATGTATATGCATTAATTATGGGTTTACTCTTTACGCCGATTTCTTATAACGTTCCTGTATTCATGACCCGACGTAAGTCGGGTGTCCGGCGACTGCCGGACCAAGGACGAATTTCCGCAGCGTGAATATAATGTTAGATGATGTCGACGATTTTATAAATGTACTGAGAATTTTAAACTACTCTCTTCTATCTTTTAAAAACTTATTGATTTCTTTCATAACCCATTGGCGTTTTTTAATTATTCGTTTCTGCTTTTCATCTTGAACATCCATATCACTTATACTGTTACTAACTTTCTTAAACACCGATTCAGCATTTTTTTTAAAAGTCTGCAAAAGCATAAAATTTATAAAATAATTCCCGTCCACTTCATCTTCTAGAAACATATTTCCTTTCAAAGTATTCTCCATTAAAAAAGGATAAAGATCATAATCTTCATACTCAGTTGGTATTAAAGATAAGCTTGTAATGCTTGGATCTATAACTATTCTAGGAGTGTTAGCTAGCTCACTTTCTAAAAGATAGGCCTTGATAAAAGCAGGTCCAAAACATATATTTTTTTCATGGAATATCGGTCCCCATGTTAAACCACCCCTAAGTAATACCCCTTCGTTTAAAAATCTAGCTTGTAAATAAGAAAGCAAAGTGCACATATTCATTATATTGTTGATGTTGTGGAATTTAAGGCCATCTATTTCTGGTACGACAATATCTGTACTTAAAATAATGCTATCTGAAAATTGAGTATAATTCACTTTTAGCTTTGAGACAGTATTGTTACCAATGCTTTCTGAGCGCTCATATAGTTCTTCTTCTCGTTTAATAAAACTCTCTATATCTCTAAGAGAACTTAATAACATTTGCGCTTTACTGTCGTTAGTTTCACTTTCCTTAACTAAATTTGAGAAGCCTAAAATATCGACAAAAGCGACTAGTTTATTCTGGTATGTGCTCAACATACTCACTCTCCATTCACTTTAATAGAATTAATTTTTCCGATTTCATCTAACGTTCCCGTATTCATGAACCCCAAAGGGGTTGTCTGCTGAAATCCTTCTTTCGGAATCCACCTCGCAGACCAAGGCTCCGCAAGGAGCCATGCTTGAATATTATGTTATCTGCTGTGACGGTCAACTATGAGCTGCCTACAAATTACTAAACCAGTCTTCCTTAATAATAATGTCTTCAATTATCTTTTCTTCTACTCTTACTCCCAGTTTTAATTCTTTCAACTTTTCAGTTAACATTTCACCGTCTATAAGGTCTATTGGGGAAGCTCCATCACGTTGAGCTTCTTGACGCGCATCCCTAGTAAATGTTCCTGTAGAAATAATTAAGCCTTTATCTGCTCTTCCCTGCATGGCACCTCTAAAATCCCTTATTACTCCAGAACCAACTGAATCTTTATATCTTTTACATTGAAAAACCACATGAAAAGATAAAAGTCATCCTAACTTCACAACTCCTTTTCCGTCTATTCCACCATCGCCACTCTTTCCAGTTACAGTGACATGAGTAAACCCTGATTCTCGTAGAAGTCTCATACATAATCTTTCAAATGAATCAGGAGAAATATGTTTAACTATTTCAAGCAATCTATCTTTCCATTCATATTCTTCGGATACATCATCATTTTCTTCTTCAGATTCTGATCCTACTATATCTACTTGAAACTTTGAATTTTGGACGATATCTTTGACTTGTTTTTTATCAACACTTTTTGTCGCAAGCCCTCGCTGTGTCAATGACCATACTCCTCTAGAGGAATTTTCAAGTAAACCAAATCTTTTAAGATATGTACGCGCCCATGCCAAACGATAGCTTAATTTCGTTGTATTTCCTTTATGCAAATCTGCAACATCTATTTCAGATAAATTCAAAATTTTAATTACTTCCTCTTCCATTTCAGCTATTGAAGAAGAACCTCCAAGAGCATGAAGAGCCTGTAGTGCAGGATTAAATAACTCATCATATTTAGGTACTGCCATGAAATAACCTCCTTGATATACTTACAGTCATTGCAGATAACGTTTAGGTATTCGCGACGTCCATTCCCCTTAGATAGCTCTTATCTTAGGGGAATGGATGTATCTGCCTGAATCTACTTCATCGGAAATGCTTCTAGCAGATCCAGGGCCGAATCGCCCGCAGTTCGAATATGATGTTAGGCGGAGTTCTTGACTTCTCTGAGTTACTTACCAATAATTTAGTAGATCATTTTCTTCGTCATCAATTGTTTTTCCTTTGTATGATTCATTTTCGGCTGTCATTCTGCAATTAGGACAAGTATAGTATCCATTATATAAGTCCTGATGACGTACAAGTTTTTTTTCGACATCCCAACACTTAGTACAAAATGGTCCTTCATCATTACTAATCCAATATTTATTATTCTTAAAAGTAAGTTTTTCTTGAATCTCAAATCTATCTCTTAGTTCTCTAACTTCAGCTTTTAAATTGTTGTTTTGCTCAAGTATATTCATTGCTTCTGATTGTAGATCCAATATTTTCTTATAAAGTTCAATGTTATCAGCCTTTTGAACTATGGTAGCTACTTCCTTGATATCGCTTATTATACTCATCCTTCATCATGTCCCTTCTTCAAGAATTTCGCCTAACGTTCCCTTATTCACGACCCGGCGTATGCCGGGTGTCCGACGCATGTCGGACCTAGGGCGTATGCCCGCAGCGTGAATATTATGTTATCCGATGCCATCTGTATTCTTCGATTTCCTCGCCATATCAGCATAATCTTCAATTATTTTATTGTATTCATACCTTTCTTCTATGGGATAATCATTTCCTACTACATTTATGTACTCCTTTAACGTCTTTAAATCCATGTAAAATAGTTTTTGATCCTTTGTCTTATCAGAATTGAAATAAAACCCTTCTATAAATTCTTCATCATTCAGTGAAATAAGAAAAATGTAGCTGTGTATGATCTGGTTATATAAGTAGTTCATTTTCACGTTTTCATTTGTTGGTTTCTCTAAATCATATAGCTCTTTAATTCTATGCCAATTTAATCTTGTTACTTCTTTTTTGTTTTCAAATTTTTTAATTTTTATTCCCATCAGTTCAGTGCTAGGAGGTATTTTTTTTGCTTCTACCAGTTTTCTAACTGAATACATTGCGATCATTATGTCCTTCTCAAATTCCACTGCTATATCTTCGTCGTACGCTGTTGATAAATAAACTCTATTAATCTTGTCCGAAAGTTTTAAAAGATCCTCTTTCCAATAGCTTGATTCCCATATCATTTTCATAGCTCCTTTTATGGTTATTCATATTCTCTCATGTATTTAATGCTTAAGGATGGTTTCGGATAACGTTCCTGTATTCATGAACCCCGAAGGGGTTGTCTGCCGAATTGCCCCTTCGAAATTCATCCAGCAGACCTAGGCTCCAAAGGAGCCGCAGCTTGAATATTATGTTAGACGAATCTAATTCTTCTTTGAAATCACATAAAAATAATTTTTTATTTCTCTTCCCTGATACTTACCTGGTCCTGTTTCTATTTTCACGTACTCTTTTTTATCATTTTTAATCCGATTGTTGAAATACATATCTATTTCATCAGGATACTTCTTTTTCCCCTTCTGTATATCGTCATTAATAAATGATTGATATTTAATAACTCCATTGTGTAAGTCATCGGTTACTCTATTAGTGATATGTGTGAACGTTATAATTTGAATAACGTCAATCATCCGTCCCAATTTTTCTGATAGAAGATCTACTTTCATTTCATCACTAATTAATGCATTCCAAACTTTCTTGCATGGTACGTCATGACAATACCATTTCTTTAATTCTATTATCAATACTGGTTCAACATTTGTATTGTTTACCCTCTCAAGAATTGCAATATCATATCTTTCGCTCGTATCATCAAGTAAACCACTTTTATGTAGATACTCTCTCGATACTATCAGTTCTGGAAATTTTTTTTGAAAATATATAGCTAACTTATCCCGAAGATATGATTCACTTTTATTAGTCGCTGAGATATACGCAAGTTCGTTGAAATCGTCTGGGCTAGTTTTAAACTCCTCAATTATATCTAAAAGGGCTTGTTGCACCTCGCAAGTCTCAATTTTCCCCATATCTTCACTCCTATTAATTAGTTTCGTCTAACGT
>JAFWEX010000130.1 GCA_017512705.1 Paenibacillus sp.
TAAACTGTAAATTCTCAATACATATAAGGATTTGTTACATAGCTCCTCAGGATACGTCGTTTTTATTTCCAAACCCAAATGTGTGTAAATATGTTACAATAAAAGGCAGGTTATGATGAAAGGCAGGAGGAACGGATATGAGCCCGAATACGGAGCGAAACTCGCAATTGGCAAACGTCGATCAATTGTTGGAGGCCTTCTTCAGATATAAAAATAAAGTATTGGACCAGCAGCAGAAGTCGGAAAATAACTGCAAGCTGAATCCAACGAAAAGCCATATATTGGGTATGATTCTACGTGAAAAACGTTGCATGGCTGTCGATGTAGCGCGTCAACTTAGTCTGTCATCTGGAGCAACTACAATTGTGCTCAATCAGTTGGAAAGTGAGAACTTGATACAGCGGGTTCGCAGCGAAGAGGACCGCAGAATTGTGTGGCTTTCCTTAACGGAAGAAGGTGAGCAATTGGCCAAAGCCTTAAACGCTAACCGAGGCCGGATGACATGGGAATTGCTACAAGCGCTTACGGAAGAAGAACAGCAGTTAATGTTGGGCATGCTCAAAAAGATAGAAATGAAGCTGCTAGAGAAAATGAAGTCTCTGGAGCAGACATATCGTTAATGTATGAGATATCCGACAGACGTCAGTCCTCATGTATTCGTCCCTGGTTGCAGGTATGAATCGTGAAGACTGGCGTTTTTGGTGTTTCAGCAGGATCACAGATGAAAACGGGATATATGATCGCTCAGACCTTCCTGCTTCAAGATATCTTTTTGTCTGCTGCCGATTAGATCAAAGTGTGGAAAGGGTTGTCTTCGATGAATGTAACCGGGGTCTAAACCATGTTCACGACACCACTGTTCCAGGCGATTCAGATCTGCGCATCCGACTTTGGTGACGCTGGTTACCCCTGGGAACCTGTTATCGATCCAAAAATGAGTAAGATAGGCAATTTCACCGCGATCCACCTGCTCTTTCCACGCTGCAAGTTCCTTTCGAGTAATCCCAAAAGCCATAGTTGAATGTTCCTTTCTGAAAGAGTATGGTCCTTAACATATTGTACATCTTATATAACATCAATCAAATTGTTTGATCCTACGGTAACGGTTCTATTGAAGTGGGTAATTGAATATGAAAACTTTGTTATAAGCATCTATGCTTTGTAAAATAAAAAAACATCTCAACGCAGCTTGATTTCGTAGCGGAAAGGACTTTCATTATGGAACTGTTTATTTCTGTGCTTGCTTTACTGGGGCTAATCGGTCTATCTAATGTAATGAACCGGTTCATCCCTTTTATACCTGTTCCGCTAATACAGATTGCACTGGGTATTGTTGTTGCATTGATGCCAACGGGGGTACATTTGCCACTTCAACCGGAATTATTTTTCGTGTTATTTATAGCGCCTTTATTGTATAACGATGGGAAGAGAACCCCAAGGCAAGATTTGTGGAACCTGCGCGCACCCATACTTCTTCTCGCACTCGGACTTGTATTTGTTACCGTGGCTCTAGCCGGATATGCAATACATTGGTTAATTCCAACCATTCCACTTCCTGCTGCTTTCGCGCTTGCTGCTATTCTGTCCCCGACAGATGCAGTGGCGGTTGGAGCCATGGCTGGACGTGTTCATCTGCCTAAGAGTATACATAGACTTCTTGAAGGCGAAGCATTAATGAACGACGCTTCGGGTCTGGTAGCATTCAAATTTGCAATTGCTGCTACGGTTACGGGTGTTTTTTCACTGGCTCAGGCTACGGTCAGTTTCATCATCATCGCTTTAGGGGGGCTGCTGGCTGGTGCCTTCATGTCATTCATATTTATCCGGTTAGGTGTATGGATTCGAAGACTGGGCATGGAAGATGTGACGATCCATATGTTGCTTCAGATTCTGACTCCGTTTGTGATCTATCTGGTAAGTGAAGAGATTGGAGTTTCCGGTATTCTGGCCGTAGTCGCAGGCGGTATTATTCAGGCGATTGAACGTGATCGCGCGGAATCGGTTCAACTTAAGATGCAGGTCGTGTCGGCGAGCACCTGGTCTGTTATTTTATTTATTCTGAACGGTCTGGTATTTGTTATATTGGGTGTGCAGGTACCTGATGTGGTTAAGAAGATTTTTGTGAACGAATCATTTAATAATTTTGAAATGTTGGGTTATGTTATTTTCATCTCAATGTTGCTTATACTGCTTCGTTTCCTGTGGATTTACCTATTTTGGCAAGGCCATGAATGGCTGCGCGCGAATTCATCTATTCGGAAATCTAGAATAAAAGACATCTCGATCCTCTCTCTTTCGGGAGTAAGAGGTGCTGTAACGCTGGCCGGGGCATTTTCGATTCCATATGTACTCCAGAGTGGAACGCCGTTTCCCGAGCGGGATTTAATTATTTTCCTAGCGGCTGGCGTGATACTTTTCTCTTTGATCGCTGCCAGTGTGTTATTGCCTGTGTTAGCCAAGGATGAGGAGAGATCCTCGGTAGAAAATACACCGCAGCAGTCTGAACGCAGAGCTCAGGACATTATGTTGAACGCTGCCATTCGAGCCGTCAAATCCGAGATGAACGACGAAAATAAAGCAGCTGCGCTAGCGGTTGTATCAGACCTATCCAAATATAATAAACAGGTAACAGGACAGTTCACCGCGGATAATCGAAAGGTCATGCAAAAGCAGGAAATAGCCATAAACCTGTTGGCTACCCGTGCCGAACGGAAAGAGATTGAAGCCATGAGGGATGAGAATGCCATTGGGCCCGAAGCAGCATTCAAATGTGATTATTGGCTGGATCGGAAGGAGATGATGCTCTCGAATCGAATTAATACGCAGTTTCTAGCATCATTTCATGAGATCGGGCGTATGCTCAGTCAACTGTTCACGAGCCGTTTCAAGAAACAAGACCCGCCCTTTCAAGTAGAAAATGCTGAATTGTTTCGCAAGGTAAAACTGCGTACTTCTGAGGCAGCCATCCAAGCCATTCGAGCACAGATGACCGATGCTAATCGTGTGGTCGCCCTTTCCGTTATCTCCAAATACGAACGGATCATCGCAAAGTTACGTGTATGGAATCTGGACAAGACAGAAGATCCATTTAATCAGGATAAGCTGGAACTCCAGATGCTGGCGATTCAGGAACAGCGTAATACGGTGCAGCAGTTGTATGAAAACGGTGAGATCACTCGTGATATTGCAGCTAGATTACGGCGTTATATTAATGATGTGGAAGCAACGGCTCTGAAGAATGATTAGCTTTATCATTCATGAGTTTGCAGGAATCGGGAAATGCTAACGGTGAGTATACCTATGACTAAAGAGAGGATACGCCATGAGCCTGAAAGCTAACCGATTAACCGCAATGTTCTTACTCATTGTGATGATGCTGAGCAGTTCATCAAGTTCAGCGTACGCTAAGCCAGTGCATAAGAATCGTCAGTATTATGAAGAGCGTGGAGAGATTGTATGGGAAGTTCCCACTCAGAACAAACTGATCGCTCTTACCTTTGATGATGGACCTGACCCTGTTCAGACACCTGAGATTCTGGCTATATTGAAGCAGCATCAAGCGAAGGCAACCTTTTTTGTACTCGGGAAATGGGCAGAGAAGTACCCTAACATCATCAAACAGGAGCAGCTCGAAGGACATGAGGTTGCCAATCATACGTTTGCACATACGTATGCGGTTCGCTCAACGGTTGCTGGTCAGTACATGAAAGACATAGAAGCAGCGGAAGCCTCAATTGTAGAGGCGGGTGTGCAGCGTCCAATCCTGTTTAGGCCTCCAGGAGGTTACTATAACGAAATGGTGATTAATGCCGCTAAGCAGAAGGGGTATACCATCATATTGTGGTCCTGGCATCAAGATACCCGAGATTGGGCTTCACCCGGCGTATCAGCCATTGTGAGCAAGGTGCTGAAGAATGCACGTAATGGTGATATTGTGTTGTTTCACGACAAAATAGTGGGCAGATCTCATACGATCGATGCCCTGCGAAAGATTTTACCTAAACTGCAGGAGCAAGGATATCAATTCGTGACCGTATCTGAACTGCTTGCGGTGAAAGCACGTGAAGCCGCTAAAGATGGGATGTCGACTTCATTGCCATAATGGAAAGCGGTCATATTAATAGGAGGGGTTGTCAGCAAGTCATTATCAAATTGCCAACAAGCCACCCACCATTCACCATTCATCAATAAGTCGCAGCAACCCCCAACAAGTTAGCTAGAAGGCCATAAGAGGCTTGTCCTTGTTATACCTAAAGATAGGTATACTTAGGCAATGTTTATAGGCTCATCTATACCGCAGTCCCGAATGATTGGGGTACTGCGGTTATTTTGTGTGTTAGAGTTATAAGATGCTGTTTTTTTATGATGTTGAATTAGGGGAGTCGGTGCATAGATATGTGCTGCTCTTTCGTTTTGCAGTTCAAACGTCTACAATAGATGAAGTCCAAGAGAAGCTCATATTAATTATGGATAATTTTTCTGGTATATTGAAATTCGTCAAAGAGAAGGTGAAGAAATGAATGGACAAAAGAGAGCAGATATCAGGCCGGGTCTGGAGGTCGACATCGTACTGAAGCAGGATCAGTCTTCGGGCAAATTGACTCGAGGGTTTGTCAAAGATCTGTTAACCAATTCGCCGACACATCCACATGGTATCAAAGTGCGATTGACAAACGGGCAAGTTGGACGAGTGAAGCACGTCGTTTCCAATTAGATTAGAAAAATAGCAACAATTGTCGTTACAGCTAATCCAAGCATAACTGGTTTTAGATTGCGGCGCGCCAGTTCGAACGGGTTAACCCCGCAGATTGCTGCCGCCGGAATCAATGCCCAAGGAATCAACGTTCCGCCCCCAACCCAGATGGCCGCGACCTGACCCAGTGCAGTAAGTGTCGGAGCTGATTCTGCTGAGCCTGCAAACATAGCCGCAATAGAACCGACCAGGGAGATTCCTGAGAAACCTGAGCCGTCCATTCCTGTCACTGCTCCTGTGACAGTCATCATAATTGCCCCGACAGTTCCATTCAGAGGTACTAGCCCTGCAAGCGCAACCCCCAGATCATTAACAATTCCGTGTGACCCTTCAGGAAGTGGATTAGCAAATAACTGTGTAATGGCAGCATCCCCGAGATAAAAGAATGCGGCAATCGGAATGACCGGACCGAATACTTTGAATCCGAATTGGAACCCTTCAATTAAATACTGGGTGGTTTCCTCTGACCCGTTATATCGATGTGCTACAAGTGAGACTACGATCAGAATGCTGACGGCTGTGCCACCGATTAAAGCTGTTGCATCCCCGCCTTGCAGATTCAGTACAAACATCAGGACTACATCAAGTGCGAATAACAGCGTGATGATAAGAGCGAATGCTTTTCTTAGACGTAGAGGCATGGTTTGAACTTGCGACGGCGAAGGTTGGTCGGTGTGTGATTCAGGCTGCTTCATATACCCAAAACCTTGTTTGAGTCCACGTGTCGATTTCATTTCATTGCGCAGCATCCAAAAAGCCGTAAGGGTCGATACCGCACCCATAACGAGTACAAGAGGAACACTGGCCGTCATGACCGATGTAACAGGCAGACCCGCTGCATCCGCTGTAAGCTTCGGGGCACCTTGAATAATATAATCACCCGATAGAGCAATCCCGTGTCCGAATAGGTTCATCGCGATGGCGGCTCCCATAGGAGGCAATCCCACCCTTACCGCTACGGGAAGAAGGACTGCACCAACCAATGCTACAGCAGGAGAAGGCCAGAAAAATAATGACACCACCATCATAAAGAGTCCGATGCCCCAATATGCCGCTTGAGGTGTACGAATAAAACGGGTAAGCGGGGCCACCATCACTTCATTAATGCCTGTTCTAATCAGTACGCGGCTCATCGCAACGATAATTGAAATAATAAAGATCGTGCCCAACAATTCCTTGGTAGCGTATATAAAACTGTTAAAGACTCCAGCGACGGAGCCGCTTAACGTTTCGGTTGCCAGCAGTCCAATGGTCATAATGCCTGCAACACAGATAATCGTTGTATCTCTGCGCCGAATCATAACAGCGATAATCAGGACGATAAAAGCTAAATAAACATAATGCAACGGGACGAGTTGAATATTCATCATGATGACAACCTCCTTGCACCCCTGGTCATCTGCCCTGGGAGTGATATATCCTATGCATGCCAGCACCAGGAGTTCGTAGAGGTTGTGAGAAAATAAAGGGATGTCCTGTTTTCATAAATGACGGAAAGAGCAGAGTGTTCGTCTTCAATTCGTTTTGTGTTAAAGCAGGATTTTTTTTACAACCAGAGAATTATATGAGTGGAACGAAGCAGTCAAAAATCAGTTGTAGACGTAGATACCAAGTCACAAGAACGCACATATGAGAGTCACCGAATCTGATAGACAACGTTAATCAGAGGTGATTACAATATACATGCCATATTAAGGTAGAATTTAGAAAAGTTCAGATCAGACTGAATATAAAGGACGGTAATCTATGAACTTGATCCGTTCATTGCGCTTTAAATTTATTGTGGGACTAACGCTAATTATGCTGCCGCTGTTCATGTTGCTATACTACAACAATGTGTATGCCATGAAAGTGGTACGTGATAAGGTATCCCTCACCAATATGAATCATTTGGCCAAAAATGTGGAGCAAAATGAACGCGTATTACAAGAGACAAATCGATATTTATATAGTTTGGGCGAGCGAGACCCCGATATCATCTCCCTGTTCTTTCTCACATACGGAAGTGGAGACTATATTATTGCCAAGCAGCGAATCATGAACAAGTTTATGACCGATATCGGTTTTTACAATCTCATCGATTCGTTCTTTTTATATGATGCGGTGAATGATGATCTTCTCCTCGCGACAGCCGGCAATTATGATATTAAAAAATCCGTGGTGCAGCGCAATATGCCTTCTCAGATGCGGCAGCTGGAGGGTGACATTCAGAGACCGGAATGGAGCATTGTCCGCGGAGGATCGTTCAATGCGCTTGTGAAGACGGTGCGGATCAATCAGCAGTTTTATGCCGGGGCACTAGTCGATATGAATGCGCTGAATGACTCGCAGCAGTTTACTGGATCAGGAGATCGAGGGGGAGCTGTTATCGTAACACCTGATGGCAGAGCTTTATCTGATTCAACGTTAAATACCGGACAGATCAAGCTGGTTGCCGAACATTTGAACGGTTTGGAGAGTCCATATCAAGTAATCTCTGAACCGGGTCGCACAGCTCGTCAGTATCTGATGGTCGGCATTCCCTCGGCCATGTCCGAGATGAATTATGTCGTGTTATTGCCAGAGGAAGATATGATGCGCAATCTGCCGTTTTTCCAGCAGATCATCAGGCTGCTTCCCATTGGAGCGGCTGTAATTTTGGTTACGGCGCTGTTCTTCCTAAGGCAGCTTCTTTTCCGTCCAATGAATGCCTTAATCCGGGGGATGAGGAGAGTTAGCCGCGGGGAACTGGATGTGAAATTGGAAGCGCCATCTTCGTCAGAGCTGGAGTTCGTCACACGCAGCTTTAATCAGATGATTCAAGAGATTCAGCATCTGAAGATTGATGTGTATGAGGAGAAGCTGCGTACTCGTGAGGCAGAGTTCAAACAGTTGCAGATGCAGATTAATCCTCACTTCTATCTGAACTCCCTGAATATTATTCATAGCCTGGCTTCCTTGCAAAAACATGAACTGGTGCAACAGATGGCAGGTCATCTTGCTGATTATTTCAGATCGAGCTTACGAGCTGGCAAACGAGTGATCACGCTGAATGAAGAGATGGAGCATATCCGGCATTATCTTGAAATTCAGAAGTTAAGGTTCCCGAGCAAGCTGGATTTTGAGCTTGATATCGATACCGATGCGGGGCATTATGTGATGCCACCACTCACAATCCAGCCTTTTGTAGAAAACGCAATTATCCATGGTTTTCAACGCAGAACGGAGTCATTTGTAATTCGTATTACTGCGCGTTTGGATGCAGGATGGAGAAGTCAGGATAGAGATGGTCTGCTCCAGCTTCAGATCATGGACAACGGTGTGGGATTCAAACCAGAACTCCTGACGCAGCTGCAACGGGGGGAATATGCCAAAGATCCTGGGGGGCAGCATATTGGAATATGGAACGTTGCCCACAGACTGCTGGTGACGTATGGTCCCGATGCGGGGCTAACATTTGAAAATGGGTTAGACGGAGGCGCTGCAGTAAGCATTAATCTGCCTGCTCAGACCGAGGAGCAAGAAGGAGGAACTTATGCGGAACCTGTTGATCGTGGATGATGAAGTGTATGCTCTGGAAGCAATGTTGGAGGGGGTAGACTGGAAGGCAGCGGGGATAGATCGGGTATTCGGGGCGTGTGATGTCGAAGAGGCAAGACAGGTTATTCGAACCAGTGCCATCGACATCCTGATCTGTGACATCGAGATGCCTGGGGAAACTGGACTCGACTTGCAAAGTTGGGTATTGAAGCATGATCCCGGCATATTAACGATATTTTTAACGGGTCATGCCTTATTTGACTATGCGCAGACAGCCATCAAACTGAACAGTTTCGATTATCTGTTAAAACCTGCTGCCGCAGATCAACTGCTCAAAGTGGTTACGCGCGCATTGGAGAAGATCAAGGACGGGGAGCAGCGCACACGAACCAATGAAGTTTACGAGAGCGTATACAAACGCTGGAAAACCCATAAACCTCTACTGACGGAACGTTTTTGGAAGGATGCCGTATCCCAGCGTAGTAAGCTTACACCACAGCGGCTTCAGGAACTAGCAGAATTGTACGGAGCCGAGATTAATCCCGAGGTTCGAGTTCTGCCGATCGTCATATCGGTGGAGGAATGGGTGCGTGAGTTTAATCTGCGCGATGAGGAAGTACTGGAATACGCTCTTCGCAACGCAGCTAGAGAAATATTGCTGGGTGACAAACCCGGTGAAGTGTTTCAAGATCACAGTGGACTAAACATTGTGCTGGCCTACGAACAAGACGGTAACATTCTTGCTACCAGTGAGGCGGAGCTGCGATGTCAGCGTTATATTCAAGAGTGCGGCACATACTTCTACTGTCGTCTGTCCTGCTATGTAGGTGCGCCGATAGCCGTAACAGAGCTGCAAGGTATGTTAAATGAACTAATGCAGATGGAGAGACGCAACATTAGGGAATTGGAAGAGGTTTTTGTATATGATGAGCGGGATCGAGGTCATGAAGATCGATTCTTACCTATTCCATGGTTCTCGGAGCTATCCATTCTGTTGGAGACAGGCAAAGTGAATGATCTACGTGAGCGTGTGGACGAGATTTTTGAGCTGCTTGCCGCCCAGGAGGGATTGTCTCCGGAGATGCTGCAACTATACTATCATGCCATGCTACACCTCGTTTATCCGCTGTTACACCAGAACAATGTGTCTATTCGGAGCCTATATCCCGGAGAACGGGAGCCGGAAGAAACGATGGTGACGAGGTCATTGCCGCAGTTAAAACAGTGGACACTGGATCTCATTGATCGTGTTATTCCAGTGTTGTACCCGGACGATCAGAACCCGATGTCGATTGTGGATCAATTATGTATTTACATTGAAAATCATATCGGTGAAGAGTTGATGCGAGAAGAACTCGCTGCTTTTGCCGGATTTAACCCGGCGTATCTGTCACGTTTGTTCCGCAAGGAAAAAGGGATGTCTCTGTCCGAGTTCATCCTTCAGCGCAGAGTGGCCATGGCAAAAACCTTACTGTCCCAATCCACAGTTAAAGTTACAGATATCGCGGGCAAGGTCGGCTACTATAATTATTCTCATTTTACGAAAATGTTCAAAAAATGCACAGGCATCACTCCACAAGAGTTTCGCAAACAATCCAAAACGATGTGATCAGGCGCAGCATGCTGCGCTTTTGTTTATGTTGATTGAAGTGAAAGTCATAATTTGATCATTGAACAGGTCACCACAGCAGATAGTGGACTTGATCTCCCCGCCGTATACTTGAACCACAGGAGGCGCACGGAGCTTCATCCTGAGGAAGAATTCAAGAGGAGTGAGGGAGAACACGTTATGAAGACACAACCCCAAGCGGGTAAGGGCGTACGCATATCGGAGATACCAGAAGGCACGGTTCGAAAACGCAAATCCGTGTTGTACAATCTTGGCAAGTACAAGGTGTTATACCTGATGTTTCTGCCAGGTATTCTATTTCTGTTGATTAACAACTATATGCCGATGTTTGGCGTTCTGATCGCATTCAAAAATGTAAACTACGCTGATGGAATATGGGGAAGCCCGTGGAGCGGGTGGGATAATTTTAAATATCTGTTCTCAACCAGTGATGCATGGGAGATTACGCGAAACACCCTTGCATACAACACCGTATTCATCGCACTTAATTTGTTTGTCGGTGTAGGTCTCGCTATTTTGCTTAATGAAGTCAAAAACAAAGCGATGTCCAAACTGTATCAGTCTCTGATGTTATTGCCATATTTTCTATCGATGATCGTAGTCAGTTATCTCGTTTTGGCTTTCCTCGGCAAGGACTCAGGGTTCATGAACTCAACCATTCTGCAGATGTTCGGAGGGCAGCCGATTGACTGGTACTCTGAACCCAAGTATTGGCCGTACATCTTGCCACTTGTAAATACGTGGAAAAACATCGGTTATTATGCTGTCATTTATCTTGCCGCAGTAGTGGGTATTGACGAAGAGTATTATGAAGCTGCTGTGCTTGATGGCGCATCCAAGTGGCATCAGATTCGTTTTATTACGATTCCTTTTCTAATTCCACTCGTTGTGATTATGACACTGCTTCAGATCGGACGTATCTTCTATGCAGACTTCAGCTTGTTCTATCAAGTTCCGCTGGAATCAGGTGCACTGTTCCCGGTAACCAACGTACTTGATACGTATGTATATCGGACATTCCTTATTGGCGGTGACATCGGGATGTCATCTGCAGCAGGTTTGTATCAAGCGATTGTCGGTTTTGTGCTTGTATTGGTATCGAATACCATCGTTCGGCGGATCGACAAAGATAATGCACTATTTTGAGAGGAGGCAAGTCAGTTGTGAAAACACGTGATCCATTAGCGGTATCCAAGCGTTCCGCAGCCGTCATTCATTTCATGTTTCTATTCTATGCCATTGCCTGTATCGTGCCGATCATACTGGTCTTCGCTATCTCCTTCTCAGACGAGACAACTGTTGTAGCGAATGGTTACAAGCTTATTCCAGAGCAATTCAGTCTGAAGGCTTATGAATTCCTGTTTAAAGATATGGATCAAATTATCCACTCGTATGGAATCTCTATCATTGTTACAGTCGTAGGTACGATTACGAGTGTAGCCCTGACTGCACTATATGCTTATCCGCTCTCGCGGAGAGATTTGCCATATCGGGGTTGGTTCGCTTTCTTCATCTTCTTCACCATGTTGTTTAACGGCGGTCTGGTCCCTTGGTATCTGGTTTACGTTAATGTACTAGATCTGAAAAATTCGATCCTGGCACTTATTCTGCCACTGCTGTTATCTCCGTTCTTTGTGCTTGTCATGCGTACGTTCTTCGCGAACTCCATTCCGGTATCCATTCTGGAATCTGCGCGCATCGATGGAGCAGGTGAATTCAAAACGTTTTGGCGAATTGTACTACCGCTCTCATTACCCGTAATGGCTACCGTGGCACTGTTCAGTACGCTGAATTACTGGAATGACTGGTATCTCAGTATGATTTTCATTTCGGATAACCGGACGATCAGCCTTCAGTACCTTATGTACCGGACGCTGCTCGATATTCAATATCTAACAACCAACTCCAACGTCTCTTCACAGATCTCGTCACAAGGTGGAATTCTGAATCTGCCAAACAAAACGCTGCAAATGGCGATGGCTGTCGTCGGTATAGGTCCAATTGTACTGGCGTATCCATTCTTCCAGCGTTATTTCATCAAAGGACTTACAGTAGGTGCTGTGAAAGGATGACTCCCACCGGTTAGTGGAGTGGCAAGGTTAACTGAGATAGACGAAAGGGCATATACAGAAATGCTTTACCGTTTTATTAGGAATTGGGGCAAAACGGTAAAAGGGTCCATTATATGAACAGGAGGGGTTCAATTTGGTTCAATCGTTAAAGGTATGGTCACGCATGACAGCCGCGGCTATGGTACTGGCGTTGGTGCTTGCTGGCTGTTCGTCCGACAAAGGGGGATCAGCAACTCCAGGTGCGGAAGGTAACACACCGAATAAGGAAGGGGCTAAACCTTATGAGGTCACATTGTTCTATCCAGGTACACCTCAGAAAGATGTTGCGCTTGTAGAAGCTGAAATCAACAAAAAGATGGAGCCAAAGATCGGAGCTACGCTTAAAATCAACGCTGTTGACTGGGGTCAATGGGATAACAAGCTGAACCTGATGATCTCCTCCGGGGAAAAAGCAGACATTATATTCACCGCTGCTTGGCAGAACTATACGGTAAATGTAGCCAAGGGTGCATTCCTGCCTCTGAATGATCTGCTTGATGAACATGGTCAGGATATTAAGAAAAACTTGGATCCTGCCTTCCTGGAAGGTTCTCAAGTAGATGGCGTGAACTATGGTGTACCAACAAACAAGGAACTTGCAGCTACACGCGGCGTACTCGTACGCAAGGATCTGGCTGACAAATACAAGATGGATCTGACCACAGTAAAAACGTGGGCTGATCTGGAGCCACTGCTCAAAACGATTAAGGAAAACGAACCGTCTGTTACTCCATTCTATATGTCCAACACCAATGGTAACGGGCTTTTGGAAAATCTGGACTGGGATTATCTCGGTGATGCATCAGTACCGGGTGTCATTTCCAAGACAGCCGGCTCCACTACTGTACTGAACGAGGTGGAAACACCGGAGTTCAAACAAGCAGCCGAGCTTGCGCGCAAATGGTATCAAGCAGGCTACATCAACAGTGATGCAGCAACATCCAATGTTTTCCCGAAAGACCAGGCGAAAGCCGGAAAAGCATTCATGTGGACGGATGGTATGAAGCCAGGTAAAGACAAGGAAGAAGAGGGTTATGTTGGTCATCCGCTCACGCAAATTGAGATGACAAGTCCGACGATTACAACAGGGGATGCATCAGGTGCGATGCTTGCGATCTCCCGCTCTTCGGAACAGCCTGAGAAAGCGATGCAGGTCATTAACTTGCTTCACTCGGACAAAGAGATCAACAACCTGCTTAACTTCGGTATTGAAGGCAAACACTATGTAAAAGTAGAAGGCCAAGACAACATCATCAAATTGCCTGACGGTGTTGATGCGAACAGCCGTACCTACAATCCAGGTGCACAATGGCAGCTGGGTAATCAGTTCCTGAACTACCTATGGGATAACGAAGATCCACAAAAATGGGAAAAGTTCAAAGAGTTTAATGCTAAAGGGGTAAAATCGCCTGCTCTTGGTTTCACCTTCAACAGCCAATCGGTTAAAAACGAAATTGCGGCTGTTAATAACGTAAATAAACAGTTTAAGCCTGGGATGACTTCGGGTGCTGTTGATCCAAATGAAATGATTCCAAAGTATCTGGAAAAGTTAAAAGCAGCGGGTATTGATAAAATTATCGCAGCTAAACAGGAGCAGTTGGATGCATTCCTGGCAAAAAAATAAAATGAAGTAAATAGTTTCTGATGGACAGGGTGATTCACAAATCACTTGATCTGGCAGGCATTCCAAGGGACGTTATCGGTTATAACCGATAACTCCTTTTTTTTGTCGTTTGGGTTGTTCATCAAAAATAGGAAAAATATGATATAATAAGGTGGTTAATTAGGAGGTGTGTACATGTCGAGAACAAGGCTTGTGTTCTCAGGGGCTTTACTGTTGTTCGCCATCATATTTACCTTTAAGCACCACCTTGGTTTTTCGGTAGGCGATTCGTTGTTATTATCCATTGGTATTTCGCCTTATACCACATCCTATTTGAGCGGTGTACATATCACTATTTTTTTTGGGCTTGGCATGCTGGCTTGCGGGTATTATCTGACACGCAAGGAGATGATGATTGAATTTCCAATACTGGCGAGAAGATTGTGGATTGCTGTTCTAGTCGTCATAATCAGCTATTCCTATGTAACGGATAAGGTCATGTATGTAGTGAAATGGGGGGCTGGGGGAATGAACGGAATAGCCTATATGCAGAATAACAGTTCCTGTGTTTATGATGTGTCGTCTAATGGACAGACCCTGGTAATCTGTGAGTTAACTTTGAAAAATTATAGCAGCTCACCGGTAGTTGCAATGGTGAAGCCTGACTTGGCAGGAAGTTATCATAATGAGGATGACCCCCTATCCAATTCCTTGCGATCGGTTCAATTAAAGGCCATTCCGATCCAAATTGAACCACGTACAACTTATACAGGTAAACTTGAATTCTCTGGTGTGGCAGAGTGTCCGTTGCAAGTGAGAGGCAGATTGAACGATGTCGTATTGAATGTGGCTGTGGATGGAACGAATACATCATTTGATTATAATGTTCCTTAGTTTGTAATATATGGAGTTTAGCAACAAGTACATAAAATAAAAACATGATTCATTTGTACGATGAAAAACATAGATGGTCTGACTTGTTTATGAATATGGTGCCGGCACATTGCCGGCTTTTTTTGTACTTGAAAGTTGAATTTAGTGCTAAGAACTTGCTTTTTTCTCCTTTTCCATCGTGATGATAACGCTTACGATAATAGTGGGGTAATCTGATTAATAAATTATCTAATGAGGTCGTTACAGCGCATGTCGAAGAAAATGATTGTATTTACAGCTTACATGATTACAATTAATGTCACGGCAAAATCTAGAAAAAGAAAATGAAAATAAAGCGAGATGAAAACTTCTATGACATATCGAACGAATCTATTTTCAAAAATGGTCATTTTGATACTGATTATGCTAATCCCCGTTGTGCTCCTCTATTGGTACTCCAATCATAAAACAACAGCTGTATTGCGAGCGGAGCTTAACCGTTCGTATAGTAATCAACTTGAATTTTTCCAAAATCAAGTCAACTCCAATATTGAATTGTTATCGTCCTGGCCTAACCTGCTGATTCATGACCCCGATATTGCAAGCTTTCGGCGAATCTTTGCAGAGAGTAGTTACTTTGATCTGGATGCGATTAATCTGGTCAAGCGAATCCAAAACAAGCTGAGTATTCAGGAAAGCTCATCGAATTGGACTACCAAGTTATACCTTTACTCCCCGTCTTTGGGCAGAGTTATCTCGGAACGGGATGCTCGTACATACGATAAGCAGGCATTACAAGAAAATATCGTCTCTGGCTGGGATGTTCAGAAAATGAAAGACGGGCGGTTTATGTTCAGCTGGATCACCGTATCTCCTTATGGAATAGAGGACCCTGCTGAAAATGCAGAAACTATTATCAAGCTAGAGTTTGATAGCGATAACATTCGGGACATGCTCGATAAATTCAAAGGCGACGGCAGACATGACCCCTTCTATTTTCGTGAAGAAACAGGAGTGATCTATAACCGGACATCCGACCGTACATTAACCAATCAATTAATCAAAGAGTTATCCAGTCGCACGCTTCAAGACGTGGAAAATCGAACGGTAATCATTGATAATGAACCATATATGGTCAATTCTGTAAAATCTAGTACAACAGGCTGGTACCTGGTAGATTATATGCCGCTGTCAGATATATTGAAACCTATTCAGCAGTCGAACCTCTTATTTTACTCTGCGATGATCTGTCTGTTACTGATGAGCTTTACCGTTGCTTACCTGTTATACGTGCAGGTTCAAGTACCGGTGAAACAACTGATTCGCGGATTTCAGCGATTAAAGCAGGAGGATTATTCGGTGCGTATCCAGCCAAAGGGTCGCAATGAGTTCAGCTTTCTGTCAGAGCGTTTCAATTCGATGGTGGAGAAGATTCAGCAGCTGTTTGAACATGTGTATCTTGAGCAGATCCACGTTCGGGAAGCCCGGTTAAAGCAACTGCAATCACAGATTAATCCGCATTTCTTTTACAATTGTTTCTCGTTTATTACCAGTATGGCGAAGCTCAAACGTGTGGATGCCGTTGTAGCGATGTCGCACAATCTTTCCCGATATTACAGATATACGACAAGACAGGAACGGGATCTTGTACCACTATCGGAAGAGATTGAATTTGTGACCAACTATCTAGAGATTCAGCGTATGCGCATGGAGCGTATCCATTATACGCTTGATCTGCCGGAAGACATGCTGCGGATGGAAGTGCCGCCGTTGATCGTTCAGCCTTTGGTCGAAAACGCGGTCATCCATGGAATTGAGGCGGATGCAGAAGCGGGCCAGATTAGAGTTTCTGGTGAGAGACAGGAGGACAACATGGTTTTAATTGTAGAAGACGATGGTCAAGGTATGACACTAGAACAACGAGAAGCCCTGCTGGTCAAACTCACAGGTACGATGGATCAGGAGATGGGCTGCGGACTGTGGAATGTGAACCAGAGACTTCAACTCAGGTATGGGGAGAAGAGCGGTATTCATATCACTGAATCAGAGCTGGGGGGAATACGGATCAGCTTGTCATGGCCTATTGAACCTGAAGGATTACCCGAAGCCGAAGAGTAGAATAAATATATGAACTAAGGAGTGAGTAAGTTGATCGATATATTGCTAGTTGATGACGAAACGTATGTAACAGAAAGCTTGGAAGCAACAATTCCTTGGGGGGAGCTTGGCGTTTCGACAGTACTGCGTGCAGCATCCGGCAAAGAAGCGCTGCAGATGATGGAAGAGAATGCGGTGGATATTGTCGTGACAGATATTCGCATGCCTGGGATGACGGGCCTTGAACTCATAGCGGAGATACACCGGCGCTGGCCCCATGTACGCTGTATTTTGCTCACGGGTCACAGTGATTTTGATTATGCCAAAAAGGCAATTCAATTGCAGGCGGCGGACTATATTTTGAAGCCTGTTAACGATGATGAGTTTATGAATTCCGTCTCCGCCACGATTGCCTCTCTGCGGGAAGAATGGGATGAATTCGATAAATATCACCGTCTCCTATATGGCCGTAAATCGGATTACAAGATTTTAAGAGAGAACCTGATGCATGATTTGCTACTAGGGCGGGAGATTTCTACGAAAGCTCTGCGTGAGCAGTTAGCGCAATATGAACTTCATATGGAGCCGGAGCAGCCTGCGGCCATGATGCTGATTCGCCATGCTGGACGTTTTACATCCATGGATCAGCATTCGCTGGATCTGATGGATTTTGCTGTTGGTAATATAGCTGAGGAAGTGCTGGGAGAAGTATATCATGTCTGGTTTAGCCGTGGACCGCATGATTGTTTGGTCATGTTTCTGCAAAGTCAGGAGCCAAGCGAGGCCTCCCGAATAGGTAGTGATGCATTAAAAGCTGCTGCAGAGACTATCCGTAATCATGTGGTGCGCTTTCTTCAAGGAGATCTGTCCATGGTTATCACACCTCCATTTAGGTTTAGTGAACTGACCACGGTATATCGTAAAAGTTTGGGCTCGCTTGTCCTTTCGGGCCCCAACGAACAACAGATCTATTACATGGATATGGAGCAGACACTGGCTAAACGCCCTGATAATGATGCAGCGCAAGCTCTCGAAGAATTGTACAAGCCGCCGGTACTTCTTCAGTTGCTGGAGACTAAACAATGGGAGGCTGCAGCTGCAAAGTTAAATGCAGTATTTGATGCAGCGAAGCAGGTATGTTTATCCAGAGAGCATGTGTATGAGATGTATTTGTCCGTTACGAATGCTTTTATGTACATTGCTCATAAACAGGGCCATCTGGTACACGAGATCGATCACGCGGGGTTTGATTTGTTGATGGCTCATCAGTTGATTCAATCCCCTGAGAAGCTGCGGCGATGGGCAATGGATATGCTAACGAAGCTACAGGAAGAACTGTCAGACCAGGAAGGGGTACAGAGTCGCAGACATGTTATCAAGCAGGTTCAGGAGCTGGTCACAAGAGACACGGGACAGGATCTGTCTGTAAAAATGATTGCGGATAAAGTGTACTTACATCCGGTGTACCTTTCGAAAATATATAAGGCAGAAACGGGTGAGGGTCTTGGTGACTATATGATTCGTATGCGTATGGAACGTGCGCTATATCTGCTCAAAAATACGAATAAAAAAATTTACGAGATTACGAGTGAGCTTGGGTATCAAAATCCCCAATATTTTAGCAAAATGTTCAAAAAACATTACGGCATGACACCGAATGAATTCCGGGACCAGACATAAATACAACAAAGTTCGAGGATATAGTTGGTAAAGGTGCAGAAATCTTGATTTCGTATCATAGGCTGATATGCATAACCATTCTATAATGAAAGGGTAACCAAAACGATTTAAGGGGGAACAACATGAGAGCGCAATCAACGAAAAAGAGATTCTTGTCGCTTCTCGCTACAACGCTGTGTCTGACTGTCGTACTTGCAGGATGCTCGGGAGGCAGTGGAGACCAGGAAAGTGCAGCTTCAAGCTCAACTGGAGCTCAAAATGAATACAAAGAAAAGTATGACCCGGCGGTAACCATCACGACAGCATGGGGCATCGACCCTGAATTGAAATTCAAAAATGGTGAGTCCATGGAAAATAACGTGGCTACAAAATGGGCAAAGGACAAGTTTGGTATTGAAATCAAATCGCTATGGTCTGTAACCGATACGAACAGTGCCTTCGCAACCAAACTTCGTTTGGCTATGTCCTCCGGACAAGACATGCCAGACATCGTTACGATTGGTCAGCCGGACAATCTTGTCGCTCAAGACTTGATTGACTCAGGTATGTACCAGGAAGTTGGACCGTTGTTTGATAAATACGCTTCAGATACATGGAAAAAAGCGATGGAGCAAGATCCGAACGTATGGAATCAATACAGCCGTGATGGAAAAAGAATGGGGATCCCTGTACTGGATTATGCATATAACAATGACTACCTGCTCTGGATTCGTCAAGACTGGCTCGATAAGCTGAATCTGGAGGCACCGAAAACCATTGACGAACTGGAAGTGGTTATGGATGCATTCAAAAATAATAATCCGGATGGATTAGCTCCTGATAAGGTCACACCACTCAGCATTGGTTTCAAGAAATCCATGAACACATGGATGGGAGATCCATCCTGGATCTTTGGCGCATATGGCACCTTACCGGAACAATGGAATGTAGGTGCAGATGGCAAGCTGGAGTATGGTTCCATCAATCCTGGTATGAAACAAGGTTTGACCAAATTGAGCGAATGGCTCAAAAAAGGTTATATTCCGCAGGAAGCAGCGCTGTGGGATGAAAATAAAACAGCAGAACCAGCCGTTGCAGGTACAGCAGGTATTATCCCTGGTCCTTACTGGATGAGTGGATGGCCGCTAATTGATACCGTGAAAAACGTGCCGAGTGCGGTATGGAAGCCGATTGCTATTCCGGCAGGACCGGATGGCAAAGCCATGCGTCACGGAACACAGTTTGTTAATGGTGTGACATTGATCAAAAAAGATATGGCTCACCCGGAAGCGTTCTTCACATATCAGAACTACCTGTTCGACAACTATGCTGATCCAGCTCCAGGAAGCGAGTATGACAACGGTTTGTTTGATGGATATGACTATCAACTAGATGCCAATGGCAAACAGAAAAAACCGGATGAAATTGATGGTGGATATGTCAACGTTGTGCGTTACCTGCTTGTTCGTGACGGCGCGCGGATTCCTGATGCACAGATGAAAGCGTTGATGAACCTGGCGGATGGCAAAGAGCCGCAAACCAAGCTGGAAAAAGACGTAGCGGTGAACTATGGACCTGAAACACCTGCAGCGGCAAAAGTGTTGCTTGAGCAGAAAGATATTTCGTTCAAAAATATGTTCACAGGCCCTACGACGAAAACGATGAAATCCAAACTCGACTATCTCAACAAAATCGAGAACCAAACGTTTAATGAGATCATCTACGGTAAAAGCCCGATAGATTCATTTGATACCTTTGTTCAAACATGGAAATCCGGTGGTGGCGATCAGATCACTCAAGAAGTGAACGAGTGGTATGACGGCGTGAAGAAATAATCGGTTATACTCCATGAAAAAGTAAAGCCAAAAGAGACGCGCAGACGGTACAAGTCTGTGCGTTTTCTGTGTTTTTTTACGGTACAAAATCTGTTAAGAATCCCTTAAAACCGTGGCTAAATGGCCTTAGTAGTCTCTCTTTCAGGAACATGCCCAAAGTAGTTGCTTTTGTGCCATTTATATTGCTTTTATGCGCTGTTTGGGGGTGTCGGAAGGTTGATATAATTTGCCTATAGAGCCACTCAAGAGTACTTGAGTAGGAAGAATTACAGGGGGAGCAATCATGAGAACTTTAAAACGAACTTGGCCATTCCACGTAATGCTGTTGCCAGCCATCATCTTTCTGATTATTTTCAGTTATGTGCCTATGGGCGGGATCGTTATGGCATTCCAAGACTACAAACCATGGATGGGCATCAGCGGCTCCGATTGGGTCGGGTTTGATAACTTTAGATATTTATTCGAGCGTGAGGACAGCTTGCAGGTGATCTTGAACACCCTGATCATCGCTGTACTCAAGCTGATTTTTAACCTGTTTGTTCCGTTTGTGTTCGCCATACTGCTAAATGAGGTTCGCAAGATGGCCATTCAGCGTACGATCCAAACGCTGGTCTATCTGCCTCACTTTTTATCCTGGGTCATCCTCGGAGAGATTTTACTTGACCTGTTGTCAACAGGAGGACTGGTGAACCGGGTACTCGGCACATTCGGCCTTGGACCATACTTCTTCCTTGGAGATAACAGCTTGTTCCGACCAACGATCATTGTAACGGATGTGTGGAAGGAGTTCGGTTATAACATGATCGTCTTCCTCGCAGCCCTTGCCGGTATTAATCCGGCATTGTATGAGGCAGCGGAGATCGACGGAGCCAACCGATGGAAGCAGACGCTTCATATTACGATTCCGTCTCTCGTACCGATGTTGATGGTCGTAGGAACGCTGGCTCTGGGTAACGTACTCAACGCGGGATTCGACCAGATCTTCAACTTGTACAATCCGCTCGTCTATCAATCAGGAGACATCATCGATACCTTCGTATATCGCTCGGCGCTCGAAAATGGCGAGATGGGCTTTGCAACCGCGATTGGATTGTTCAAATCCGTAATCAGTATGGCTCTGATCCTCGTATCTTACAGCCTAGCCAAGAAATACGCAGGATACCGCATATTCTAATTGACCGAACAGAGAAGGAAGGGACTACGATGTATCATAAATCACGATCTTATCGCATCTTTAACGTCATCAATATCAGTTTTCTTATTCTTGTTGCCATCATGTGTATTGTGCCCATGATTCACGTGCTGGCTGTATCGTTTAGTAACAAGGCTGCAGCAGATGCGAATCTGGTCAGTCTCTGGCCGGTAGGGTTCTCCCTTGAAGCCTATAAAAAAACGATGAATAATCCGATCTTTCTGAACTCGCTCTGGATTTCACTGCTGCGTACTGTCATTGGTACAGGTGTTACTCTCCTGATTACCTTCCTGGCAGCATACCCGTTATCCAAGGAGAACAGCGAATTCAAAGGCAGAACCGTATACTCCTGGATTTTCGTATTCAGTATGATTTTCAACGGTGGTCTGGTTCCATTCTACATGGTTATTCAGAAGATCGGTCTGATGGATTCTTTCTGGGTGCTGGTACTGCCAGGGGCAGTCAACACGTTCCTGGTTATCCTGATGCTGAACTTCTTCCGCGGTATTCCTAAGGAATTGGAAGAAGCGGCGTTAATCGACGGAGCGAACCATTTCAGAACCTTGTTTAGCATCTTCCTGCCGATCTCGCTGCCATCTATTGCAACAATTGCCCTGTTCAGCATGGTGTTCCACTGGAATTCCTGGTTTGACGGACTGCTCTACATGAACAATGCGAAGGACTATCCGCTGGCCACATTCATGCAGACTGTCATTATCAAACGGGACATGAGCACGATGGCGATGAATCCGAAGGAGATGGAAACCATCTCGCAAACGACTGTGCGTGCAGCTCAAATTTTTATCGGTAGTGCACCAATTCTGATTGTCTATCCGTTCCTTCAACGTTTCTTTGTAAAAGGTATGACGCTAGGCTCAGTAAAAGGCTGAGCATGAATCTCTAATTCAATGGAGGCTGATATTTTGAGTCACTCAACCGAACAACCATTCATTCTCGGCATGGATGTATCATTCATGGACGAAATTGAGCAACATGGAGGAACATATCGTGAAGCGGACGGTAAGGAGGAAGACCTGCTTACAATTCTCAAGTTGAATGATGCCAATGCGATCCGTCTTCGTATTTGGAATGATCCTGTCGGTGGGTTCTGTAATCTGGAACGCACTGTAGAAATAGCCAAACGAATCAAATCCCAGGGGCTGCAATTTCTGCTCGATTTTCACTATTCCGATCGTTGGGCCGATCCAGCTAATCAGTGGAAACCAAAGGCTTGGGAGAATCTACCCTATGAACAGCTCAGATTAGCTGTATGCACATATACTGCGGATGTACTCCGAGCGCTGAAAGAACACGATGCTTTACCAGATATGGTTCAGGTCGGTAATGAAATTACGCCAGGTATGTTATGGAATGAAGGTCGTGTTGGTGGTGAGGAGCATGACACAGATGAACAGTGGCAACGTTTCGCAGGTCTTGTGAAGTATGGCATCGCAGCAGTGAAATCGGTTGATCCTTCGATTCAGATTATGATTCATATTGACCGCGGGGGAGACAATGCCGAGAGCCGCAAATTCTTTGATCGTTTTGAAGCGCTTGGCGTGGAGTTTGATGTGATTGGTCTGTCTTATTACCCATGGTGGCACGGAACACTGGATGCCTTACGTAACAATCTCAATGATCTGGCACTGCGTTATGGTAAACCAATCAACGTGGTTGAGACGGCATATCCCTGGACACTGGAGCAGCCAGAGGGCATTGAATGGATTGTGAATCAGGAAGATATGTTACTGCCAGGCTATCCTGCAAGTGTGGAAGGACAGACTCAATATCTGAAGGATTTCTTACAGATTATCCGTGAAGTTCCAGGCGGTCTTGGACATGGATTCTATTATTGGGAGCCTGCCTGGATTCCGAGCAAAGAAGAATGGTCTGTAGGACACCCCAACAATTGGGGTAATCTGACGATGTTTGATTTTAAAGGACGCAAACTCGAATCATTTAGGGCATTAACCGCTGTACAAGAGATGGATGCCAAAACATATGTATAGAATAAAGGAATTATAAATAAAGGGAATTCAACGATAAGGGAGTTTTCATAAATGACATACAAATTTCCAGCCGTAAGTACCAAAGCTCCGTACATGCTGCATGGTGCTGACTATAACCCGGAACAATGGCTTCGTTATCCAGAGGTGCTTGAAGAAGATATTCGTTTGATGAAACTTGCAAAATGTAATGTCATGTCTGTCGGTATTTTCTCTTGGGTATCGCTTGAGCCTGAAGAAGGAGTCTATACATTTGAATGGCTTGATCAGGTGTTGGACCGTTTTGCGGCAAACGGGATTTATGCGTTTCTGGCAACACCAAGCGGTGCCAGACCGGCCTGGATGTCAGCGAAGTATCCTGAAGTTTTGCGTGTATCCGAGAATCGGGTTCGAAACCTTCATGGATTCCGTCATAATCACTGTTACACCTCTCCGGTGTATCGGGAAAAAGTAACGATGATGAACAGCAAGTTGGCCGAGCGTTACTCGGATCACCCAGCTGTCATCGGATGGCATATCTCGAATGAGTTCGGTGGGGACTGCCACTGTGACTACTGCCAGGAAGCCTTCCGTGGCTGGGTTCGTAACAAGTACAACACATTGGACGAGCTGAATCATGCATGGTGGACAACGTTCTGGAGCCATACAGTAACGGACTGGAGTCAAGTGGAATCTCCGGCACCACATGGTGAAACTCAAGTTCACGCGATGAATCTGGATTGGCGTCGTTTTGTAACAGATCAGACAGCCGATTTCATCGTACATGAAACGAAACCACTTAAGGCGAAAAATCCGAATCTGCCAGTAACGACGAATCTGATGGAATTCTACGGCGGGTTAAACTATTGGAAGTTCGCGGATATTCTTGATTTCCTCTCCTGGGATAGTTATCCGACATGGCATGATGCAGAGGATGATGCAAAACAAGCGTCCCGCATTGCGATGATGCACGATATTGTACGTTCCATCAAAGGCGGACAGCCTTTCCTGCTCATGGAGAGCACACCAAGCTCGACGAACTGGCAGGATGTTAGCAAGCTGAAACGTCCGGGTATGCATTTATTGTCCTCTTTGCAGGCGGTAGCACACGGATCAGACAGCGTACAGTACTTCCAGTGGAGAAAAAGCCGTGGTTCAAGTGAGAAGCTGCATGGCGCAGTAGTAGACCATGTGGGCACAGAACATACCCGTGTGTTCAAGGATGTGACAGATGTAGGTACAGCACTGCAAAGCATGGAGAGTGTTGTTGGAACTACAGTCCCTGCTGAAGTTGCGATTATTTTCGACTGGGAAAATCGCTGGGCGGTCAACGATTCACAAGGTCCACGTAACATTGGGGTGAAATACGAGCAGACGGTAGAAGCTCACTACGAGGCATTCTGGAAAAAGGGTGTAGCGGTTGATGTCATCGACATGGAAGCCGATCTATCCAAGTATAAAGTTTTGGTTGCACCAATGCTGTATCTCGTACGTGAAGGTGTAGGAGAACGGATTGAGAAATTTGTACAGGAAGGTGGCACATTTGTTGCAACCTACTGGTCTGGCATTGTTAATGAGAACGATCTCTGTTTCTTGGGTGGATTCCCGGGTCCACTTCGCAAAACGCTTGGCATCTGGTCTGAAGAGATCGATGGATTACATGATCGTGAACGGAATGGAATCATTCCAGTGCAGGGCAATGCGCTGGAACTTACTACAGAGTATGATGCAATTGAGCTATGCGACCTGATTCATCTCGAAGGTGCAACATCTCTTGCCGTGTATCGCTCTGATTTCTATGCAGGACGTCCAGCGTTGACGGTGAACGAGTTCGGTTCAGGTAAAGCTTATTATATGGCAGCGAGGATGAAAGAACCGTTTTATGATGATTTCTACGGCAAGTTGATTGCCGAGCTGGATCTGGAGCGTGGACTGAAGTCGGACATGGCTGCAGGCACGACCGCACATGTACGTACTGATGGTGATTCGGATTATGTATTTGTTCAGAACTATACCGAGCACGAGAAGCAGGTCCAGCTGGATAGTCACGCGTACACGGATGTGTTTAGCGGAAAAGCGGTTGAAGCAAGCTTGAAGTTGCAGCCGTATGATATTCGTGTACTGCGCAGAGCGGCGAATCGTAAGTAAGTTCGGATGATAGACAAGACTAGGGCACCTGGTGTTCCTTGGAGACATATAGTTCAGGATGGGTCCGATGAACGAACGGAATTTCAGATATAGAGAAACATTAGAAATGGATTGTCTTGAGCCTTTAAACAGGGGTTCAAGGCAATCCTTTTTCTGCTATATGGGGCTTATGGGCTCTTTTTTGGACAATATAAAGGATAATCATGTCCACGTAGCGAAGACAAACACGTAACTTGTCAACTTAAGACTTTCATTGTCTGGGAGGAATTGAAATGAATCAGAGAAATCTGGACGGCAACAGCATTATTATACGGCTGGAAATGACAACGAAAGATATCAAGTTTGGCGAAGTGGCTTCGGTCATCTCGGAAGCTGGAGGAGACATCATTGCCATTGACGTCATTTCGACCAATCAGGATGTCAGCGTGCGTGACTTGACTGTAGCAGTCACCGATTCACAGGATAACAGCAAAATTGTAGAAGCGGTGAGCAAGCTCAAAGGCGTGTCCATCATTAATGTGTCAGATCGTACATTCCTTCTGCATCTCGGTGGCAAAATTGAAGTTACACCGAAGACGCCCATTCATAACAGGGAAGACCTCTCCCGTGTGTATACTCCGGACGTGGCTCGAGTATGTTCGGCTATATCCGAGGAGCCCGGGAAAGCTTTTTCGCTGACCATTAAACGTAATACCGTGGCGGTTGTTTCCGATGGTAGTGCGGTGCTAGGACTCGGTAATATTGGTCCGAGAGCAGCGATGCCGGTCATGGAAGGTAAGGCCATGCTGTTCAAACAATTTGCTGGCGTAGATGCGTTCCCGATCTGCCTGGATACGCAGGATACCGAAGAGATCATTCGTACAGTGAAAGCGATATCACCTGCATTTGGCGGGATTAATCTGGAGGATATTTCTTCTCCACGCTGCTTTGAAATCGAACGCCGATTAAATGAAGAATTGGATATCCCGGTATTTCATGATGACCAGCATGGAACAGCGGTTGTTTTATATGCAGGTCTGATCAATGCACTCAAGCTGGTTGGCAAGACTATCGATGAAGTAAAAATTGTCGTGTGCGGCATTGGTGCTGCTGGTGTGGCATGTAGCAATATTTTGTTGTCTGCTGGTGCGAAGCGACTCATCGGTGTAGATCGTGACGGAGCGATTGTACGCACGAATTCGTATGATAATGATGTCTGGACAGAATACGCTGCACGCACCAATCCCGAACTGGAAACGGGTTCACTGCAAGAAGTTATTCGGGGAGCAGATGTTTTTATTGGCTTGTCGAGAGGTAATCTGTTGACGCGTGAAGATGTACAGACGATGGAGGATAATCCCATCGTATTTGCGATGGCTAATCCCGTACCTGAGGTCATGCCGGCTCTGGTCGAAGATATTGTTGCCGTTATGGCGACTGGACGTTCAGATTATCCGAACCAGATTAATAATGTTCTTTGTTTCCCAGGTATGTTCAGAGCAGTTCTGGATTGCCGGGCGACTGAAATTAATGAAGAGATGAAATTGGCTGCTGCTCAGGCGATTGCTTCTGCGATCTCGGATGAAGAACGTACACGTTATTACATTATCCCGAGTGTATTCAACGATAAAGTGGTTAAATCGATGCGTAGGCTTGTCATTGAAGCAGCAATCCGGACGGGTGTGGCGAGACGTATACCGCGTGAACAAACACGCGAAGGCGGGGAGTCATAATGACCTCAGGTTCAATTGATCCGACATGGGTGAACACTGGAGTTAAACGAACCGTTGACGGGAAGCCAGCTGAACAGGAGCAAGTGCAACAAGATAGCTGCTCGCCTGACGCGATACTGCGTGAAGCTCGTGCTTTTGTGCAGATGGAAGCGTCCCGGCATTCCGATGGGCATGACTGGTCACACATTGAGCGTGTCACTACACTTGCGGTCAAATTAGCTCGGCATATGGGCGCAGATCCATTTATATGCGAGCTATCTGCATTGCTCCATGACGTACCGGATGAGAAGCTCAATGACAGTTTGGAAGCTGGTATGGCGAAGCTGCATGCCTGGTTGGACACGCAGCCGCTAGATCCTGCCACACGGGAATTAGTGGTAAATATTATTAGCACAATATCATATGCTGGTGGGCAAAGTGCTGCAGATCGCTCGTTAGAAGCTCAGGTGGTGCAGGATGCAGACCGACTTGATGCGCTGGGCGCAATTGGCATTGCCCGTACGTTTGCCTTTTCAGGTGCCCGCGGGCGTGAAATGTATGATCCATCCTTACCTCCGAGAGAACAGATGACTCGGGAGGAATATCGCAATGGGCGCAGCACAACGATCAATCATTTTTACGAAAAGTTATTCAAGCTGAAGGATCTAATGAATACATCTTACGGTAAGAAACTGGCGCAGCAACGTCATGAGTATATGGTGCAGTATGTCGAGCAATTTAAGAAAGAATGGGAATGTGCCGATATATAAGTTAAGCTTCAACCATTGAACTGATGGTGCGAAAATTAAATTGGAGCATTTCGTCTCTATTGATGGGGCGAGGTGCTCCAATTTAATTTTTCATTTCTCGAACGGGGAATAGCTAAGGTGGAAGCTCTCATGGTACAATAATCCTTCTCCTGAACTCGTTCAGGCAAAAATAGAATTATGGGGTAATAATCAACATGAACATTATCAATATTAAAATGAATAGGTCGGATAAATGGAGGGAGATGCCATGTCATTTGGAGCACGTGTACTTAAGACAGGTATAGCGGTCACGCTCGCTTTATATCTGAGTAGTTTATTTCTAAACCCGCAATCTCCTGTGCCGGCCGCGATCGCAGCGATATTTGCCATGCAGCCTTCCATCTACCGTTCGTGGAAGTATTTCCTTGATCAGCTACAAACAACTACACTTGGTGCGATTGTAGCTTTACTGGGGGGGATGGTGCTATCTAATGAACCCATAGCGGTGGGTTTAATTATTGTGCTTGTTATTATGATCTGTCTTAAATTAAATATGGGTGAGACGGTTGGGCTAACGCTGGTCACGGTTGTATCCATCATGGAAGCCTCTGGAGATTGGCACTTTGCACTTAATCGATTCTTGCTAACCCTTGTGGGCATCATATCCGCATTTCTGATTAATATCTCGGTGTTTCCACCTAAACCAAAGGTGCAGTTTGTGAAGCAGATCCAGAGTGTATTCAGTGGTATGTCTCTGTTACTTCGTACCTCGATCTCGGCTGAGATCAAAGAGGTTGTATTCCGTGAAGAGAAGAGTAATCTGGGCGGGGCGATCAAGTCTTTATCGGATAAATATCATCTGTTTGAAGAAGAGCAGAAGAAGATGAAACGGGCTAGATTCAGTGAGACTCGTCAAATGGTCGTATATAAACAGATGCTGCTAAGTTTGCAAAAAGGATATGATGTACTTGATTCGGTAGAACGTCATTATTTTCAGGCACAGCGGACACCGGAGATGGATATGTTTTTTGATACCCATCTGGAACGAGTCATTAAATTCCATGAACATGCCCTGCTCAAATTCGAAGATAAATTAAAGCCGAACGGTGAAGAGGCCGCACAATTTGTGAGTGAGAATGACCATTTCATGGAGCGGGCTATTACGGAGTTTGATGTTGACAGGGATGGCATGTTAAGGCTGTCCATCGTAGCTGCGGCCATATACGATTATGGTTATCAGCTGGAGCGGCTGAATCGGCTGGCGGAGCATGTGCATTCTTCGAGTGAAGACAAAGATTCACAGGATCATATACTGAACTGGTTGAAATGGCCTTAGCTGTGATAATCAGTTACAATAGAATAACAACTTGCCCGGACAACAGCGTCCGGGTTGTTTCATATATTGAGGTACTCGTGTGTGTCTCATCAACAGGGATGACAATGAATCTGAATGAACTGAGGGATCGAATCAATGGAGATAGCGCAGCTGGACGCAGAACTGCTGGAATGGTTTAGTGGAAGTGATCTGGAGAACAAGCAACATGAGGCGATGCAGCTTCTTACTGTAACTGACGGACAATGGCCTCATGTGGCCATGATTAGCATGGGGGAAGTGGTAGCCTTAAGTCCAAACGGCCTTCGATTGGCGCTCTGGCGAGGTACCCAGACAAGTATGAATATGATGGAAACAGGTAAGGCTACGTTAATTGCAATATATGGACAACGTTTGCTACATATTCGTCTGGAAGTGCAACTGTTGCCTGAGTTAACGAATGCTGTACACCCACGTGACAGGTATGAGTGTAAAATACGCCATATTCGTATAGATCAAGCACCGTATGCAGAGATTACGTCTGGCATTACGTTCCAATTGAAAGATGAGACGGCAACGTTGATCCGCTGGGTGGATACGATCGAAGAGTTGAAGAAATAAGAACAAAGTAGAGTGATTGAGGAAGAGGACCTAGGCAGGCGGCATACCAGCTAAGATGAGGACATAGTAAACATAGTGAAAACGATAAATAACGTCTCCGCTTGCATCGGGACGTTGTCACTGGTAAAATATAAAATGGTTTTCAAAAAAATAAGAATGGAATTTATTATCGGCAATTCACTTTCTAAATTATTATACTATTGATTTTCGGGATTGTCAAATAGATATTTGCGGACACACTCCGGGGAAAGAGAGGCGTACAGCATATGAGTACAGATGAGCAGTGGAATAAGGAACAGGAGCGGGTTCACATGGTGACCGACCTGATTGAGCGTAGAATCGCTACACTGGAAGAAGAAGTGGGCTCCTTCCGGGAGGAAGTAGTCGAGATGAGAAAAGAGTTCTGGGATGAGGTTACCATGAACTTCAGTGAAGCGGATGATGTCGGGGAGACTTCAACAAGTATGCGACAGCAGTCGCAAGTATTGTCTGATCGTGAACGGAGTCATCGTAATACCGCTGCTGCACTGGACAAAATGAAACGGCTACATTACTCACCTTATTTTGGACGCATTGATTTTAAAGAGGACGGCTATCCAGATGCGGAACGCATCTATCTGGGAATTGCTTCATTACTGGATGAGAAAGAAGAATCCTTCCTCATCTATGACTGGCGTGCGCCCATCTCTAACCTATATTACGATGGTGCACCGGGACCGATCTCATATCGTACGCCCAGTGGCGAAATAAGCGGAGAGATCGAGATGAAACGGCAGTTCGTGATTCGGGATGGTCGAATCCGATTTATGTTTGATACAGGGGTAACGATTGGAGATCAGTTGCTCCAGGCAGTGCTTAGCCGAACGTCTGATGCGCAGATGAAGAGTATTGTGGCAACGATTCAGAAAGAGCAGAACCGGATTATCCGTAATGATCGGACACGTATGCTTATTGTACAGGGCGCAGCTGGAAGTGGAAAAACCTCCGCCGCTCTCCAGCGTGTGGCCTATCTTCTCTATAAATACCGCGAGCATCTGCAGGCGGATCAGATGGTTCTTTTTTCACCGAACCCGATGTTTAATAGTTACGTTTCAACGGTTTTGCCTGAGCTTGGAGAAGAGAATATGTTGCAGACGACGTTTCAGGAGTATTTGGAACGCCGTTTGGGTCGAGAATATCAACTGGAGGACCCGTTTATTCAGCTTGAATATGTGCTCACGGGAACAGAAGAGCCGGGTTACGACGCACGAATGTCTAGCATACGGTTTAAATCCTCTGCATCATTCCTGAAGGTCATTACACGTTACAAAGAAAGTATGCTGAGTGGAGGAATGAAATTCAAGCCGGTACGCTTCCAGGGGAAGGCTATTGTGAATGCGGAAGCGATGGCAGAGAAATTCTATAGCTTCGGTTCGTCTTTCAAGCTCGTGAGTCGGCTGGAGTTGCTGCGTGACTGGTTATTGAAGGAACTATCGACTTTTGCTAAAAGCGAACTGGATGCGCCTTGGGTTGATCAGCAGCTTGACCTGATGGAGCCCGAGGATTTCCAGCGTGCGTACCAACGTTTGAAACGTAAGCAAAAAGGGAAATCTGAAACGTTTGATGATTTCCAGCAAGAAAGAGATATATTAGCCCGTATGATCGTAAGTGAACGTCTCAAGCCGTTGCGCAAATGGATCAAGTCACTGCGTTTTGTGGATATCCGTCAATTGTATGCGAACCTGTTTCAGGATCAGGCTCAGATTGTTCGACTATTAGACGGAGAGAGTCTGCCAGCTCATTGGGAAGAGATCTGTACGACGACGTTGCGCAGATTAAAGGTTCAGGAACTGGCCTATGAGGACATTACCCCGTATCTGTATTTGCGGGAACTTTTGCTTGGGTTCCATATTAACTCCAACATCCGCCATGTTATTATCGATGAAGCGCAAGATTACTCTGCATTTCAGCTAGCCTTTATGAAAAAGCTGTTTCCCCATGCCAAGATTACGGCCCTGGGTGATTTCAATCAAGCGATCTACGCGCATTCCTCTGTGCTAAGCGGCACGGGACCTCTCAGTGATCTTTACGGACCGGAGAATACGGAGGTTATTGAGCTGACACGCAGTTATCGCTCTACGATGGAGATTGTTGAATTTACACGGGGAATGGTTCCGGGCGGGGAGGAGATCATTCCGTTTAATCGAAATGGAGAAAAGCCTAAAGTTATCGTGACTTCTGATCGGGAACAGCATCTTAATGAAATGACGACAGACCTTCATCAGCTGATGGAGGAGGGGTATGAATCCGTAGCTGTCATCTGTAAGACGGCTGAGGAAAGCAAACAAGTACACGCCATCCTGAGTCAAAAGTTGAATAAAGCTCCTAAGCTGATCAAAAAAACGACACTTGCTTTTGAGCAGGGCGTTCATGTCATCCCTGCCTATTTGGCGAAAGGGGTAGAGTTTGACGCAGTTCTGATCTATGACGGGTCTGCTGAAGCATACTCTCGAGAGCAAGAGCGCAAATTGTTCTATACCGCATGTACCCGGGCGATGCATCTGTTGCACGTATACTCTTTAGGGAAACCAAGCCCATTTATTACTTCGCAGTCTAAAGACTGGTACGAGTTGAGTGATCTACCTGCAGCCCGTGTGGAATAAACCTAACGGTCGTACAATTTAACGGTCATACAATGAGATCATTTGGGCTACATTAATTCAGGCCAGCCAGTAACTTCTGGTTGGCCTTTTTAGATGTCGATATCGTTACGTTAAAAAGATGATCCATATCGTCTGGTGAACCGTTTTATGTAAGAGCTATGAGAAATTTGGTTCGATTTGTTGTATCTAAACCGGATGAATGTGATTTTTCTTTACACTTGAAGCGTAGACTCATATAATCGAAACAATATATTTTTTTTGGGGTGCTGAATCATGAAGGAGGCAGGAATTTGAACACAATAGCTTTTGAACGGCCAATACTGGCTGATTGCGTACCGGATCTCGTCGCTACAGCGCGGGGGGATATGAAGGCTACGCTAGTCATTCGTGGAGGCACACTGGTCAATGTGATATCAGGCGAAATCCTGCCGGACATATCTGTGGCTATACAAGGGACAAGAATTGCATATGTCGGAAAAGATGTAAGTCACACCATTGGAGAACATACACGAATTATTGAAGCGAAAGGCAAATATATTGCTCCAGGCTTGCTGGATGGTCATTGTCATATCGAGAGCACGCAGATGAAAGTGGCTGAGTTCGCCAGAGCTGTATTGCCCTCAGGAACGACGGGTGGTTTTTTTGACCCCCATGAAATTTCTAACGTACTCGGGTTGCAAGGACTGCGCCTTATGTTAGACGAAGCACGCACCACGCCTATGGCGGCATATCTGCAAGTGGCTTCCTGTGTGCCTTCTACTCATCCTGGATTGGAGACAACAGGAGCCTACATTGGTCCAAAAGAGGTTGCAGAGGCTCTCTCCTGGGGACCGGATATGATCGGCCTGGGCGAAGTGATGAATTTTCCTGGAGTGGTGTACGGAGATGAAACGATGATTGGGGAGATCCAAGAGACGCTTCGAGCAGGTAAAGTGGTCGATGGACATTTTACTTGGGCATCGGATGACTGGCGCTTACCTGCTTATGCCGCCAGTGGCGTTACGGGCGATCATGAATGTGTTACGAAAGAAGATGTGGTCGAGCGTTTGCGACTGGGTATGTATGCGAAGATGCGCCAGGGTTCTGCATGGCATGATGTAGCGGAGACGATCAAAGCATGTACAGAGCTTGGGCTCGATACACGTCGAATGATGCTGGTGACAGATGATCGGAGCTCCGAATCGTTGCAAAAAGAGGGTCATATGGACTTTGTCGTTCGATTGGCCATATCCCAAGGAGTGAAGCCAGTCACCGCATTCCAGATGGCTACCATCAATACAGCGGAACGGTTTGGCGTAGCGCGTGATATCGGAGCGGTTATTCCAGGGAATTTTGCCGATATTATTTTGTTAGACGGGCGCCTTGCTGATGTGCGTATAGGGATGACCATTGCGGCGGGGCAAGTCGTAGCCGAGAATGGGAAAATGACAGCCGTCTGGGAGGACTTCACATATCCTGAGGAAGCTCTCAATACGGTGAAACTAGAGGCGAATATCCAGCCACAGGATATGGAACTTGCTGCGCCAATTCATGAAGGATCCATAGGTGCGCGTATCATTCAAGTGACAGAGAATCATGTGGAAACGAAAGAAAAGCATGTACAAGTGAACGTGCAGAATGGCAAGGTTGTTGTGTCTGACGCAGGTGATATATGTAAAATTGCCGTGCTGGAACGCCACAAACAAACTGGAAATCGTGCAGTTGCACTTGTTGGTGGCATCGGATTCACATCACCGGCAGCCATTGCCATGACGGTAGCCCATGACAGTCATAATCTGCTAATCATCGGTAACGATGATGCGCTTATGGCCGATGCTGCTAATCGTGTCATCCGTATGCAAGGCGGTGTTGCTGTTGTGACGAATTCGGGAGTGACAGAATTTCCGCTTCGTATTGCGGGACTGATGTCGGTGGAATCATTTGAAGTCGTCGCGGAGCAATCCGCTGCAGTAAGTGAAGCATTACAATCGGCAGGGTGCATGTTGAATAATGCTTTCATGACGCTTTCCCTGTTGGCACTGGTGGTTATTCCTGAACTTCGGTTGTCTGATATTGGACTCGTTCGGATCTCTGCGGAAGGGATTGAACTGGTTTCTTTATTTGACGAACCACATTCATATCAAGTCGGGGCTTCGGAGAAGTAGGATGAAACGAAAGTAGATATGAGAGTAGATATGAGAATAACGGATTGAAAACCGCCTTCGGGCGGTTTTTTTTGTTTTCTAAGAAGATGTAGTTGATTAGGTCTGTGGAATCTATATTCAGAAACAGAATATAGACCGCAGTCATTAGTTTAGATGTGAATTATCCGTGAAATAACGATATTTGTGACTTTTGGACTATGTATTCAGAACTGTGAATTCCCGAAATAAAGTTATATGATTCTTTCGTCGTGAGTCTAGAAGCTGGTGTTGCATATTGAAGAAGTTTGATCATCGTAATTCTATTATTGAATGCAAAAAAAAGAAGAATAACGACATCTATTTTTCGGATGTATACGCGAGAGCAGCTATAACTTCAAGGGAGTGTACAATTGTGAAAACTAGAAACGGATTTCGTTTTATGTTGCTGATGAGCTGTATCATTCTATGTTTAAACACAGCCTGTTCCTCTAGAGCTGCAGCTGTAGGTTCTACAGAACCGGTGGACAGTTACGTAACCATTCATGGAGCGTTAGAGCGTCCTGTGCGGGCCACATGGGTTTGGGATACAACCCAGATTCAGAGCAATGCACAGGAGGTGTTAAAGTTTGCAGCGGCGAACAACGTCAATACGATATACCTTCAAATGAACCGGGACGTCAAAATTCCTGAATACCAAAATTTCATCCGCTCGGCACGGGCACAAAATATCGCTGTGGATATTATGGACGGCCGTGCAGCTTGGGGACTGACAGAGAGCCGGGAACAGATTTCCTCTTTTATGGACTGGATCGAAGATTATCAGAAACAGTCATTGGCCAATGAAAAATTTGCAGGTATTCATCTAGACATTGAACCACATGTACATCCGCAGTGGAAAACGAACCAAGCAAGCGTCATCACACAATGGCAAGGGAATGTAGATTACATCATAGAGCGTGCTGCTCGTATGAAGATGCCAGTAGGAGCGGATCTGCCATTTTGGCTGGATAATTATAAAATTCCTGGCTCTACGACCCCGGTCAGCAGCTGGATGATACGCAAATTCGATTCGATTACCATTATGGCGTATCGGGATACGGCTACCGCCATCTACAATGTGGCAAAGGATGAACTTATTGATGCGGCTTCCGTGGGCAAGAAGATATCGATTGCGGTAGAGACGAAGCAAAGTAAAGAGGGGGATTTCATTACGTTTTACGAAGAGGGAGATACTTACATGGAGGCACAGCTGAAACTGTTGGAGAAAATGGCGAGTGTTCACGATTCCTTTAATGGTTTCTCCATCCATGAGTATTCATCTTGGAAAACATTAAGGTAGTATGATGAAGATGAAAGCATAGTTTAGAGACAGAGACTAATCCCATGAAGGTGCAAGCAGTGAAGTGAACTGCTTGCACCTTTTTATGTTTTCTCATGTCAGAGCGAGGGTGTTGGTGTAAGTGTGGCGGGCTCCACTGAGACATTTTTGGAGAACATTTTGCGATAATGGGACGGGGTGGTATGCCGATGTTTCTTGAAAGTCGTAATAAAATAACTCAGATGTTCAAATCCAACATCCATGGCGATATCCACGATCTTGCGGTCCGTATTCTCTAACTGTATACAAGCCTGCTGGACACGATAATAATTGATATAATCTACAGGGCTCTTCTGCACCAGCTGTTTGAAAAAACGACAGAAATGTCCTTCGCTCATATTGGCTTGATCGGCCAGATCTTTTAACTTAAGCGGTTCAGGGTAACGTCTGTGAATATAGCCAAGTACCGTTTTTAACCGTTCCATCTTGTCAGGGCTTCCGCTGTTTGCTGTGCCCTTAAGCGACGGCATTGTTCGCTCTTCAAACATGGAGGCAAATATAAGATAAAGATACGCTTTCGTTGACATTTCACAGGTATCTGTCATGGCTGCGTGATTAGCAAAAATGCGTTGCAGGTATTCCAGTACCTCTCTGCCCCAGGCTTCATCTGCTGTAATATGAGAGGGGAGTATTACGTTTTTTCGTACGATTGGTCCGATAAACTTCTCCTGAACCGTATCAAAGGTATGACTGCCGAGCAGATCTGAATGAAACACAATCGAGGAAAATATACATGGTTCTTCGCTCCGTAGGTACCCTGCATGAATCTCCCCTCTATGGATAAAAACAGCTTCTCCTGCTTTTACTTCAACTCTGTTCATATCGATCTGAAATACAGCCGAACCTTGTGTCACCATTGTAAATTCCATCTCATCATGCCAGTGGCAGTCCAGAATACTATCCCCGTTTAATTGTTGAATGTCAGGATATACACTGACCGGATACATCGGATTGCCGTGAATGCGATCTTCCCGTAAACGTTCACGTTCCATGAAGGAACCTCCTTAAACATATGTGAATGAATGTAATCGTTTGCAATACAGTTCTGAAAAAGAGAAAAATATCGTCTATAAGATCAAAATACTGATATTTTTAATCAAAATAGAAGAAGAAACTCAATAAATATATCAATATCATTATAGTATAACCGAAGGAGGTAATCCAAGATGAAATTTACCGATGGCTACTGGCAGATCCGTGATGGGTATCATGTTCAAAATCCGGCGGATATTCGAGATATTGTACAAAAGGGTGATTCCTTTACTGTATATGCAGCAACAAAACGCATTGAGCACAAAGGCGATACACTGAACGGAGCGTTGCTCAAGGCAACATACAGCTCCCCGATGCCTGATGTCATTCGTGTGCAGT
Organism: Paenibacillus sp.; assembly: GCA_017512705.1. Classification (GTDB taxonomy): domain Bacteria; phylum Bacillota; class Bacilli; order Paenibacillales; family Paenibacillaceae; genus Paenibacillus. Next base: position 37,293 of record JAFWEX010000130.1, read on the forward strand.
TGAACCACCACAAGGGCAAAGTCAATCCAGGCCCTGAATTTGCACTCAATACGTTCAATACCGATGTGCAGATTCATCAAGACGAGAACGGTGCGGAGCTCAAAAGTGGTAACCTGCGTGTAAGCGTGAACAAAGCAAAAGGGTGGGATATCGGCTTCCACTATAATGATAAACGTCTGACAGGCAGCGGCTGGAGAGGCCCGGCTTACATTGAGTCAGCGACAGAAGGCAGCTTCTTCCGGGAACAGCTGGAGCTGGGCGTGGGTGAGTATGTCTATGGTCTGGGTGAACGCTTCACCCCGTTTGTAAAAAACGGTCAGGTCGTGGATGTCTGGAACGAGGATGGCGGTACAAGCAGTGAGCAGGCCTACAAAAACATTCCGTTTTATCTGTCGAACAATGGGTATGGTGTATTCGTCAATCATCCAGAGAAAGTATCCTACGAGATCGCTTCTGAAAATGTATCCAAAGTGCAGTTCAGTGTACAGGGCGAAACGCTGGAATACTTCATTATCGGCGGTGCTAATCCAAAAGAGGTATTGGATAACTATACTAAGCTGACAGGAAAACCTGCATTACCACCAGCATGGACATTTGGTTTATGGCTGACGACTTCGTTCACAACCGATTATGATGAAGCGACGGTGAATCATTTTGTCGATGGTATGGCTGAGCGTGACCTGCCACTTTCTGTGTTCCACTTCGACTGCTTCTGGATGAAGGAGTATCAATGGTGTGATTTCGAATGGGATAAGGACATGTTCCCTGACCCAGAAGGAATGCTGAAACGGTTGAAAGACAAAGGACTCAAAATCTGTGCCTGGATTAACCCGTATATTGCGGAGAAATCGATATTGTTTGATGAAGGAATGGAAAAAGGGTACCTCGTCAAAACAGCGGATGGCAGTGTATGGCAATGGGATAAATGGCAGGCCGGCATGGGTCTTGTGGATTTCACCAATCCAGAAGCGACCGCGTGGTATAAAGACAAGCTCAAAGCTTTGATTGACCAAGGCGTGGACTGCTTCAAGACTGACTTTGGCGAAAGAATTCCGACTGACGTTGTGTACTATGACGGTTCCGATCCAGTGAAAATGCACAATTATTACACCTTCTTGTATAACAAAGCGGTATTTGATGTGCTGGAAGAGAACCTCGGTAAAAATGAAGCGGCTTTGTTTGCACGTTCTGCAACCGTAGGTGGGCAGCAATTCCCGGTACACTGGGGAGGAGATTGTTCATCCACTTATTCCTCCATGGCAGAATCACTGCGAGGCGGATTGTCCCTCGGTCTTTCCGGATTTGGCTTCTGGAGCCATGACATCAGTGGATTTGAAGCGACAGCCGAGCCAGACGTATACAAACGTTGGGTACAGTTCGGCTTGCTCTCTTCACATAGTCGTCTCCACGGTAACGTGTCGTATCGTGTACCATGGCTATTCGATGAAGAAGCCGTTGATGTCGTTCGTGATTTTACGAAGTTGAAGCTCAGCCTGATGCCGTACCTGTTCAATTCTGCGGTAGAGTCCTCTGTACAGGGCTTACCTATGATGCGCGCAATGGTGCTGGAGTATCCGGATGATCCAACTTGTGCCACACTTGACCTGCAATATATGTTCGGGGATTCCATTCTGGTTGCGCCAATCTTCAACAAAGAAGGTGACGTTCGTTATTACCTGCCTGAAGGGACATGGACCAATTACCTGACAGGAGCCAAGGTTGAAGGCGGACGCTGGATTGGTGAAAATCATGACTTCAGAACGTTGCCAATGATGATCAAACCGAATAGCTTGATCGCGGTAGGTGCCGTAGATAACAAGCCAGATTATGATTTTGCGGATAACGTATCCCTCCATTTGTTTGAACTTGCTGATGGCCAGACGACACAAGCAGTTGTTGTCAACCAAGGTGCAGAAGTTGAGCTGCAAGTGGAAGTAACACGTAGTGGGTCGAAGCTGGAAGTTCGTGCTGAAGGTTCGGGCAAACCTTGGAGTATCGTACTTCGAGGTATAGATTCGGTATCCTCCGTAGATGGAGGAACACAGGAAGCTGGTGCCCAAGGTGCAGTGATAGCGGCGGCAGCAGGTGCAAGTAAAATTACAATAGAACTGTAAAAGGTTCCGATAGAGAAATGAACAGATGGTGCCATGAGGTACCGTCTGTTTGTTTTTATCCGTACAAGACAGACAAGCAAGGACAAGGGATATCCATTTTGACATATGCTGAATAATCAACCTCAGATCAACAGACAATAACGCTAATGTGTGTAAAATCTACGAAGGTGGTTAGGGTATGTCTGATAAAAAGTGGGACCTCGTCGCACTTGCTTCAATACCTGTGATTATGACTTTGGGGAATTCCATGCTTATACCGATTCTGCCACAGATTGAACGGGAATTGAAGGTATCTTCATTTAAGGTCAGTATGTTGATTACGGTGTACGCCGTAGTGGCTATTCTGTTAATTCCGCTGGCTGGATATTTATCGGATCGATTCGGCAGGAAAGCTGTGATAATTCCTAGCCTTATTATTGCAGCTGTGGGTGGGGCCGTTGCAGGAGTTGCTGCATGGATGATGAACGGTAATATCGCTTACTGGACTATTCTTTCAGGAAGATTTTTGCAAGGCATTGGTGCAGCTGGCGCATTCCCGATCGTGATTCCGCTTGTGGGAGACATGTTTAAGAATGAAGATGAAGTGAGTAAAAGTCTGGGAATTATCGAGACATCAAACACGTTTGGCAAAGTGCTTAGTCCCATTCTCGGTGCAGCGCTGGCCGTATGGTTGTGGTATTCACCTTTTTTGGCTATTCCAATACTTTGTCTTATTTCGTTGATTTTGGTAATTTTTCTGGTCAAAACACCCAAAAAGAAAGAAAAACCGCCGACATTCTCTGAATTTGTTGCCTCCATCCGTGATGTTCTAAAGGAAAAAGGACGATGGTTATATGCCTTGTTTGCGATCGGTGGCATTTGCATGTTTCTTATTTTTGGTGTGCTTTATTATCTTTCCGAAACACTGGAGAGTGAGTTTGCACTTAAAGGTGTAGTCAAAGGACTTGTACTTGCCATTCCGCTGGCTGCCTTATGTCTTGCCTCGTTTGTTGCAGGGAAATGGATTGGTAAAGACAAGTCCAGAATGAAATGGCTTGGTTTTGCGGGACTTGCTCTGGTGACTGTTTCGTTAGGGATCATAGGTATATTTGATAATATTTACGTTGTAGTGGGGCTGTTTACGTTAGGAAGTGCTGGTATCGGAGCCGCGTTACCATGTCTGGATACACTGATTACAGAAGGTGTGGACAAAAAGCAAAGAGGGACGATTACAGCTCTGTTCAGCAGTATGCGGTTTATTGGCGTGTCACTTGGCCCTCCTGTCGTGTCTTTGCTGATTGGTTCTCACCACTTTTTGCTTTTCGGTATTCTGGCTGCCTCTGGAGCCGTTGGAGGTTTGCTTACTTTACTTGCTGTAAAGCCGGAGAAGGGCGGCAAGCCGTCTTCTGGAAGTGGTTCGAAGCAGGATGAGGATAGTCAAGAACCGCTTCATGCCAAGCAAAAAGAAGATCATGCAGACCTGAAATTTAGACGCCGTGTTCCTTTGCCTCGAAAAAAAAGTCCATATTGACTGGCATCACGGATGAGTACTCTCATCACATAAAATGCAAAACGCGTTTACGACCCAAAAGCAGATTACAGCTGCTTGTTAGGTTGTAAACGCGTTTTTGTTCATTGACGCATGACGAGCATGATCCTGTATGTTCATTAAACAAGCGGTATTAAAATAGGTAGCAGGTTAGCGTTCAGTAAAGTTATGTTCTCTTTTCGGATTCTGATTCCAAGGAAACAGAGTTCTTCGACTCATCGTTCTCTGTTGCAGCAATATGAGTATGAGATAACAGAGGATACGTTTCGATATGGAAACTGCCGCTTCGTTTTCCTTGAATTAAGTAAATGACAAGAAAAACTACGATGAACAGGACGGAGTAACGATACATTTCCGTATAGCTGGTTATAGAAGCGACGGCGCCTAGCAGTAGCGCACCTATTGCAATACCCAGATCAAGTGTATTCAAGAACATACCATTAGCCATACCACGCTGAGCTGGAGAAACAACTTGTATCATCCAGGTCTGTAATGTGGATTGCATCGATCCGTAACCAATACCATATATAAACGCAGCGATAAACAGAATTGGCATTGTAGTTGCCCATGAGAGCGTAATAAGTCCAACTGCGACACAGATCGCCCCTGGAATTAATATAGCTTTGGGTCCTTTGTTGTCATAGATTCGACCGGCAAACGGTCTAACCAATAGAACCGCAAATGCATTAAACAGAAAAAACAACGCAGGGTTTGCCAAATGGGCTTCTTTTCCATACAAAACGATAAATCCAACCACTCCACCGTACGTTATTGAAAGCAATCCGTTCAGGACACTTGGTAGAATAAGTTTGCGATTAAATGGCAACTTCTCTGTAGAGCGTGATTGATTACTCGCAACAGTTGCGACTGCCCCCGCTTGGACAGGCTGATTGGTGGCAGCAGGCTGTGTTCGTGCTGTTTTTTTACGCGTCAGGCTGTAACTGAGGGGATAGATTACGGCAATCACTCCGGCGGTACATAGCATTAAGGTAACAAATCCAGCTTCTTGCAGCAGCGTTACCCCAATAATCGGCCCCATGGACATCGCCAGACTCGTAGATAATCCAAAGTATCCCATGCCTTCGCCCATGCGCTTTACGGGCACAATGTCAGAAGCCATCGTTGGAAATGCGGTACTGCTCATCCCGAATCCAACCCCGAATAACATACGAAGTAATAACAGCACAGCAATTCCCGCAGCAAAATAATAGCCGAGTGTGGCAAGCAGGGCTACGGACAATCCGATGTAAATCATTGCATTACGCAAACCCTTCTCCAGCGCTCTAGCAGAGTAGAGTCTTGCTGCAACGGCACTTAATGCAAATAAACAGGTGAACAGACTGACTTGAAATGCGTTCGCATGGAATTGATCTTGCACATAAGAGGGTAGTGGTGAGATTATCATGTGCAGTTGCAAGAACAATAAGAAGTTACATAACATCAGTAAAATAAAATCAGTTGTCCATAATCGGACAGGTGCAGATTGATCGTTCATGTGAGACATTCCCCCTTGTTGTGGTCGTTACAGATTGTGATTCATGAGGGAAAGAGTATGTTTAAATGCTTCCATCTGGTCTTCGGGTATACCTTCAGCAAGTTTTTTATTCATTTCTCTTTCGATTGGAACAAGCACTTCAATTAAAGCTTTCCCTTCTTTTGTAGGGAATAACAGATATGCTCTACGGTCTTGTTCGCTTGTCCGACGTTCTACCCAGCCTTTCTTTTCCAATAAATCAATGATCCGGGCTGTTGTAGGTTGGTCTTTAAAAACACGGGCCGCCATTTCTTTCTGATTAACGCCTTCCGAACGGACGACATTAAAAAGCACAGAGAATTGCTCTGTGGTGATATCGTAGGGTTTAAACTGTGCTGCCAGCAAGGCAGCCATTTTGCGGTGAGTAAGTCCGAGCATGAATCCAACGGATTGCTCTAGGGAATAATCCATGAACTAGTGACCCTCGCTCTCCATAAAAATGACCTTTAAAATTAAATGCTTGTTATGACAATTATATGTGAAACAAGTATTTTTGTCAAAGTAGATCGAAGTCGAAGATCAGCGTTGAACGATGAAAACTGTATACAAACCTGTTAGAATAAGGATGGAAAAACCTACGGAATCATAAATCTAATATATAAGGAGTGTTTACAATGCTTAAAAATATTCCTGCCATGCTTCCACCAGAGCTCCTCAAGCTAATGGCCGAAATGGGTCATGGTGATGAACTTGTACTCTGTGATGCCAACTTCCCAGCTGCCAGCCATGCACAGCGATTAGTACGATGTGATGGAGTGGGCACGGTGCAGTTACTAGAAGCCATATTAGAGCTTTTTCCGCTGGATACTTATGTGGATCGGCCAGCTACCGTAATGCAGGTAGTCAAGGGAGATCCCGTCATTCCGATCATCTGGGAGGATTACCGAAGGTTGATCGAAGAGTACGAAGACATAAGCGATGCTCTGGAATACGAAGAACGCTTTAATTTTTATAAGCGTGCGGCTAAGGCGTATGCCATCATTGCAACAGGAGAACGGGCACAATATGCCAACCTGATTTTGAAAAAAGGAGTCATCTTCCCCGAATCCAAACCTGCTCATGTGCGGGTACATTCGGAGCCCAAATAGTACATAGTTAGAGCGACGTAGCTGACGAGGCTTTCGTCGTTTTTTTACATTGGTACGTGTGGAACATATATGGATTTCTGCAAACTTTGTTCCGTTTATTGAATGGGGAAAGGGTATAATGTCTTATACAATGAACATGGATAAGATATCTCTAACCATTGCATGGCGCGGAAGGGGCTAAGAATAATGGAAATTGTAATCAGACAAGCAAATTTAAGTGATCTATCTGAAGTATCAAGGCTTTTTAATGAATACCGCATGTTCTATGGCCAGCATTCAGACCTGGAGGCGTGTACTTGTTTCATACAGGAAAGGATTCGTAATAATGAGTCCCTGATTTTTATTGCCGAATGGAAGGAACAAAGACGAGAAACGTTAGCAGCAGCTACGGCCATCGATGAAAAGGAGCGTGAATCGGCGATCACGACTGTAGGTCTCGTGCAGATTTATCCAAGCTTCAGTTCAGTATCCATGGGACCAATCTGGATCATCAATGACTTATATGTGGATTCATACTATCGTCAACAAGGGATTGGACGAAAGCTGATGCAGGCTGTTATGAAGCAGGCAAAGGAGCATCAAATTCTTCGCATTACACTTTCAACGGGCTTAAGCAATGAGCGGGCACAAGCATTGTATACATCAGAAGGATATACACAGGATCTGAGCTTCATGTATTATGAATGTAACGTATAGCTTAACGTGTGAATTGAATCAAAAGCTGGACATGAGGAAAAGGAGGGGCTGCCGGCATGATGCAGTGGATTGCGATGCTCACGATGCTGATTGATCATATAGGGGCGGTTTTTTTTCCGTATATGATGGAACTGAGAATTATCGGGCGCATTGCGTTTCCGATCTATGCTTTTGCCGTATACATTGGCTACCAACATACAAGGAATGTGCAAAAATACATATGGCGGTTGTTCTGGATCGCGGTGATTTCACAGGTGCCATTTATGGCTGCGTTTAATCATATCTCACTAAATGTAGTCTGGACCTTGTGGTCGGCATTGCTAGTTTTGCTAGTTTTGGATAAGCTTCCTTCCAAACTGCTGGGTGTTCCGATCGTTATCGGGGCAGGGATAGTAATGGAATGGACACACATGGACTATGGCATGTATGGCTTGCTTTTAGTGCTGTTATTCCGTTATTTTAAAGGTACTGGGCTAGTTATGGCACATGTCATATTAAATGCACTTTATGTTATGGTTTACTACAGCTCGTTACAGATGTATAGTGCGCTAGCAACGACGGGGATTGTTATTGCACAGTATTATCAGGCTGGATTTCGTTTGAAAGGACCGCGGTGGATATGGCGTTACTTCTATCCCGTTCATCTCGCAATCATTGCAGTGATCCGCTGGATATAGAGCCTGATTACAATTATAGGTGAAAATCAAAAGCCACTTTGTTGCCTGGATGGGCGACAGAGTGGCTTTTGATTTGTTACTACATATTACTACATATAGATATCATTAAACATTTGATCGATTCGATTAGTCTGCGATCGAAGTTTTACCGTAATTCGGACGAATCGGCGCTGGGAAATAACCGATCTGAACAGCATAGTCCAGCATAATGTTAATGAACCGATCATCGGTTTTGGCGCAGTGAATTCCGGCTGGTTCGACGTATGCGGTCGTTACTGGTGATGCGTACACGTAAGCGGAATCCTTAGCCCCGTCACCCTCCAGCTGGGCGATGGCTAGTTGTAAAGCTTCAGGTTCTTTAGGAATGTCGGCATCAAATAGCCAGCGGTTATAGTCTTCAAACGGCATAGTTTCCACATCATAACCAGCACGTTTCACAGCTTGAATTAATTCATCATAAGGAATCGCCTCTGGATTACAGATGTGGAACACGCGATTAGCAGTGTCCTCACGCAAGGCCAGATGAACGATTGCTTCGCTGGCATAATTGATAGGTGTGAAATCCATCATCCAGTCTGCAGCAGGGGCTTTGCCCAGCAGCAGCATCGCTTTGATCATACGATAAATCGCGTTACTATCGATATTCGTCTGAAAGCGGCCTGTTTGAGAGTCACATGTCAGATTACCTGCACGGTAGATGCTGACAGGCACGCCTTCTTCAGCAGCGATCATAAGCACTTTCTCCGCTTCAAGTTTGCTGTCAGAGTACAGGTTGTCCACGTGTAACTCTGCCGGGAAACGATCATATTGCAATGTAGACTCCCATTGTCCGCTCAGGGCCAGATCTTCTGGAATACCCATCGTAGATACATGGTGGAATGAAGCCCCTTTTTTATGGCGAATCAGGTCGAGCAGGGCAACAGTGCCTTCCACATTCGTTTTGGCGAATTGTGCTGCCTCTCCGAAGTGACGAACATCTGCGGCGCAGTGAATAATGCGGTCAATTCGTGCTGCTACCAAAGCCTGCTGTTCTGCTGAGAGACCGAGGTTCTCTTCTTCCAGATTGCCTTCAACAATAACGACACGATCAGCAATTTGGTCAGCAAGTTGTTTGCCGAAATAACCTTGCATTACTTTGGTTAAACGTTCCATCGCTGTCGTGCCATCATTCGGACGGCGAACAAGAGCGTAGATCTGGGTAGTAGACTTTTCAATTAACTGTTGTAGCACATGTGAACCTAAATAACCAGTTGCACCGGTTAATAACACATGTTCTGGCTTGAGAATGGCCGGGTAACCGAGTTGGGATGACAATTCCACCGGATGCTCTGCAAGCTGGGTTATGGCGCCGTTCGCAGTGGAGCCCTGGGCAGTCATTGCATGCTGTTCAGATAAAATATCTACCCGACGAGCTAGTGCACGAATCGTTTTTTCAGCAAAGAAATCAGCGATTTTCAACTGCGGGTAATGCGGCTTCAAGATCACAAGTACGTGTATCACACGCAGCGAGTCGCCGCCGATGCTGAAAAAGCTGTCCTCCACACCAAACTCACTGTGCTGAAGAATGTCCTTCCATGCATTGTAGAGGACGGCTTCCGTTTCTGTCTCAGGCATTACTCGATCAGATTGTACGATATGACGTTCTACATGTGGCATGGAGACCATGGCTTTTCGGTTGATTTTCCCTGTTGGTGCAATAGGCATTTCATCAAGTTGGCAGATCCACTTCGGTACGAAGTAAGAAGGAAGTTTCTCCGAAAGTGCTGCTTTGATATCTGCTGCCGAGAGAGTATTTCCATCTTTGGATGTAAAATAACCGACCAACATGTTTTGCCCATCTGCTTCCTTTTTCGGAATAACCGCAACATCCTGAATCTGATCTAACCGGGCTAAATGGTCTTCAATTTCGCCGATCTCTATCCGATGCCCGCGAATCTTGAGTTGTGAATCACTACGTCCCACATATTCCAGATGTCCGCTGTCCAGCAACTTGGCGATATCTCCAGATTTGTAAATTTTCTCACCGATGGCGAACGGATTATCTATGAAGGACTGTTCGGTGCGTTCTGGTTGGTTCAAATAACCTTTAGCAAGCGCTGGAGTCGAGATATACACTTCACCTGGTACTCCTACAGGACACAGCTGCTGCTCTTCGTTAACAATATAAACTTTATAATTATGAATCGGTTTACCAATGGGAATGTTCACGACATCATCCGGAACTTGTTCACTGATCCGGTGTGTAGTCGTAGCAACTGTACATTCCGTTGGGCCATACACGTTAACGATATCAATCTGATTGCCAAATTTGCGCTGGAACGCTCGAACTTGCTCTCCGTAGAGCGCTTCTCCGGCTACGGTGATGATCCGTACTTTTGCCAGCTTGTGATAGCCTTCATCCGACAGATAGGAGGCCAGTTGATTGAAGAAGATGGTTGGCAAGATTGTAATAATCGTTGTTCCTGTTCGCTCAATGGCATTGGCGAATTCTTCAATCGAAACACGTTCTTCAGCCGACAACAGATAGAGCTCCGCACCATAGAACAGGGCACCGATCGTATCCCACACAGAGGCATCGAAGCTGTATGTGGCAAACTGGGTTAATACATCACCCGGTTGAATGTCGCAGTCCCGCTGCACTACACTGCCCAAGTTCGTTACACCCCGGTGGGCGATCAGTGCACCCTTCGGTTTGCCGGTAGAACCTGAAGTATAGATGATATAAGCCAGGTCATCTGGCTTGATATCCAAGTCAGGGTTGCTAGCAGCAAATCCAGCGAGCCGTCCATCCACGGAGAGAATCTGACGTACTGTAGAGATGCCGGAAAATAACATTTTGGCTTGATCGTACGAAGCTTCGGTTGTAAGTACAAACGATGAAGCAGTGTCTTCGACAATATAACTATTCCGTTCTTGAGGATGTTCCGGGTCAATAGGTACATATGCTCCGCCTGCTTTAAGGATACCGAGCAGTGAAATGATCGTTTCAAGACTTCGATCCATAAAAATACTAACGAATTCACCACGTTGAAGTCCGTTCGATATTAACACCCGTGCCACCTGGTTCGCGCGCTCATTTAATTCCCTATATGTATATCTCGCTGAAAGAGAGGTGATCGCCGGGGAATCCGGATAAGCAGCGGCAGTTGCTTCGAACCAGCCATGAATTGTTGAATGAGTTGGCTCAAGCACCGCCGTGTCATTCATCTCCCGATAGACCAAACGGTCAGAAGCAGACAGAATATCTACCGCACCAATAGGCTTGCTATCATCGCGCAAGAGAGCAAGAAGTAATGTCTGGTAATATTCTGCGTACCGCAAAATGGTGGATTCGTTTAGTAATGAACAATCATAGAAAAGGTCAAGAATCGTCTCATTTTGATCAAAACGAACGTTCCAGTTCATGATCTGAGGAGCCTGAGGCAATTGCACACTATTAAGCATAAAGACTGTCTCAGGGTGACCTCCGGTTTGTTGCATGTAAGGAATTTGGAGCTGCTCTGTAATCTGTTCTAATAGTTCAATGAACGTATTTTTACCGTGAAGCTCCAAAGAAAGGTAAGAAGCCGCCTGGTCCGGAGCAAATATTCCAATCGCAAGTTCCTGTTCAGCAGACAACCGGAATATCAAAGCCGCGTACGCTGAAAGGAAAGCAGGGTACATCCTCTGTTCCCCATACTTCGTTTTAAGTTCACGACTTAATGACGCTTGCAAAGTAATATGAGTAGACTCATAAGAAAATGTTTGCTGGCGACGTCCATAATCCAGTGGAATTTGAAGAACGGGTAAGCCGGGTTCCGCGGAGCGGGATGATGATTGATTGTCAATCACTTCAGGTAACCTCCTTGATTGAAACCGAGTGTTGGTTTAATTTTTTTTATTGCTTGCTTACTTTGAAGTTAGAGATCAGTTCCTGCAACTCTTCAGACATGTCATTCAGACGAGTCGAGGAGTCTACAAGTGTAACCAGAGATGCTTTTTGCTCATCCACAGATACTGAAATCTGCTCACTACTGTCTGCCGTTTTGCTGACACTTCCAGACAAGTCTTCTGCAGTTGCCGTCATTTCTTCTGTACCTGCTGAAATTTCCTGGGTTGCACTCGATACTTCCTGAATTTGATGGGAAACCTTCTTCGCTGCTTCCAGAATCTCATCGAACAATTGGCCCGTTTGATTCGCAACGGATAGTCCTGTATCGACTTCGGATGTGCCTTGTTCCATTGCACTAACGGCTTGTTTGATACCAGCTTGAATCTCTTGGATCAAAACGCCAACCTGACTTGTGGCTTGTTCAGACTGCTCAGCTAACTTACGTACTTCTCCAGCAACGACTGCGAAACCTCTACCTTCTTCGCCTACACGAGCCGCTTCAATCGATGCGTTCAGGGCAAGGAGATTGGTTTGGCTGGAAATACCGGAAATAATATTCAGGATATCGCCGATTTCCTGGGAACGGTTCTCCAGTAATTCAATGGCTGAAGCAGTATTTTTGACAGATTCGGTGATCAGGTTCATCTGTTCAGAGACTTGACGGACCACACTGTTACCATGCTGTGAACGGCGTTCCATTTCATATGCTTCATCTGCAACACTTGCGGAGCTGCTTGCAATGGTATGAATCACGGTTGCCATCTCGGACATGGCACGTGCGCTATCACGTGTAGCCTGCTCTTGTGAACGAATGATGGAACTAATTTGACTAATGTTATTGTTAATGGACTCAGCGTTCTCACTATTGCGTTCCGAAACTTCATAGAGTTCTTTTGCAGACTGATTCACTTCCTGGGAAGTCAATTTTACTTTTACGATCGTATCGTTGATTCTGCGAACCATGGTATTGAATTTTTCGTTAACGATTCCTAGATCGTCTTTTCCTGTAGGAATGCTGACATCCAGATTTCCTTTGCTAACTTCATCAATTCCTTTAATCAGATGACGAATAGGAGAGAGTGTGTTTTTAACAACAAGGTATTGAATGATCAAGAACAAAAGCAGGAAAGCTACCAGTATGATAATTCCATTTAACAGCAATGATTTCAGACCGGCTGGAACTGCACTTGCATCCGCATCAACAGCGAAGTACGCAAAAATTTTGCCATTGCTGTCTTTGATCGGGTAAGCAATCGTAGTCCAGGTACCAAAATCATCAGAATAAAAGGTTGTGAACGTTGGACGATCTGTGCTCAGCATCTCTTTTATAGCAGTGGCCACAACGACTGGTTGTTCGTACATGTCACCGATATTTACGTTATCACTCTGAAAAGCCTCTCTCAGGTTCGTTGGCATCGCGACAAGGGAAGTTTCCTGTTTCTTGTCTCCGCCAAGCTCCACACCAAAGATATAGGCTTGTGCAATGTTAGGATAATATTTTTGCATTTCATCGAAATAAGCTCTTAGTTTCGTCTGTGCAGGACCGTCGTAGCTGCGTTCCGTTACTGCGCTCTGTACATCTGCTGGATTAATATCTTGCGCCCACTTTTTGGTGATTTGTGATACCTGTCCGTGTAGCTGATCGACTAGAACTGTTTTTTGAAAGTAGTAACTGCTTGCAATCAAAGCTACACCAATAATGATAATGTTAGTGAATGAGAGTAATAGGTTTTTGGAGAAAAAAGACATGTTTTTCCAACTGAATGATTTCACTAATTTCCACTCCTGATCTTCTTTAAATTAAAAAACTATAGGGTACGCTTTGTTACCAGTACTAATGCAATTCGGTCATCTCCTTTTGAGGGTATTGTGAGACAATGGTCTTAGTTTTTTAGTCCTTGCTTGAAGCTTATGTATTCTAAAACCATGTGTGTCTAAATATTAAAACACATCTATATCTATTATGTCGTGTGAAATATGGTTAAATTGAATAGTTTCATTAAAACTTTTTTAATTTTTTTACGTAATTATGGATATATCTTTCAATTCATGGGTACAAAGTACTGTTTATCGTTGATAATTACCATTTTTTAGTTTTATTTTGTATTCTATAACATAGTGAGGAAAAACAAACCCTACTTCAATAGCACAGTCTCTGAATAGGCTCGAAGCATGGATATACATCGGATGAGGTTTTATCTATAATAACTACATATGGATTTATACAAATTAATGAGCAGGCGGGGGTTAAATAATGAATCTGAAACAGATTGCAGCGGAGCATGCGGCATCGTTCGTTGAAGATGGAATGAAAGTTGGGTTGGGAACGGGGTCTACGGCGTATTATGCAATATGTCGCATTGGGGAACGCGTAAGGGAAGGACTGAATATTCAGGCAGTAGCTACCTCTGAGGCTTCAGATAAACTTGCGCGTGAATGGGGCATCCCTATTATCCCTTTTGATCAAATCGGGCATCTGGACCTGACCATTGATGGGGCGGATGAAGTTGATCCGGATTTCAACCTGATCAAAGGTGGTGGCGGGGCTCTTTTGCGTGAAAAAATAGTCGCAGCAAATAGCGATAAACTGATTATTGTCGCTGACGGCAGTAAATCTGTACAGAAACTGGGCAAGTTTCCTTTGCCGGTTGAAGTCGTACCTTTTGCATCCGAATGGACGTTTCAGGCGCTTGAAAAAATGGGTTGTGAGCCACAGTGGAGAATGCAAGGACAGAACCGGTATCTTACAGATAACGGAAATTTGATTGCAGACTGTCATCTAGGCGAAATAGCGGACGCGGCGGAACTTAATGTTCAACTGAACATGCTGCCAGGTGTAGTAGACAATGGTCTATTCGTGAATATGGCCAATATTGTTATCATTGCCAAAGAAGATGGCAGCATAGACGAATTGCACCGTCCATAGCGGTTCACATAGCAAGGAGGTGCTTAGTTCATATGAATGAACAGCCACTCAGTGATCATCAACTTGTTCTTCGTTCAGTGGTACACGGAGATCTGTCCGAACTCTATGATCTGATCTATAGTGAAGAAAATCCCGAATGGAAGCAGTGGGATGCACCTTATTATCCGCTAGAACGTGAGAGTTACGAGCGTTTTGAACTCCATACGTACACGCGTTTGGAAGCAGATCAAAAGGCAGCACGTCCCGATTCGATCCGAGTCATTGAGGTGGACGGACAAATCGTTGGAATGATCAGTTATTACATTGAAGACCCGTTATCCATGTGGATTGAGATGGGGATTATAATCTACAAGCCTTCCCGATGGGGACAGGGAATCGGTACACGTTCACTGCATCTGTGGTCAAGTCATTTATTTGAGAATCTGCCGATCGTGCGGGTTGGATTGACCACTTGGTCAGGGAATGAGCGTATGATACGGAGCGCTAGAAAGATTGGTATGCAAATGGAGGGACGGCTGCGAAAGTGCCGGTTCGTCAACGGAGAGTACTACGATTCAATTCGGATGGGGATGCTCCGTGAGGAATGGGAGCAGAAGTTATCCAGTGAATAAGGTTGAAATGTATATCATTGATGGAGGATTATAGAAATGCTGAACACGGAGGATAACCGGGAACTGTCATTACAATTGTTTGTCGTTCTTATTCGTGCTTACAATTCGGTGACATCACGTTCCAATCGGGACATCCAGAGCCATGGACTCAATTCCACAGAATTTGGCGTACTGGACTTGCTTTATCATAAAGGACCACAAGCTTTGCAAAAGATCGGTGAAAAAGTGTTGATGTCCAGCGGTAATATTACGTATGTTGTGGACAAGTTACAAAATAAAAATTTGCTGTTTCGCCGCCCCTCGAAGGAGGATCGTCGAGTCATATACGCTGAATTGACGGAAGAAGGGAAGCAGTTATTTGCACAAATATTTCCACAGCATCATCAGGTGATCATCGATATACTGGAAGGGCTTGAGCCTTCCGAGAAAGTCGATGCCATACGCCTGCTGAAGAAACTGGGGCTTGCTGCAGAAGGCAAAGCGGACCTACGTTTATAACGTAGATCCGTTTTTTTTGTGTGTCGATCGGTGGCCTGGAACCTAACTATATGACTTGCGTCCAGTAGAATTATATAGGAAGATTGATTTATCGCGTCAAAAGTATATCATCTCACTTCATGTATAATAGATTCGTTGAATGGCCGTACACTGACGAAATGTAACACATAAGGAAGAAATCAAAATAATCATTTCATCGTACGGCTACAGGTAGACATTTTTAATTTCACTTATATAAACCAACGAAAAAACATGGAAATAGATTGTTGTGGTGGCAGGATGCAGACAAAGGGGGAATGCGTCTATGAGTCATCAGGAGGCCGGAGAACGTTTACTTGAAGATGTAGAGATGTTGGCTGAGAAAATAACCGAAATGCAGTACCGGGAGCAGCCTGATTTACTGGAGCGGTTTGGCCCTATTGGCAAAATGCGAACGAAGCAGGATTCACAGTACAGTCTGAGCTATTTGGCAGAAAGTGTACTTATGAAAAGTCCTCGCTTGTTCACTCACTATATATCATGGTTAAAAGTGCTACTTGCTGGTTATAAGGTAACCGCGGATGATCTGGGAACGAACCTTCAGTTGATCAAAGAAGCATTAAATGAAGGGTTTGACGATCCTCACCGTGAGTTTCTTTTAGAATATTTAGAAATGGGGATCGAAGTAACCGAGCAAAAAGAGGATCAGGCTAGTTTTATTCTTCCATCCATGCCTTACGGACTTGAAGCGTATGATTATTTACAATGTCTGCTTGATAATAAACGTAAGGAAGCTTTCGATATGATCGAAAAGGAACTGGATGCTGGAGCATCTATCCGTGATATATATAGGTATATATTTCAGCCCGTTCAGTATGAAATTGGCCGGCTGTGGCAACAAGGACAGATTAGTGTAGGTCAAGAGCATTTTTGCACGGCAGCTACTCAATCGTTGATTTCACGGCTATACTTCAGATGGTTGACCCAGCCCAATCAAGGGAAACGGCTTGTTGCTTCCTGTGTCGGGAGTGAGCAGCATGAGATTGGGCTACGTATGCTGACAGATGTATTTGAGATGGAAGGCTGGGATACGTATTACCTCGGGGCTAATGTTCCGAATGAAAGTATTGTTGAGGCGATCAAACATCATAAATGTGACGTAGTCGCGATATCCGTGACGATGACTTATCATATTCATCTAGCTAAAAAGCTGATCGAGCACATTCGGAGCGACAGCGAAACGGCCGATGTCAAGGTGATGGTAGGTGGTTATCCATTTAATATAGACAACGAGTTGTGGAGGACAGTCGGAGCTGATGGTTATGCTCCTGGGGCAGAAGAGGCTGTCGCCGTTGCAGAGCGTTTGCTTACTCATCCGAGATCGCTTGACAACGTAAGTAAGGCAAGTGAATAAGAAAGGGATGAAGTGATGTCTTATGATCAGGAAGAGAACGAAAGGTTACGCAGAACCATTGAGCAATTATCAGACCAGTTGATTCGAAGCAAAGAGCGGGAGGAACAGACACTATCCGCATTCTCAGAGATGAACAATGAACTGGTGACTCTCCAGCGGCAGCTTGCTAAAAATATGGTGAGTCTTGAGGCTGCGCGACAGCAAGCCGTAGCGTCTGCTGAAGCGAAAAGTGCCTTTATGGCGATTGTTAGTCACGATTTTCGTACACCCCTTAACGGCATTTTGGGCATGGCTGAATTATTGGAGCAGTCTGATTTATCAGATGAGCAGAAAGATTCTGTGAATGTTATACAGGAAGCGGCAAGTCTCCTTCTAAGATTAATTCAGGATCTCCTCGATTTTTCCAAATTGGATGCTGGGCAGATGCGCCTTGAAAAAGGAGAGGTTAAACTTAAGGAGATTATGGACCATATTCTTCGCTTGCTTAACCCGCAGATCGAAATGAAACAAAATCAATTGTTTATTGAATGTGATTCGACAGTTGCTGATGTTCTCGAAGGTGATCCCACCCGAATTACACAAATTTTAATTAACCTGATTCAAAACGCGAACAAATTCACTGCCGATGGTTCAATTGAAGTGCGGATTAAACTATTAAAGCAACATCTGGATTATCAGCTTGTTCGTTTCGAAGTGCAAGATACGGGGATGGGGATTGCAGAAGAAGACCAGCCTTATCTTTTCCAGCCGTATATGCAGACAGAAGAAGGTCGGTCAAAAGAGTATGAGGGTACAGGGTTGGGTCTATCGATCTGCAAATCACTCGTTACTTTAATGGATGGACAGATAGGAATGATGAGTAAGGTAGGTGAAGGTTCTACCTTCTGGTTTGAGATCGAATTCAAACTGGACATGACGGAGAACACAGAGGTTCTTCAGGGGTCAAGATTAGATGGAGCTCCGGGGCAGCTGAATATTCCTGAAGTTGAATCAAATGCCTTGCCTATTCTAATAGCTGATGATAATGTCATAAACCGTCAGCTGGTCCAGCTGCAACTCAAAAAGTTGGGGTTATTAGAAGTGGAATGTGTATCTAACGGGGAAGAGGCCGTCAATGCCTTTCGTCATAACACATACAGCCTGATTCTGATGGATAGCAGGATGCCCGTGTCGAATGGGATTGAAGCCACCCGTCGGATTCGTACCATGGAGCGGGATGAGATGCGTCAACCGACACCGATTATTGCAATGACTGGCAATGTAATGCAAAGTGAGAAGGATAGTTGTTATGAGGCAGGAATGAACGACTTTCTCGGTAAACCATTTACCTTAGAGCTGCTAGGCAAAACGATTCGGAAATGGCATTCAGCGTTTTCATCTGTCCAGATTCTAAATATGGATGTCGTCCGTGAAATTGCCGAACTAAACACGGATGGCAATCAGACTCTGCTCAGCACGCTGCTGGAGATATATCGTGCAGAAACCCCGGGGAAAATCGAGGATCTACGCAGACATGTTGTGTCAGCTGATCATGAAGCGGCAGCCGAGACGGCACATGGTTTGAAATCAGGGAGTCTGAGTCTTGGTATCAGTTACCTTTCAACCTTGTTCAGTCAAATTGAGGGGTATGCTAAAGCAGAGCAGACACACAGGGCAGAACCGTTGCTAGGCCAGCTTCTTCCTGCGTACCAGACGGCTTGTGCAGCTCTTCAACAGGTCAACAGAACTTGAAATGTGATGAAGTAACTGCATCAGATACAGAGTCGCTTTACCTTAGAGAAAGCAGGGAGGATTTTTATGATATGGTATGGGCTTGCGGCTCTGATTATTGTGATAGCTCTCCTTCTATGGGCTGGAGGGCTGTATTTCTTCAAAACGGCTATACGCCGCACGCCGAAAACATTTATGGTCGATAATCCGAATCTGAAGACAGAAGATGCGGATGATGAATTGATCAGTAGTGCTGCGGATCTACAATGGCTCGGCGCTCAGGATTGCAAGAACGTAACCATCCAGTCTCACGATGGGTTGAAACTGTCTGGCACCTGGCTGGCTTCAAGTAACAATTCTGCAAAAACAGTTATTCTAGCGCATGGTTACTCCGGTAAGGGCAGGGAAATGGCGGGGTTCGCTAGATTTTATGCCGAAACACTTGGTTATCACGTGTTAATGCCGGATGATCGGGGACATGGTCAGAGTGAAGGAGAGATCATCGGTTTTGGCTGGCTGGACCGGAAGGATTATGTTCAGTGGGTCAACTGGGTGCTCGAATATGTCGGACAGACTACCGATATTATTTTGCACGGGATATCGATGGGAGGCGCGACAGTGCTGATGACAGGTGGAGAAGAGTTGCCAGCTCAAGTCAGAGCCATCGTGTCAGATTGTGCCTATACTTCTGTAGAAGAAGAATTGACGTTTCAATTGAAGCAGTTGTACAAGCTGCCTGCCTTTCCATTCATACCCGTGACTAGTTGGATCACAAAATGGAAAGCCGGGTACTCTTTTAAAGAAGCATCAGCCCTTAAACAACTTGCCAGAGTCAAGGTGCCTGTGCTGTTTATTCACGGTGAGGCAGACACCTTTGTACCAACAGAAATGGTCTATCGCTTGTACGAAGCTTGTACGATGCAGAAAGAGTTGCTGACCATTCCCAGTGCAGGTCATGGCACTGCTTTTCAGGTTGACCGTAAGGGTTACGAAGCGGTGCTGAAAGCTTTTTTGCAGAAACATGTGCCCGATCTGAATGGGTCTGACGAGAAATATCGGGATCAGGTTTCGAGTATTAGATGATGAACAAACTCTGATTTACTTGAAGGGGGATGGATATGTCACGTCTTTCAAGAGAATGCTCCTACTGTCATAAACCTATGGCAGCGGATGAATTCAAATGTAAATCATGCGGTAATATGGTCACGACCAAAACGGCCAAGCCGGAACAGCCTTACATGATGGGGTACGAAGAAACTGTACTGGATCGCTATTCCATCGTACTGCTGGTGATTATTACGCTGTTTTTTGCTCCCATAGCGATGGCCATCGGGGGAGTACTGTTATTTAATAATGATGCAATCAAGCGGGATGCTGGGAAAATACTTGTTACTTCCAGTTTGATAATGGTGATTATATATGTAATCCTTTTTTTCGTTTTCTCCTGAGCGTTATAGAAAATGTCTAAATCCATTAGCCGGAGGTATCAGAATGGGAAATCAACAATTTGAAGCTGCACGCCAAGCTGAGGCGGGTTATCATTCTAACTTCTACAAAAATAATGAGTTGTTTGAAGACGGAACGTGGATGTCCAGACCGATGCCCATGGTGATGGAGATGCTGGATCGCCTGCTTGTTCATAACGCGGAATTACGAGTACTTGATCTGGGATGCGGAGTTGGCAGACATACAATATCAATAGCACAGCGTCTAGCACAGACAAACAGTCAAGTCATTGGTGTGGATCTTTTGGATGAAGCTGTAGACGGCCTTAAGAAGTATGCAAAACAATACAAGGTGGATCACATCGTTCAGGCAGTAAAAGCAGACGTTGAGCATTATCAGATCCAGCCAAATGGTTTTGACTTTATTGCTGCCTGTTCATGTCTGGAACACACCTCCAGCAAAGAGGCTCTTCTTGAAACGGTAGAGCGGTTAAAAGCAGGAACGCGGATTGGAGGCATTCATTGTATTACGATGAGCACCAGCGTGGAGGAAAAAGAAATCCGAACAGGCCGTCCAATCGAGCCGTTGATTGAATTGAATCTGCCTACATCCGAAGCTATAGCATTATTAGAACAGGCTTACGAAGGTTGGAACATTTTGTTACAGGAGCATGTGAGCCAGAGCATTAACGAAGAGAAGTATGATGAACCAACAGAGTTCCGTTGTGAGTTGCTCCGTTTTGCTGTGCAGAGAGACTCGTAGAATCGTCCTTGAACTTTGTGTCGCTACCGTCTACAATACGATAACGGGTTTAAAATACCTTTTTGATACTGGTTAGTAGGGCGATTTGCGGCTGAAGAAGCTTTTATCCTATTCGTTGTGAAGTACGTTATATTGGAGGAATTGTTTTGCTGAAAAATTTGAAACCGCGTCTACAGGAACCGGAAGTGCAAGAACTTCTATCCTACTCCATTTTTCCGGACCCGGATCAGGTCAATCAAACGGTGCAGGAGTATATGACACACCATCATCTCTTTATAACCGGTTATGAGGACGAAGGTCAGCTGGTTGGTCTGATTGGCTACGAACATACAGGAGCAAGCGAAATTACAATTCGCCATATTGCGGTACTGCCGGAGAACCGATTCAAAAATTATGGTCGGGGCATGATCTCGCAGCTTCTTGCAGAGTACAATCCGGACACATTAATTGCAGAAACGGATCAGGAAGCGGTGGAGTTTTATCGCAACACCGGATTTATCGTATACAGCCTTGGCGAATTATATCCGGGTGTAGAACGATTCCGTTGCGTGCTTGAGAAAGATGAGGATGAAGACGACGTGTAGTCAAAATGCACGTTATCGAATTCACAGTGTTATATGATAAGAGGAAATCGATAGGATGTTGGGATCGGCTGAAATGCTGAGCTCAACATCCTATTTTTTTTGCTTTTTTTTGTTTCAAAAGTAAGGAATACATATTGCTTTATAGCATAGTTTCATTATAGAATAGTTCCATTGATGAATAGTTCGATAATCGAACTAGTTTGGAGGGAGCAATGATATGAATACCCCAGATGCCAAAAGTTTAGTGAATCGTTATCTGGATGCCTCATTTCTGGTTAACAAGCGTTTTGATACTCGAATTCGTGAAAAGGTAGGCCAGACAGTCACCACGGATCAATTCTGTGCTCTGCGTCTCATTCATGAGAAACCGGAGTGTACCCCTTCGGATCTGGCAGAGCTTCTATGTGTAGGCAAGAGCAGCATCACGGCTCTGGTCAACAAGTTAGCCGAAAGGAATCTGGTGCACCGTACAGGGGATGAGCGTGACCGGCGTGTCATCTATCTGACTCTAACGGATGCTGGGCATGAGTTGTACAAGGAGACAGAGTTAGAGATCCAGAAGGTTCTCGAACCTTATCTGAAACATTTTACACCAGAAGAAGTTAAGATTTTCATCGATTCATTTGAGAAGCTGGCATCGCTGTTAACCGAAGAAGAAGGGTTGGAGAAGCAATGAGAGTGATTTTAAAAGCGCGTTGGTGGATTATGGGGCTGTGGATTGTCGCTGCTGCTATATTGATGTTCACTGCGCCGAATATGAGTGAGTTAATTCGTGAAAAGGGACAATTTTCTGTCCCAGAAGGATACTCTTCCACGAAAGCGGCAGCGATTCTGGATGAAGCTGCGGCTCAAAAGGGAGAACAGAAGGGTACCTCGATTGCACTTGTTTTTCATAGTCCAGAAGGATTAGGTGAGACTGGAAAACAAGAGGCGGAAAAGGCGGTCAATCAGCTGAATGTTGATAAGGAAAAGCTCGGAATTCTGTCTATCCTAGAGCCTTTCTCACAGCCTGAATTATCGGACAAAATGATCTCGGCAGACGGTAAGACCATCCTGACTTCACTTTCCGTTGAACTGGGTGACCGTACTGTCAAAGAAATGCGGGAAGATCTGAATGGTGCCCTGAAATCAGTGAAGGTGGAGCATTATATTACAGGTAAAGGGTTAATTGATGAAGATACAATCGAGAGTTCTCAGGAAGGCCTCAAGAAATCGGAATATATTACGGTTGTCTTTATTCTACTCATTCTTTTCCTTGTGTTCCGCTCATTTGTAGCTCCATTCGTACCGCTGCTTACAGTGGGTATGAGTTATATTGTATCGCAGCAGATCGTTGCTTATCTGGTAGATGGAGTCAACTTTCCACTCTCTACCTTTACACAGATTTTCATGGTTGCAGTTATGTTCGGGATTGGAACGGATTATTGTATCCTGTTAATCAGTCGTTTCAAGGAAGAGCTTGCACATCATGAGAATACTTGGGATGCCATTATCGCTACATACCGCACGGCAGGTAAAACGGTGTTTTTCTCTGCCCTGGCTGTTTTGGTCGGATTCGTAGCCATTGGTTTTGCACAGTTTATGTTGTACCGTTCTGCAGTCGCTGTTGCTGTTGGAATCGCAGTGATGATGCTTGCCCTTGTGACCATTGTGCCATTCTTTATGGCTGTGCTTGGCAGAAAGCTTTTCTGGCCATCCAAAGGTTCACTAGAACATGCAGAGAGCAAAATCTACGGGGCTGCAGGTAAATTCTCACTTAAACGTCCGTGGGCGGCCTTGCTGATTGTTGCGGCAGTTACCGTACCTCTTCTCATGACATACGACGGGAAATTGTCATTCAACAGTCTTGACGAAATCGGTGACAAATACGATTCAGTCAAAGCGTTTAATATTATTTCGGACAGTTTTGGGCCAGGTGAGTCTCTGCCAGGTCAGATCGTGATACAGAACGACGAAACGATGGACAATGCCAAATATATGGCTGTAGCGGAGAAAATCAGCCGTGAAGTAGAAAAGGTTCCTGGTGTTGCTGGTGTTCGCAGTATGACACGCCCAACAGGGGATGAGATTCAAGATTTTGAAGTAACGAATCAGGTCGGTACTCTGTCAGATGGTCTGGGTGAAGGGAAAACAGGTCTGGACAAAATTAGCGAGGGTCTTAGTGAAGCGAGTAATGAACTAAGAAAAAATGAACCTCAGCTCAAAGAGGCAGCTAATGGAGCTGGAGAGCTAACCAAAGGAACAGATCAGTTGCAATCTGGGATTACCCAGCTCAGCGATGGACTGAAGCAGATTGAAAAAGGTATCCGGGATGGATCCTCGGGCGCGGGAGAGCTGAGAGCAGGTCTTCAACAAGCGAAAACGAGTGCAGACCAGCTTGCTAAAGCGAATGATCGGTTATTGCAAGCTTATCGCCAGGCTGGTGCAGGTGTTGCTGCGCTGGGCGATGGAACGAAGGAGCTGGAACAGCAATTGACGGGTGTTTCTACAGCACTGACGAGTCTGTCCGAATCCTTCTCTGCACTGGAGGAACGTTATCCGGAACTTGCGCAGGATGGGGACTATCAACGTATCAAAGGTACGATTGGTCAGACCGGATGGGGTACAGCCCAGCTTGCGCAAGGACTCTCTCAGATCCAGTCGAATCTGAGCGCAGCTGCGGACGGAATCAATCAGGCCAATGAAGGCTTTGCTTCCGCTGCATCTGGTCAGAAGGCACTGGCTGATGGTCTGGGTCAGATCGTAGCAGGTATTGGTCAACTCGAGTCAGGTTTGAAACAGGCTGCGGATGGTCAAGGTCAAGTGATCAAGGAGATCCCTGCAATTCAGAATGGTTTGGGTCAGCTTCAGGGAGGACAGGAGAAGATCCAACAGGGGTTCTCTGATCTGAGTGATCAATTAACACAGCTGACCGATGGTTTGAACCAGAGTGTGGACGGAATCAAGAAAGTGTCGGGCGGTCTGGATTCGGCACAGGATTATTTGACACAACTGCAAAATTCACCAGATTCGGATCTTGCCGGATGGTATGTTCCTGAAGAAGCCTTGAAAAACAAGGACTTCAAGAAGGTCTTTGATACGTATCTATCCGAGGATCGGAAAACGATGACGTTGGATGTTATTTTTGCAGAGAATCCGTATGGTAAAGAAGCAATTGATCGTGTGCCGGATATCGAAGCAGCAGTCAATCGGGCTGTTCAGGGCAGTGCACTTGAAAAAGCCGATGTTGCCGTGGGTGGTGTGACGAGTACGTTTGCAGATTTGCAGTCAATCTCGAACAAAGACTATACTCGTACCGTGATGCTGATGCTGGCAGGAACATTCATCATCCTGGTGATCTTGCTTCGTTCGGTCATCATGCCGATTTATCTCATTATTTCACTGCTGCTTGCGTACTTCACATCGATGGCACTCACTGAAGTGGTCTTTGTGAATATCATGGGCTATGCCGGAATCAGTTGGGTTACGCCTTTCTTTGGATTCGTGATGCTGATTGCGCTGGGTGTGGATTATAGCATTTTCCTGATGGACCGTTTCAACGAAAACAAAGGCATGAGAGTACAGGACGCGATATTATACGCGATGAAAAACATGGGAACCGTGATCTTGTCCGCAGCTGTCATTCTAAGCGGAACATTCGCTGCGATGTATCCGTCAGGGGTGCTCTCCATGATGCAAATCGCTACTGTTGTGCTTAGTGGTCTGATTCTGTATTCCCTGTTATTCCTACCATTCTTCGTCCCTGTGATGGTGAAGATGTTCGGGCAGGCCAACTGGTGGCCATTCCGGAATAAGGAACAGTCAGAATCCAACGATTCGAATCATACGGTAGGCATGTAATAATAGTATATTGAATAGAAAGCAGGCTCTGCCGCATCATGCGGTGGGGCTTTCTTTTTGTTCACAATAAAAGGTTGAAAGAGAGGTGTCTGCCTAAGGACAATATCCCGCGCTCTGCTAGATGGATCGTCATAAGATATAGGGCAGTTCATTATTGATCAGGGAGATCAAGATAGAGAGGGGCGGCGGGATGGTATATCGTTATGTGGCTATAGGAGATTCTTTGACGGTAGGTACGGGTGCTTTACTCGGAACCGGTTTTGTTCCAATCTATCGCCGTATGGCGGAAATGAACCTTCGAACATTTGTATCGATGGAGAATCTAGGGGTAATTGGTCTAACGACGGGAGAACTGTTGCAGATGCTCAATGTCCACCCCCGCGTGCGTCAGGCGTTACGCGAAGCCGATATCATTACGGTTTCTATTGGAGGTAACGACCTGATCCGCACATTTAAAGCTAGCGGTGGTATTCCAAGTGCCAGTAAAATGACGCAGGTACTGGGTGAAACACGTCATCATGTATCCCAGGTAATGAGACAAATTCGGCAGTTAAAAGGAGATCATAAATACTTTGTTCGCTCCATCGGATTGTACAACCCATACCCGCAATCAACGGAAGCGGCATATTGGGTGCGACAGTACAATTCTTATCTGAATAGTGCGGGATCAGGTTACTATGCGTGTGCACAGGTGTACGATCGATTTGCTGGTCGGGAGAGAGAATTGCTGTTCTGGGATAGAGTTCATCCCAATGCAAGGGGATATCGAGTGATTGCAGAGCAATTGAATCGAACCGGGTATGCCCCAATGGTGTGAGGTTTGATGAAGACTAGACCCGTCATATGACTTCCGATATGATGGAAGAGTTAAATCAAATTATCGTAACAGAGGGGTTAAAACGAGTGTCTAACAATCAGCACAATTCTCTTCTTCCGTATGAGCAGCAATTGATTTCTGACGTCTTAACCTTGTACGGCTTCACATCAGCGTGGCAAGGTGAGCGGAGCAAGAGTGGGATGAACAATTCTACCTTTATACTTCACACAAGCGAAGCGGATTATATTATGAGACAATACGAAACACATAATGATCAAGCGAAGATAGCTTTTGAACATGGCGTGCTTACTGCACTGTCTAATACAGACTTCGAGCTAGAATCACCTGAACCTGTCCTTCCTTTATCGACTGGGAACGAGGACGAGGAAATAGATCATGGATCGAAGAGAAGTAAGAACTTGGTTCAAGGGAGTAAGCAGACTTACCAAACCATACGAGATCTTGGCACAGGGGCGGACAAAATCGTAGCTTTGTTCCGTTTCCTGGAAGGTGTCAATCCAGTATGGGATTCTCCCGAGCAATTATTTTTATTAGGGCGAGCAGCAGGTCAGCTGTCATCAGCACTTGCCAAGCTGGAATTGGAACTTGACCCAGTTTATCCACCCTATTACCGCATTGACGAAGCATATCCTCTATGTACACCAGTCCGGTTATTGGAATGGTGTGCTTCTCCGCCGGACACACTGGCAGCTTGTGCAGAGGAGTTAAGGCAACTTCAGCATGAACTGCCACGTTTGTTTGAGGCCTTGCGCGGAATGGAGCAGCTTCCACATCAACTCGTACATGGCGATGTGAACGCATCGAATGTACTGGTGGATCAGGAAGGAACGATGAGTGCCATTCTTGACTTTGAGTTCGCCACTTGGGATTTGCGGGTCATGGAGTTAGCCGTTCCGATGTCTGACATGCTGACGATGGACAAGAGCGAAGAATGGATGTGGCAGGCGCAGGCTTATCTGATTCGGGGGTTTCGAGAGAAGGTCGAACTGACTGATGAAGAGTTGAAAGCGATACCTCAATTGATCTTGCTGCGAAGTTTGGACGTTGTGATGCACTTTATCAGCCGGATGGTGGAAGGGACAGATGAGCCGGAAGTGGCTGTGCAGCAGATTATCAAACTGAAGCAGCGGATCGACTGGATGCACCGGAATGAGGAGCAATTACGCGAATTGTTAACGAAATAACAGGAGTTTGAAGTATATAAAGTGCACTAATTCTGCTTCTCGTTGGAGAGCGGCAATTAGTGCACTTTATAATTTAACAAAACATATAATGGCATATTTACATACGGGAGTATTTCAACCTACAGCGCCCGTTTGCGGAACCAACTGCGTACAGCCCAACGCCGTTCTTGGCGTTTTTTATATTTTGGCAGAGAACGGTACACATTCAGCGATTGATCATATGCCTGCTTGGCATCTTCATTACGCCCCAGCGAACGATAAACCGAGCCCAGCAGATAAAAAGCCTCACTGGAAGAGGAGTGAATCTCCTGGAATTGCTGCACATAACGAAGTGCTTTGTCGCGATCTGTATCCTTGAAGGCTGTAGCCAGATTCAGATAAGGCTGTCCATACTTGACTCTGGGGTTAATCTCTAGTGCATGTAAAATATGACGTTCGCCTTCCGGTACCTTGCCAAGATACATTTCGGTTGTGCCCAGAGCTTCCCAGTATTCAGCTGATTGTTCGTAAGGACGCTCCAATTCAAGTAACAAGGCGTGTGCTTCATTGTAGCGTTTGCGCTCGATGAGCAGTCTGGCGAGCTCCAACTTGGAAGATACTTCATTTGGGTTCAGTACGAGCTGCTGCTTCAGCCGCGAAATGTTACGCATGCGTTTGAGAGGTTTCATGAAGCTTGGAAATATGCCAACAAAGCGACGATCCAGAACATACAGAATGACGAGCAGAATTAGAATGGCAAGGAACGGATTGCCGATGATCTGCCACAACACACCAAAAAGTAGAAATTTAATTATCACAGGTTCAACTCCAGTATCATTTTGATCTTGTTTCACATTCACATTCATATTCATATTCATATACATAGAAGCCTTGAACATCATACCATATCCTTCTTTGTAAAAATATGTCCAACGCTCTT
The DNA here is from genome assembly GCA_017512705.1 of Paenibacillus sp. GTDB lineage: Bacteria > Bacillota > Bacilli > Paenibacillales > Paenibacillaceae > Paenibacillus. The sequence continues at coordinate 65,512 of JAFWEX010000130.1, forward strand.
CATTTCAGTGCGCACGTGCCATGGTTCTTCGGTATGCGGCCGGTGTAGTGCCTGTCAGTTTTTTGAACTGTCTATAAAAATGAGGGAGACTATCAAAGCCGCAAGCATCTGCAACAGCAGCCATCGTTTCATCCCCTTGCAAGAGATGGTCTTTAGCCATAATGACTCTGCGAGCCAGGACATAATCTGTTAAAGTCATCCCGGTGTATCTCTTAAAAGCACGGCTAAAATGCGCCGGAGACACAGCAGCTTGTTGTGCAAGCTCGGGTAAGGATAAACTGCTTTGCAGTTTATGATCAAGGTCAGACAGGATGGAGGAGAGCCATGCTGGAGCAGGTAGTGACGTTGTAGCATGAGCCGGTCCGGCAGCAGCTTCCAATCGTTCCAGGAAAATAAGCAGGAGCTGTAGGCGAAGCAGCGCGGCGTGAGAACTCAGATGATGGTCTGAACGGAACTCGGCATGAATATCGTCAATAAGGGCAGATATTTGTTCTCGTTCCTTATAGTTCAGGTGCCTTTTGTATACTCGTCGTTTGCGGCATCGTTCAAATGGGTGCAGCAGAGAGGAAGAAATGCCACCGGCAGTCGAAGCCAGTAACCCCGGACTGAAGAACAGAGCGGATGAGGTCACCGGATTGCCCGCATCCGGTAACGCACGGTGCACAGTGCTACCAGGGATGAGAAATAAATCTCCCTCCTGCATATTTTCAAGTCCTGTATCGATAAAAATACTCCCTTGTCCCCGATAAACATAGATAATCTCATGCCAGTCATGTAGATGATCCGGCAGCTCATTTTGCGGAGATTTGGTATCACTGTAGACAAGACGGAACGGTGCACCCGATTCGGTCTGAATGGTCGTACGTACTGGTGAATGTTCCATAGGGACTCCTTTGGAGACAAATGTCTCATGTAAGATGTCAATTCTGATCAAGAAAGAGTATATTTAACGCAATATAAGCAATTTAATTTACTTTTATTGATGATACAATGAATTTAAAGCGTTTACAATAAAAGGGTGCCAGCTTTCAAGGTTTGCATTCTGAGTTGTTCAATAATCGGTGAGGTGAGTGTTCATGTCCGCAAGCACAAAGCGACCAAGATTAAAGCTACATCTACTCGGCAATGATAGTCAGCGCAAATGCAAAGAAATGATAGAACGTCCTGTCAAAGTTCTGCAGATCGGGGAAGGCAATTTTTTACGGGGATTTGCGGATTGGATGCTTCATGAGAGTGCTCGGCAAGGGAAGTTCCATGGTAGTGTGGCCGTAACTCAGCCTCGACCTGGCGGCAAGGCCAAGCTGGAGCAGATTCGTGATCAGGATGGATTATATACGATGATTACGCGTGGTCTCTCGGAAGGCAAACGTGTGGAACGTACGGAGATGATTTCTATTTTCTCTCAATGTATTAATCCGTATGAGGAGTGGCAGACGTTTCTGGAGCTTGCTGAGTTGCCTTCGCTTGAATTTGTTATTTCGAATACGACCGAATCGGGCTTGAAATATATAGCATCAGACTATATCCCGGGGGAGCCGGTTCAATCGTTTCCTGGTAAACTGACCGTTTTCCTGCACCAGCGGTATGTTCGCTTTAGCGGAGATCCTTCCAGAGGACTGATCCACCTGCCATGTGAGTTGCTGGAGGGCAATGGTGATGTTTTGCGAGAGTGTGTGTTACGTCATAGTGAAGATTTCGGATACTCGGACAGTTTCCGTTCGTGGATTGAACATCATAATCTGTTTCTGAATAATCTCGTAGATCGTATTGTGACTGGGGCGACTGCCCAAGAGGAGGCGAATGCACTCGCTGAACGCTGGGGTTATGAGGATCAACTGATCAATACGGCAGAGCCTTATCATTTCTGGGCAATCCAAGGTGAGGAGTCGCTGGACAAGCGCCTTCCACTGAAACAGGCAGGACTCAATGTGCACTGGGTTAAAGATTTGAAACCCTATCAGCTACGCAAAGTGCGTATTCTGAACGGTTCACACACATTGATGTCGTCCCTAGGCTTGCTGCGCGGTAAACAACATGTTAGAGAAACGATGGAAGATCCGCAGTTCAATTCATGGATCAGGGAAGCGGTGCTGGAAGAGATAGTGCCTGCGATGGATATGCCTGAGCTAGGGCTGGAGCAATATGCGGAAGAAGTCTTTGAACGTTTCCTGAATCCATACATTGATCACAAGTTGCAGGATATAGCACTGAATACGGCTGGTAAATTCAAAGTACGAGTGCTGCCAACCCTTCTGGCTTATGAACAGAGTCAGGGAAGCTGGCCTGAGCGGTTAATTCAAGGTTTTGCAGGATTCCTGTATTTATATCGTCCAGTGCAGACACAGGAAGGATACAAGGCAGAACTTTTAAACGGTGAATTGATTTCGTTAAGAGATGATCTGGATGTGCTGGCAGCGTTAGCGGCGCATTGGGACGGTTACGATCGCGATCACTTGAATCATGGAGTAGTGACAGAACTGGAGAAGAGGGTGGCTGCGGTGCTCTCCGATACCATGATCTGGGGAGAGAATCTGGATGCAAAAGAAGGACTGAGAGCAGCACTTGTCCATGAAATCAGTAAACTGGAAGGTGAAGAGAGATGAGTACAACAAGTACAGTTCGTGATTGGATTGCCATTCAGCCTCAGGATGATGTAATCATCGCACTCCGGGATTATACGAAGGGAGAACGCATTGACCTGCCGGACGGCAACTCGTTCGCACTGCTTGATGATGTACCGAAAGGGCATAAAATCGCTGTGCATGATCTTGCGCAGGGAGAAGATATCATGAAATATGGTTTCTCTATCGGCATAGCTCAGGAAGCAATTGCCCAGGGAAGCTGGATACACAGCCATAATTTGAAGACAGGTCTCCATGGACTGCTTGAATATGAATATCAGCCGGGACAACCGATGACGATAGACATGCCGCCTGAACATTTGCGAACATTTGATGGTTATTTGCGCCCGAATGGGGAAGCGGGAATTCGTAATGAGATCTGGATTGTGAATACGGTTGGTTGTATTAACAAGGTGTGTGAAGCTCTTGCTCGTATGGGGCAGGCTCAGTTCGGCAGCCGGGTTGACGGTGTCTATCATTTTCCGCATCCCTTCGGCTGTTCACAACTCGGAGATGACCTGAAATATACACAGCAGTTGCTTGCTTCCCTTGTGGAGCATCCCAACGCAGGTGGTGTTCTGGTAATGGGTCTGGGTTGTGAGAACAACCAGGTGGATCAGTTCCGTGAATGTATTGCACCAGAATATCGGGAGAAGGTACGTTTTCTCAAAGCGCAGGAGACGGAGGATGAGCTGGAAGAGGGACTGCGTTTAATGGAAGAGCTGGTTGAGTTGGTCGAACAAGAGAAACGTCAGCCACTGCCGTTGAGCAAACTGAAAATTGGCTTGAAATGTGGAGGTTCAGACGGTTTGTCTGGCATTACAGCGAATCCGCTGGTAGGTGCTGTTGCCGACTTGCTCGTTGCTGCGGGCGGAACTGCAATTCTTACAGAGGTGCCGGAGATGTTTGGTGCGGAGACCATTCTGATGAATCGGGCTACGAATGAGCATGTATTTAACGATTTGGTAGACCTCGTGAATGGCTTCAAGCAATATTTCGTGAACCATGGTCAAAATATCTATGAAAATCCATCGCCAGGTAATAAAGCAGGCGGAATTACAACACTTGAAGAGAAATCACTCGGATGTACGCAAAAGGGAGGACGTTCCTCGGTTGTCGATGTACTGCGGTACGGTAAACGAGTGACCAAAACCGGCCTGAACATTGTAGAAGCACCTGGGAATGACCTCGTTTCGGTAACAGCTTTATCTGCGGCAGGAGCACATATTGTACTGTTTACGACAGGACGCGGCACTCCTTTTGGTGGCCCGGTTCCTACGGTCAAAATTGCCACGCAATCGGATCTGGCGAATCGTAAAAAGCACTGGATCGACTTTAACGCTGGCCAGTTGCTTGAAGGACAGACGATGGATCAGGTCAAAGAGCAGCTATTCAGTCAGATTATTGACATCGCTTCCGGTCGTGCACAGACCCTTAGTGAGCAGCACGGTTTCCGGGAGATCGCTATCTTCAAGGACGGGGTTATACTTTAAGGGGTTATCTCTAAATCTAATCTACGTCTTGGAAAATAAAATCAAGACCACCCTCCGGCTGTTTACCTTAGACAGCACAGTCGGAGGGTGGTCTTATTCAGAACTAACACCTTTCACGCAGGAACAGGCGCTGCGATACAGAATGCATTGCCTACGCTGTGCACTCAAGGATCTGCACCCCGCGTGCTTCAATCTCAACATGTCCGGTAACCTTCTGACCTGTTAATAGCTCAATATGGACGGTATCACCCAGATCATAGAATTGAGTGGAGGCATTGTGATTCATTACAAACAGATAGGTTATCCCGTCCTTGATTCTCGCACTTACCTCCACGCCCTGTGGGGTCTCCAGTAAAGGTTTAATGTTTTTGGCTGCCGTAAGCTCTGTAAGCAAACTATCTATGAATATTTCATCTGGATCAGTGGCGATATACCAGGCTTCCCCTTGACCAAATGTGTTGCGTGTAATTGCAGGCATGCCTTGATAGAAATCTTCACCGTACTCGGCAATTACTTCCGCACCTTCGCTGTGCAAGAGGTCGCACAACATACCGCATTCGTATACACCTTCTAGTGAGCCGAATCTTTCGTTTATAACAATACTATTCTTCTGTTCAGGAAGCAGGGCATCGATCTCTTCGACCCAGATGCCAAGCAGGTTGCGAAGCTCGCCCGGATAACCGCCAGTGGTCACCAGATCATGCTCATTAACGATTCCACTGAAGAAGGTAGTCAGGAAGGTACCACCTGCTGCAACAAACTGCTCCAATTTCGCAGCAAATCCTGGTTTGATCATGTAAAGAACAGGTGCAAGAACCAGATCATACGAGCTGAGATCGGTGTCCACACTAATGATATCCACTTGGATGTTCCGACGGAACATAGCTGCATAATATTTATGAATCTGATCCACATATTTCAGGGCTATGGTCGGCCCACTTGACTTTTCAATGGCCCACCAGTTATCCCAATCGAACACAATCGCTACCTTGGACTGAACTCTAGCATCAAGTGTTGTATCAGCTAGGAGTTGCAGCTCTTTACCTAGCTGTGTGACCTCTCGAAAGACCCGGGTGTTTTCGTGTCCCGCATGTTCAATGACCGCACCATGATACTTCTCGCATGCACCGATCGAACGGCGGAGCTGGAAGAACATCACCGTATCGGCGCCGTGTGCGATGGACTGATAACTCCACAGCCGCATAACACCAGAACGTTTGAGTGAGTTATAAGGCTGCCAGTTCTGCTGACTTGGTGTCTGTTCCATCAGCATAAACGGTTGGCCGTCTTTGAGACCACGCATGAGATCATGAGCCATAGCAGTATAGCTGATCGGTGTGTCCAGACCGGGATAACTGTCCCAAGAGACGATATCCATATATTTAGCCCATTTGAAGTAGTCCAGCTGTTTGAAAAAGCCCATCAGATTCGTGGTAACGACTGAATCGGGAATATGCTTTTTGATCGCATGATACTCGAGCAGGTAACATTCCAGCATGCTGTCTGAGTTGAAGCGGGAGTAGTCCAGCGAGATTCCTTGGAATGATGAGCTGTTGTGTCCCCAATGTTCACTCAGGTTGCTCGGAAGCACAATCTCATCCCAATCATAGAAGGTATGCCCCCAGAAGTTTGTGTTCCAAGCTTTGTTTACCTGTTCGATCGTGTGATAACGTTTCTTCAGATAGACGCGGAATGCCTTTTCGCAGTTATCACAATAACAATCGCCGCCATATTCATTGGAAATATGCCAGACAAGAACAGCGGGATGATCTTTGTAACGCTCCGCGAGCTTGTCGGCGATGATCTCGGCGTATTTACGATAAGTCGGACTGTTCGGACAAGAGTTATGCCGTCCGCCAAATTTACGTTTGCGTCCATCTGCATCCACGCGCAGGACATCGGGGTAATGTTTAGCCATCCAGGCTGGATGGGCAGCGGTACTTGTGGCCAGACAGATGTATACTCCGTTTTCGTACAGACGATCAATCAATTGATCCAGATATTCGAAGTTATATGTCACTTCATCTGACTGAATCAGTGCCCATGAGAAAACGTTAATGGTGGCCATATCAATGCCTGCCAGCTTAAACATGCGGAGGTCTTCCAAGTGGGTCTCATGATCCCATTGTTCAGGGTTGTAATCTCCACCATAGAACATTTTGGGTAGTTTGCTGCTAATCAACGTGCTCACCCCTTGTATAAGAATAATCCAATACTATATGATACATATGACATTTAAAATATAATAAAAGTAATGATACATATAAGAATATGGAACTCAATATTATTGTATTCAAGGAGGTTGCTATGCTCATCTCACCTCGACATCAACGTTATTTCATGACACCGCGAGATCAGCCGCTTCCGCTGTATATCGAGAGTATAGGATATAATGGCAATCAGGAAAAAGTCTTCAGACCAGCAGGGTATCCATATTATCATTGGATACAAACGGTTAAAGGAGCTGGGGAGTTCAAACTGCCAGGAGCTTCAGCAATTCTGGGTGAAAGCGCGGGCATATTGCTTCCCCCAAACCTGCCACACGAATATGCTCGTGTTGAAAGGGACTGGGAGACGATCTATATTACATTTGGCGGATCTCAGTGTGCTGCTATTATAGATTCTCTGGGTTTGGGTGAGGCGGATTTTCACCAATGGGATTCCAATAGTCCATTGGGAGATTATGCTCAGCATGTGCTGGATTCGATTGGGAGTGACCAGGATCTATCCGGGCTGGAAGCCTCGGCAGACATGTATCGTTTTTTGATTTTGCTCAAAAAACACGGAATGACTGGTAATCGATCTTCGATCTCACACGCTGTAGCAAGGCTTGCTCCGCTTCTTACTTTTATGGAAGAACATTATGGCAATCCGGATATTGGACTAGAGCAGATGGCTTCAATTATCGAAATTTCGTCCAGACACTTGAACACGTTGTTTAAACAATCCTTCGGTATAACGGCTTATAGTTACTTCATCTTGCTTCGTATACGCAAGGCCAAAGAAATGCTGACAGGACGGATGGACCTTACGATCAAAGAGACTGCGGCACGGGCAGGATTCCGGGATGCCAGTCATTTTGTTGCTACCTTTCGTCGAATTGAAGGGGTTACGCCAGAGCAATTTCGTAACTTGTACTAATTAGGACAGGCTGAACAAAAAGATATGCAGAAGGGTATTGATGCATCCTCTTGTTGCCGTTATGATGGTAGCGAATCCTAGAATCGAAAACGATTAAACGAAATTAATTCCGTACAAGCGAGAGAGGATGAGTTATAGCATGAGTTCAATTATCCCATTGTGGGAGAAAGCCGCTCCTTATGCGGCTACAGGACATGAAGACGAGATGCCACATCTGATTCCTTTTCTTCAACCTGGTTCCGATAGCGCTGTCATTGTCTGTCCAGGGGGAGGTTACGGTCATCTGGCAGACCACGAGGGAGCACCAGTTGCAGAATTGTTAAACCGTGCAGGTATAAGTGCTTTTGTGCTTCAATATCGGGTAGCACCGCATCGTCATCCAGCACCTAAGGCAGATGGGCAGCGTGCAATTCGTCATGTACGAGCTTATGCGGAACAGTACGGGATTAATCCATCCAAAATTGCAGTGCTTGGTTTTTCGGCAGGGGGACATCTCTCAGCAACCTTGGGTACGCAGTATGATGAAGGACAGCCAGATCATGAGGATGTCATTGAACGGCAGAGCTCCCGTCCAGACCGTGTCATCTTGTGTTATCCGGTCATTACGATGAAATCATACGGACATGCCGGCTCGCGTATTAATTTGCTGGGAGAGAATGCAACGGAGGATCAAATTCAAGCCTTCAGTGCAGAGCACCAAGTTAGATCAGACGCTCCACCTGCTTTCATCTGGCATACGAGTGACGATCAGGCTGTACCTGTAGAGAATAGTTTGCGATATGCGCTAGCATTAGGTGCACAGGGGATTCCATATGATCTGCATGTATTCGAGAAAGGTCCACATGGTCTGGGACTGGCGGAGAACGAGAGGACGGTTCGGGTATGGTCTGAACTGTGTCTTACCTGGCTTAAAAATCAAGGCTGGTAACTTTAGCACAGATTCCACTCAATAAAGAGCATATAGCACTGACATTACGAGTAGAGGAGAGCAAGCCATGAAATTACAAAAGCACGACAGACTTCTTTTTATCGGGGACTCGATTACCGATTGCGGACGTTCACATCCTGTTGGGGAAGGCAGTTCAGGGTTAGGCCATGGGTATGTGGCACAGGTCTACGCACTATTACGCTCCATTTATCCCGAACTGATGTTGAGAGTACAGAATGTGGGTAATAGTGGGAATACCGTCCGTGATTTGAAGCAACGCTGGCAACAGGATGTGATCGATTTGAAGCCGGACTGGTTGACAGTCATGATTGGCATTAATGATGTATGGCGCCAATTTGATCATCCGTTGGCTGAATCACATGTGTTCCTGGAAGAATACGAGACAACGTTACGTGAGCTTGTCTCATCCGTCCGTCCGAATCTGAAAGGACTTGTACTGATGACGCCTTATTATCTTGAAGCTAACCCGGAAGATCCAATGCGAGCGACGATGGACATCTACGGTGAGGCGGTTCGCAGAGTAGCTTCTGAATATGATGCGCTGTTTGTCGATACACAGGCTGCATTTGCTCCGCTATGGAATCATTTCTATACATCCGTGCTTACACATGATCGAGTACACCCGGATGCTACAGGTCACATGATTTTGAGTAAAGCTTTTCTGGATGTCATCGGGTTTAGTTGGACGGGGAATTCGAAATCCTAAAGGAGGAGCGAGGGTATGAGTAATGTAACTGTTGTTGTGGAATCACCAGCACAATTAGGAGAAGGACCAAGCTGGGATGCGGAGAATAATCGTTTGTTATGGGTGGATATTGAAGGATTTAAGGTACATGCATATGACCCGGTAACAGGTGAGGATCAGGCCTATGACGTGGGTGAACATGTCGGAGCTGTCGTTCCTTATCGTGGAGATGAAGTGATCGTTGCTCTTCGTAGCGGTTTTTATACATATCATCTGATCACAGGGGAACGGCAAGCTATTACGGACCCCGAGCAGGATAAACCAACCAATCGGTTTAATGATGGAAAATGTGATGCATACGGACGTTTTTGGGCTGGCACGATGAGTCTGAACAACAAGGAAAAAGCCGGATCACTCTATTGCCTTGAGGATGGAAAGCCTGTGCGCACTATGGTAGAGCAGGTATCCACATCCAACGGTCTTGGATGGAGTCCGAATCTGGAATTTATGTACTATATCGATACCCCGACACGTTCGATTGATCGTTTTGATTTTGATCTTGCTTCGGGTACGATCACAAACCGGACGAGCATCATCTCAATTCCAGAAGAGATGGGTTTCCCGGATGGAATGACCGTGGATGCGGAAGGCATGTTATGGGTTGCTCACTGGGGCGGGGGGAAAGTTACGCGTTGGAATCCGGAGACATCGGAATTGTTACAGCAAGTCGAGGTGCCTGCTGATCAGGTAACCTCCTGCTGTTTTGGAGGACCTGACCTTGAGGATTTATATATAACTACCGCTCGCATAGGGATAAAGGAAGAACGTTTGCAGGAAACACCACAAGCGGGCTCATTATTTGTCGTTAGACCTGGCGTTCAAGGGCAGAAAACACATGCCTACGGGCGAAAAGGGTAAACGAATTGTCTGGAAAACATACGCTGGAGTAAAAGGTGCTGTGAAAACAGCATCTTTTTTGCTGTCTACAAAAAATATATTTATTTTTTTCGAAAATGACCTCTGCGGACAAAGGGGAAAAACGTTTTCCATCGAATGTTATTTATTGAAAGTATTATCCATTTTAAGCGAACGGCACGAGAATTTTGTAAGCGCTTAATAATGGTTTAGAAAGGAGGTGCGTTCCTCTCAGGCATGTATGGATTCGTCTGGTACGCCATCATCAACAGGATGAGACAGCGGGGATAGACCGAATTGTGATTGCCGAAAAAGTGGAGATAGGAAAAGGAGGATATGTAGGGATGAAAATGCTGATGAAAAAGCTTCGAATTGCGAGTTTGGGTGTAGCCATTGTCACAGCTTCTCTAGGCGGAATGGGGATGGCTGGAACTTCCGAGGCAGCTCCAAGTGAAGCCTACAACTGGAAAAACGTTGTTACAGGCGGAGGGGGCGGTTTCATCCCAGGTATTATCTTCAATGAGTCTGAAAAAGATCTGATCTATGCTCGGACGGATATTGGAGGAGCTTACCGCTGGAATCCGGCAGACCGTAGCTGGACCCCGCTTACGGACTTTGTAGGCTGGGACGACTGGAATAATAACGGTGTGGATGCACTGGCTTCAGACCCCGTTGACCCAGACCGGGTATATATGGCGGTAGGCACGTATACCAATTCTTGGGTGAAGGATAACGGTTATATTTTTCGGTCCACAGATCGGGGAGATACTTGGGAGAAAACAGAATTACCTTTTAAGGTAGGTGGGAATATGCCTGGTCGTTCCATGGGAGAGCGCCTAGTCGTGGATCCGAATGATCATCGGATTCTGTACTTCGGTGCTCGCAGTGGTAACGGACTATGGAAAAGTACGGATTATGGGGTAACCTGGACTGAAGTAACCAGCTTCCCGAATCCGGGGAACTATGTGGAGAACCCTGCTAACGAGTATACCAGTGACATTATAGGTCTGGCCTGGATCACTTTTGATGAAACAAGTGGCTCTGCTGGCCAGGCGTCCCAGACCATTTATGTCGGAGTTGCTGACAAAAGTGAGAGTGTATATCGTAGCACGGACGGCGGCCTGACCTGGGCTGCTGTTCCTGGACAACCTACGGGATATTTGCCTCATCACGGGAAAATGGACGCAGATGGAAATCTGTATATCACCTACAGCAATGGTGCTGGTCCCTATGATGGGACCAAGGGAGATGTTTGGAAGCTGAACACAGGAACAGGCGTATGGAAGAACATCAGTCCTGTATCAAGTAGCAGTTCAGATAACTACTACGGTTATGGGGGATTGGCCATTGATGCACAGGAGCCTGGCACCCTGATGGTTGCTACGCTGAATTCCTGGTGGCCTGATGCAATCCTGTTCCGAAGTAAAGATGGTGGGGACACCTGGACGCGTATCTGGGACTTTGAAGGTTACCCTGATCGTAAGCTCAGATATACCCAGGACATCTCGGCTGCGCCTTGGTTAACCTTCGGTGTTAATCCTGCGCCACCTGAGATGAGTCCTAAACTGGGCTGGATGATTGCTGCACTGGAGATAGATCCATTTGATTCGGATCGGTTGATGTATGGAACGGGTGCAACGATCTATGGTACAAACAACCTCACAGATTGGGATGAGGATAAGAAAATCAACATCTCTGTTATGGCCAAGGGCATTGAAGAAACAGCTGTTATGGAGCTGATCAGTCCGCCAAGTGGAGCCAATCTAGTCAGTGCGTTGGGAGACATTGCCGGGTTCCGTCATGATGACTTGACCCAAGCACCAGCGAAGATGTTCACCAATCCGAACTATCCTTCAACGGAAAGTATAGATTTTGCGGAATTAAGTCCAAACACGATGGTTCGAGTGGGGAAAGCGGATTACACCGCAGATCCCAATGCCAAATCAATCGGTTTATCCAGCGATGGAGGAAGCACATGGTATAAAGCAAGCGCAGAACCTTCAGGCACTGCAGGAGGCGGTACAGTTGCAATCTCGGCAAGTGGCAACCGTCTCGTATGGAGCACGTCAGATCGAGGGGTATTTCACTCTGCCAGCGGGAATTCATGGACAGCAAGTACAGGAATACCGTCAGGGGCCAAAGTCATTTCAGATCGGGTTAATCCGAACAAGTTCTATGGCTTTGCAGCAGGAAAAATCTATGTCAGTGTGAATGGCGGAGCATCGTTTACAGTGTCGCCAGCGACTGGACTTCCGATCGAAGGTAATTCGGATCTCGACGCTGTACCAGGTGTAGAAGGTGAATTGTGGTTTGCCGGAGGTAATGAGGAGGAGGGGCCATATGGTTTGTGGCATTCAACGGACTCTGGAGCCACATTCACCAAACTTACCAATGTCGAGGAAGCGGACAGCATTGGATTTGGTAAACCAGCTCCTGGACAAAGTGTTGTAGCCTTATACACAGTGGCGCAGATCGATGGAACACGTGGGTTCTTCCGCTCAGACGACGGGGGAGTGAGCTGGGTTCGGATTAACGATGATCAGCATCAGTACGCCCGCGTAACCACAATTACAGGAGACCCGCGTATTTATGGCAGAGTGTATCTCGGTACGAACGGACGCGGGATATTGTATGCGGATCCGGTAAACGGGAATGGTGGCACTCCAACGATACCGAATTCGACGATTACGCCGATAACCGCTCAATTCGATCTGAACACAGATCAGCAAGCGGATATTCCTGTAACGTTAACACTCAAAGGAAATACATTAACGTCCATACGTAACGGAAATACGATACTTGCAGCGGGCACTGATTATACTGTCGCTGGTGATCAGGTCGTATTTCATAAAACGTATCTGGCTACACTGCCCAAAGGGGCAGCTGCATTAACCTTTCAATTCAGTGCAGGTAACCCAGCGGTGTTGAATCTAACGATTAAAGATACAACGGTGGTCGTTCCAGATGGAACGATTCGCATTGAAATGTACAACGGGACAACGTCGGCATCCAGCAGCTCCATTAATCCTAAATTCAAACTGACGAATACAGGAACGGCGCCACTGAATCTATCAGACGTTAAGATTCGATACTATTACACAATCAATGGTAGCCAGCCTCAGAATTTCTTCTGTGACTGGGCCGCAGTTGGTAATGACAACATCACTGGTACGTTCAGTTCATTAACACCGGGGCTGCCTGGAGCGGATCAGGTGCTTGAAATTGGATTCAAAGCTTCGGCTGGAGTGCTGAACCCGGGGCAGAGCACAGAAATTCAGACACGTTTTTCCAAAGACAACTGGACCAGTTACACTCAGACAGATAATTATTCTTTTGCAGACAACCACTCATCCTATACTGACTGGTCCAAAGTTACGGGATATGTTGCTGGTCAGATTCAATGGGGGCTGGAGCCGTAACGTGAGGTTCCTGATTACATTTATCACAATAATAAAATAGAATGTGCCCTAAGACGCCCAAATGGGTATTGGCGTTTTGGGGCTTCTTTTTTTGTCGAAATATAGTGTAAACTATAGTTAGTTCCTATTGCTTAAACATAGAATATAAGATATAACAAGATATACCATTATTTTAATTATAATGTAACCGCTAACAAAGAAGGACTTCAAATATCCATATATAAAGGGTTAAAATGCATATATAGAGTTATAGATGAGACAGGGGGGTCGCGATCATGAACCGGTTGTGCAAGGTACTGATTGTTGACGATGAATTTCTGGTAAGACAGGGTATTAAGCACCATATGAACTGGGAAGCCGAAGGATTTACTATCGTTGGGGAGGCCTCCAACGGTGAAGAGGGTTTGCAGCAGGTGAAGTTATTGAATCCGGATATTGTCATTACCGACATCGTTATGCCTGTTATGGACGGGGAAACATTTGTCCGCACTCTGAAGGCAGAATATCCGCACATTGAGGTCATTGTTCTGAGCAGTTTCAGTGAATTTGAATATGTTCGATCCACATTGCAGCATGGAGCCGCAGATTATATATTAAAGCCGAAGCTGGACACGAATGAACTTCTGGACGTATTAAGACGTACCGCTGGCAAAATGCCTGAGCTTCAATACGAGCCTTCACATGATGGCTGGCGACTCGGTCAGTTGATGGAGAAAATGTTATCCGGATTTACGCTAGACGAAGATAACGAAATGCCAATCGTTCGAGAAAGCTTCCCGTTAGGGACTTTTCGAATACTTGCGTTACAGCCTGCGAATCGCGGTCTGAATCGGTTGGAGCATGAACAGATTGAGGCTCAAGTGAAAGAACGAATACCCGACATCGTATGTTCCATTTTACCTGTAGATAGCCGCTTGTCGGTTATACTGTTGAACGTAGAGCCTGAACAAGACGAAGAGATGGTTGAGAAAATAAAGGAATGGTCCAGTGAAGCGGGAGCTGGACAGAGCTCTCCAGTATGGGTGCTCAGCGAACAATTCAGCTCTATTGAGAAAATAGGGGATATTTATCGAGAACGTCTGATCAAATTAATGGAGTTTTGCTTCTATTTTACAAACCGTTCGATTCTGATTGATGGCGAGCTTCCACCGATGCATCCAGCTGGTTATCAGTTTAATGTGAATATGTTTTTGCAGCATGTGAAACGGAATCGGGTGGAGGCAGCCAGAGAGTATTTACGTGATCATGCGGCAACACTGGGACGTGATTATATTGCCGATGTATTCGAAATCAAATCATTTCTTGGCAACCTTATCTTTAATGTGACAATTACTCTTGCCGACATGGATGTTCAATCCGCCGGATTGGATGAGAGTAAGTATACGTATTTCAAAAATGTCGACAGCGCTTCAAGTTTGGGTGAAGTGATGGAAGTTCTGGACCAATTTATGACGGAAGTTCAGGAATGTGTTTCGGGTACAGCCGGAAAACGAAGTGATCCAAATATGAAGATGTTGCTTGAATATATGCACGAGCACTACGACCAACCCTTGGGACTGTCCGAAGTGGCCAAGCATTTTCATTTTAATCCGTCGTATCTGTCCAGTTATTTCTCGTCACATAAAAAAGAAGGATTTAATGAATATTTAAATAAAATTCGTATTGAAAAAGCCGAGGAATTGCTGAGATCCGATGATGTAACCATATCAGAGATCAGTAGCATGGTCGGTTATTCAGATCATAGTTATTTTTGTAAAGTGTTCAAAAAATTTACCGGTTTATCCCCAAGCCGTTACCGGCGTAAATTCTGGGCATAAATCCAGATGAACAGCCAAGAATCTATAACACAGCATATAGAAATGGAAGAGATCAATTCATGAAAAAATGGGTAAACAATGGCTTGTCTCGTCTCGGGTTATTTCCCAAGCTTATTCTGGTTATGATTGTCAGTATTGTTCTGGTCTCTGTACTCATATTGTGGACAACGATTCATATGTCAACCAAGCTGTTTACTGAAACCTTCAGTATTACAAATTCAAAAGTGCTTAGCCAGATTAAAACTAATTTTGATGCGTTTAATGATTCCATCGCTGCGGTGACGAACAATGTGGCTCAAAGTGGTGCAATTCGAGGTTTTCTGTCTGAAGGAGACGGAAATTCTATCGCGATGTCTAAATCCTACTATAGTATGCGGGAGACGATGAAGCGAGTTCAATCCATTATTGATTTTTATGAGGCAGGCATTACCATTGCTGGGGTAAATGGGCGAAGTTTCTCGACGAATAGCTCTTACATTCAAAAGAC
The DNA here is from genome assembly GCA_017512705.1 of Paenibacillus sp. Classification (GTDB taxonomy): domain Bacteria; phylum Bacillota; class Bacilli; order Paenibacillales; family Paenibacillaceae; genus Paenibacillus. The sequence continues at coordinate 81,039 of JAFWEX010000130.1, forward strand.
AGGGGAGGAACTGAGGCAGGACCCTATTACCAAAGCAGCAGTCGAGTCTCCGAGCCGCCTGATCTTCGATGATTACAGCAGTGATACGAACGAAGAAAAAGTGCAGATGATATCTGCTACAAAGGCGCTCACAGATCGAACGAGAAGTTACATCTATGGCGTGGTCTATATTACGATGAGAGAAGAAGCCTTTCGTCAGTTTTATGCTAGCTTTACGAGCCGAGGGAATGACGTTGTCATCATGAATGAACAAGGCGAGATTGTATCTTCTAATCGGGAAGAGTGGATCGGTACAACTCAGCCTGAACTGTTGTCTTATTCAAAGAAAATAAATGAAACGTCACCTAAAAACATTACAGCCCGTGTAATGGGCCAAGATAGTATCATTATATCTGAATATTTACCATTCTATCGCTTTTACCTGGTGAACATCGTTGATAAAGAGTCTGCAATGGGGCAGCTTATCGATATGAAAACCGTTGTCTTGATCTGTGCAGCGATCGTGTTCGCGGCTCTATTAGTCGTGTTTTTGATCACGAGTCAAATGACAAAGTCACTGCGCAGGCTGGTCAAACAGATGTCAAACATCACGAAGTCTGATCTTGATAACTACATCCCGGTCAGCGGTAGTTATGAGAGCAGACAATTGGGGCATGCATATAATGTGATGTTAGATGAGCTGCATGATTATGTAGATCAACTGGTTCAGACACAGCGGGAACAGCGTAATGCTGAGCTTGCTGCCTTGCAGAGTCAGATTAATCCTCATTTTCTATACAACACACTGGCTTCTGTGAAAGTTCTTGTGCAGCAAGGCAACAAAGATCGGGCTGCGGAGACGATTAATGCATTAATCGGTCTGCTGCAAAATACGATCAGCGATGTCAGGGAAACGGTGACAGTGGAGCAAGAGATTGAGAACCTGAAAAATTATGTCTTCATTAATCATGTGCGTTATGGTGGACGCATTAAGGCAGCCTTTTATGTGGCTCCAGATTGTACACACTATCATGTTCCTAAGTTAGTGATTCAGCCCTTTATCGAAAATGCCTTTTTCCATGGTTTTATTAAAAAGGAAACGGGTACGATTCACGTTATGGTCTCCCGTGCAGGAGAATCACTGATCTGTGAGATCATGGATAACGGAGACGGCATTGAAGGGCTAAATATGGAGGGTGTTCTGCCTAATCCTAAAAATAATCGCCAGCTGTTCAGTGGCATAGGTATTCGAAATGTACATGACCGAATTGAACTTTTGTACGGATCATCGTATGGTGTGACGATCATGAGTACCGTGGGTGAGGGGACAAGAGTGACTGTAACTCTACCGCTGATTACGAGTTAAAAAGTAAACTATAGTTTGAAATAATAATTGAACCCTTCATTTCTAATGCTGGAAATGAGGGGTTTTTCGTATGAAAATCTTATGAGATTTGTGATAGTTGTAAAATATTCAGCTCGAAATATTACAAAATCAAAAGAAAGTACAAAAAACTAAATTATGTGCAACCGTTTTCTGTAAAGGTTTTCATTGAGACAATAAGATGACAAATCTGCACAAAATTTTTACTAACCGATAGATAAATGGGGATGATAAGATAAATACATCGAAAGCAACCGCTTTCAGAAAACGCAAACAAATTTACAGACAAAGAGGTCGAAGGGGAGTTGAACGATTTGAAAAAAATGTGGATTTTGATGCTTGCAACCGTACTACTGTTGTCCGCATGTTCATCTGGCGGCGAAAAAGATGCAGCTAGTGGCGGAGGCGGCGAAAAAGCTAATGAAATTACGATCTGGGCTTGGGATAAAGCCTTCAACGTAGCTGCTCTTGAGCAAGCTAAAGAAGCTTATCAAAAAGTAAACCCTGATCTGAAAATCAACATCATTGAAAATGCACAAGATGCGATCATTCAGAAGCTGAATACTGGATTGAACTCCGGAACAAGCAGCGGTCTGCCAAACGTCGTTCTGATTGAAGACTATCGTGCACAAAGCTTCTTGAGTGCTTATCCAGATGCATTCAAAGATTTGTCTTCTATAATTCAAGCTTCGGATTTTGCAGAATACAAAATTGGACCAACTTCTTATGAAGGTAAACAATACGGTATTCCGTTTGACTCCGGCGTAGCTGGTGTGTACTACAGAACAGACCTGCTGGAGGAAGCTGGTTACAAATCAGCTGATCTGCAAGACATCACTTGGGATGATTACATCAAAATCGGCCAAGATGTGAAAGCAAAAACAGGTAAAGAGCTGCTGTCTCTGGATCCGAACGATCTGGGTATCGTTCGTATGATGATTCAAACTGCAGGTAAATGGTACACTGCTGAAGATGGTAAAACACCTGATCTGAACACTAACCCTGCGCTGAAAGAAGCGTTCGAAACATACAAAAAAATGATGGATGCTAACGTTGTTAAATTGCACTCCGACTGGAGCCAATTCGTTGCCAATGCGAATAACGGTGACGTAGCAACAATTCCTACAGGTAACTGGTTCTCACCATCCGTTCGTCAAGAAGCTTCCCAATCCGGTAAATGGGCTGTAGCTCCAATGCCGAAAATGGCTGGTCAAGCAAACTCTGTACATGCATCCAACTTGGGTGGTAGCTCTTGGTACATCATGAACGATGTTCCTGGTGCTGATGAAGCGGCTGACTTTATGGCTAAAACTTTTGGTTCTGACAAAGAGTTGTATCAACAATTGTTGACAAAAATCGGTGCAATCGGTACGTACACACCGGCTGTTGATGGTGAAGCATACAACAAACCAGACGAGTTCTTCAGCGGTCAAAAAATCTTCGCTGATTTCGCTACCTGGACTAATGAAATTCCAAAAGTAAACTATGGTAGCAACACTTATGCAATTGAAGATATCTTGGTTGTTGAAATGCAAGCATACCTGAACGGTAAATCGATTGATGACGTTCTAAATGATGCACAAAAACAAGCTGAGGCACAATTAAACTAATATCCCAAGGTAACTTATAGAACCTAGGAAACAACGGAGCCGTCTCCCTTGTCTGGTGCAAGTCGAGCTGGGCATGGCGAGAGGCTCTGTAGGTTCTACCCATGTTGCATGGAGAGAGAGGAGCCATACTGTGAAAGCCATAAATACAGGAGACAGTCTCCAAAAGAAAAATAATTTGACTGGATGGGCTTTTGTTTTGCTGGCTGTTGTCGGAATTGTAGCATTCTACTTTTATCCGATGATTCAAGCGCTACTCTTATCATTCAAGTCAGGCAAAGGTGCCAACCTTGAGTTTTCGGGCCTAGCGAACTACAAAAGATTGCTCGTTGATACCACGTTCCGTACGGCATTATCAAACACATTCATTTACTTAATCATTCAAGTACCTTTGATGATCATTCTGGGTATGTTCATTTCTGTATTGCTGAATGACAGCACACTGCGTTTCCGCAGCTTTTTCCGTACCGCAATATTCTTGCCTTGTGTAACTTCACTTGTTGCTTACTCGGTTGTATTCAAGTACTTGTTCTCGCCGGATGGTATGGTGAACCAGGCATTAATGGGTTTACACATTATCGGCACACCAATTCAATGGATTACTGACCCGTTCTGGGCTAAAATTACGATCATAATCGCCGTTACTTGGCGTTGGACCGGATATAATATGATTTTCTATCTGTCATCCTTGCAAAACATCGATCAATCGATCTATGAAGCGGCAAAAATTGACGGAGCAAATGCTTTCACTCAATTCTTCAAAATCACTGTACCATTGCTTAAACCGATCATTCTCTTTACATCTATTACATCGACGATTGGTACTTTGCAAATCTTTGATGAAATTATGAATATTACTAAAGGTGGTCCTGGTAATGCGACCATGTCGATCTCACAATATATCTACAACCTTTCGTTCAAATATTCACCAGACTTTGGTTATGCAGCAACTGTTTCGTATTCGATCGTAATTCTGATCATTATTTTGTCCATTATCCAGTTTAAAGTGGCAGGTGATAAAAATGGCTAAAGCAAGAGCAAAACGTATTTTCACATATGTCTTCCTGTCCATCGTTGCTTTTATATCCATTTTCCCATTCTTCTGGATGATTATCAGCTCGACGAACAAATCTGTAGATGTAACTAGAGGTACGTTGCTTCCAGGTTCGGCATTCATTGAAAACTTCAACAAGTTGCTCGACACTACTAATCTGATACAGGCACTGGGGAACTCAGCGATTATCTCTATCATTTCCACTGTTCTGGCTTTGTTGATTGGTTCCATGGCTGGATACGGGTTTGAGATATACCGTACAAAATCTCGTGATATTGTGTTCACCATCCTGTTGATGTCGATGATGATCCCGTTTGCAGCGATTATGATTCCACTCTATCGTATGTTTGCAACGATCTCTAGTGCGGCACCGGCAATCGGTATTAATACGATGGCGTCGGTTATCCTTCCGACGATCACGACAGCGTTCCTGATCTTCTTCTTCCGTCAGAACACGAAAATGTTCCCGAAAGATCTGCTGGAAGCTGGACGTATTGACGGTCTGAGCGAGCTGGGCATTTTCTTGAAAATCTATATGCCTACGATGAAAACAACCTATGCGGCAGCAGCGATTATTACATTCATGAGCAGCTGGAACAACTACCTGTGGCCGCTTATCGTATTGCAAACACCTGATCAGCAAACCATCCCATTGTTGATTTCCAACTTGGGCGCAGGTTATGCTCCAGATTACGGGGTTATTATGACCGCAGTTGTTATCGCAACACTTCCTACTGCGCTTGTGTTCTTCATTATGCAAAAACACTTTGTTGCAGGTATGGTTGGTTCGGTAAAATAAGCTAAACGAATATTCTGTCCAACGGACGAATGCAGGAAAAGAAAAGAAGGGAGGACGCCTGTAACAGGCGTACCTCTATCTTTTTATATCAATGAAAAATGGAAGTCACTTTCAATGCAAGCCTGAATAACTCATCACGAAATTTGTTCTAGAGAGGGAGAGAGTCGATGAAAGCTACAAAAGCAGATATCAACTGGTTAGGTGACGTAAATGTATTTGAGGTGAATCGTCTTCAAGCCTATTCCGATCACCGTTACTATCAAACGATGGAAGAGGCCGTTGCTTCCGCCGAGATGAAACTTCGTTACGATCTGAACGGTACGTGGAAATTCAACTATTCGATCCGTCCAGATTGCCGTCCAGAACTATTTTATACTTCCGAGTACTCCAGCGAAGGCTGGGATGATATTGAAGTACCCGGACACATTCAATTGCAAGGTTATGGTCAGATCCAATATGTAAATACACAGTATCCGTGGGACGGTCTGAATGAACTTCGTCCACCGGCTCTGCCACAGGATAAAAACGCAGTAGGTAGCTACATTCGCACATTCCATCTGCCAAGAGGCTGGGAAGCAAACCCTGTATATATTTCGTTCCAAGGTGTGGAATCCGCATTTTATGTATGGCTGAACGGACAGTTCGTAGGATATGGGGAAGACAGCTTTACACCATCTGATTTTGATCTGACACCATACCTTCAGGATGGAGAGAACAAATTGGCTGTTGAGGTGTACCAACGCAGCACGGGCAGCTGGTTAGAGGATCAGGACTTCTGGCGTTTCTCCGGGATTTTCAGAGATGTATATCTGTATACGGTTCCTGCTGCACACATTCGTGATGTTCATGTTCGTACCGATCTGGATGCTTCGTATACAAACGGTACATTGGAGCTGGACCTGAAACTTGAAGGTAAAGCGGCTACAGGTGCGCGGATCGAAGCTGAACTTCGAGACAAAGAAGGCAATGTTGTGAAAAGCTTTGACGGTAATGTAACGGACAATGGTCTGGTACAACTTCGTCAAGAAATCGGACAAGTCAACCTCTGGAGTGCAGAGGTTCCGTATCTGTATCGTTTGTACATCCGTGTATATGATGCAGCAGGTAACCTTGTGGAAGTTGTTCCTCAAGCGGTTGGTTTCCGCAAGTTCGAAATGATTGACAAAATGATGCATATCAATGGTAAGCGCATTGTGTTCAAGGGTGTAAACCGTCACGAGTTCAACCCGTACCGTGGTCGTGCAATCACAAAAGAAGATATGCTGTGGGATGTGCGCACCATCAAACAAAACAATATGAATGCTGTTCGTACATCACATTACCCGAACCAAAGCCTGTGGTATGAACTGTGTGATGAGTATGGACTCTATGTGATTGATGAGATGAACCTGGAAACTCACGGCTCCTGGCAGAAGCTTGGCGCAGTAGAACCTTCATGGGTCATTCCTGGTGATAAGCCGGAGTGGCATGATATTGTTATGGATCGTGCAGTCTCCATGTTGGAGCGTGATAAAAACCATCCGTCCATTCTGATCTGGTCTTGTGGTAACGAATCCCATGGCGGTGAAGTGATCTACAAAGTGTCACAATATTTTAAAGCGGCAGACCCGACGCGTATGGTTCATTACGAAGGTGTGTTCCACGATCGTCGTTTCAACGATACAAGTGACATGGAATCCCGGATGTATGCGAAGCCGGCTGATATTGAGGAGTTCCTGAACGATAACCCGACGAAACCATATATCAGCTGTGAATATATGCATGCCATGGGTAACTCCATCGGCGGTATGCATAAATACACTGAACTGGAAGATAAGTACCCAATGTATCAAGGTGGATTCATCTGGGATTATATTGACCAGGCCATCTACAAAAAAGATCGTTATGGCAAAGAATTTTTGGCGTATGGCGGAGACTTTGGGGACCGTCCATCGGACTATTCATTCTGTGGCGATGGGATTGTTCACGCAGATCGTAAAGTGTCGGCTAAAATGCAAGAGGTTAAATTCTTGTATCAAAATATTAAATTGTTCCCAAGCCGTGACGGTGTTAGAATCGTAAACCAAAATCTGTTCGCAGATACTTCATCGCTGGATCTGGTGTACAGCCTTGAGCGTGAAGGACATGAAGTATTGCGCGGCACACTTGACGTTAATGTACCTGCGGAAAGTGAAACCGTAGTTGAGTTGCCTCTGCATGCAGAGGCTCTGGCAAGTGGAGAGTATGCTGTAAACGTGGCGTTTGTATTGAAAGAAGCAACGCTCTGGGCTGACAAAGGTGACGAAGTGGCATTTGGCCAGTTTATTTTCACACAAGAAGGCAGTAATACAGCTGTTGCGGCTGACCAAAACTTGGTGAGCGATGTACAGGTGGTTGAAGGTGACGTAAACATCGGTGTTCGCGTCGGTCAAACCCATGCCTTGTTCTCCAAACAGTTTGGAACACTGGTTTCCTTGAAGTTCTCCGGACGTGAAACAATCGCGATCCCGCCTGCACCGTTGTTCTGGCGTGCGACCACAGACAATGACAAGGGTACAGCGATGGGCTTTGAGCTTGGTGCATGGTATGCTGCCAGCTTGCTGCCACGTTGTGTAGAATGGAAACAGGAGCAAAAACCGGATCAATACCGTATTGAGTTCACCTATAAACTCAATATCTCGACGGATGTACAGGTGAAAGTAGTATATACCGTGCTTGCCGATGGAAGTGTACACGTGCATAACACGTACAAAGGAACAGAAGGATTGCCAAACCTGCCAATCCACGCTCTTTCCTTCAGAACATCTCCAGATTATGAGAATGTGGAGTGGTTAGCATTGGGGCCGGAAGAGAACTATTCTGATCGCGCATTTGGTGCACGTCTCTGCATCCATGGCAGAAAAGTAGCTGATACAGTAGCTCCATATCTTGTACCACAGGAGTCGGGTAATCGCACAGGTGTACGTTGGGCCAAACTGACGGACAATGCAGGTCGCGGCTTCAAAATCGAAGCTTCCGGTGCACCGGTTGAACTGAATGTGTCACCATATACAGCGTTTGAACTGGAAAATGCTCAGCATGTTTATGAGCTGCCACCAGTGCACTACACAGTTGTAACCGTAGCTGGCAAACAAATGGGCGTTGGCGGTGACGATAGCTGGGGTGCTCCGGTACACGCGGAATATCAAATTCCTTCTAATGGTGAGCTAAGCTTCGAATTCACTATTCGTTCACTGTAAAAGAAAGTTATAGCAAGAGGTTAAGTTCGCATCTATTACAGATGTGAGCTAGACTGGATAAAACCAAAACAGAGGCTCCTTCCTGGAGGAGCCTCTGTTTTTTGGTTAGAAGGAAGGATATCGAGAGGCTGGAATCAGGGAGTGAATGTTTCAGCAATTGAAACGTTCTTGCCCCATCTCCGTAATGTACAAGACAAAGAGACCGAGGAGGGGACAGAATGAGCAAAAAAGCAAAAGCAGGAGTATGGGTGACGGTGCTGGCCGTTCTGGGCATCATAGTTGGATCATTAATATGGTATTTCAATACGGCTTCCGGTGAACGTGCGCTGAAAACGATGAGATCCAACAATGCGGGTGGCTTGGAACGTGTAGTGAAGGTGTATAGCAATTCGGGTGAGCTGATTCAGAGGTACGAAGGCAAGATTGATGTGCAGGATACGGAGTATGGCAACAAAGTACTGTTTGACCTGAACGGCAAACGAGTTGTGATCTACAATGCAACGATTGTGACGGAAGAGAAGTAATCTGGATCGTACGACATATAGTAACAAGTTTGAAGATACATGGGCATTCATCTATAAGAGACATCGTTATCTTTTTGTAGTAAAATTAAGGAAAAAATGATGAATCGAGTGATCTAAAGATGATGATGTTGCTCGTTGCTCTGGCATTGCTAGGGATGTTAGCTTTTTATAGTCTTATTGCTTATTTTCTGATTCGAATCATATCAAAAAAAGCTTTTAAAGTAGTGTTGTCGAAAATGGAAATTTTAGAAGTTATAACTTGGATTGCTTTGATTTTTGTTGTTTTCTCATCGATCAGAACCGGGGCGTTTTCGACGTTCTCACCGTCTGCATTGCTTTTAATTCCTCTGATCAATATTCGCATCACCAATCGAAAACAGAGACTTCTTAAAAAGAACTGATATACGTTGTTGAGACAAGGAGGGTGTGCTTTGATTCTGGGCAAAACAACGGATACGTCAGGGCTGACCCAAGTTGCTGACCTAACCGATGAGTTACAGCTTGTTTTCGACAAAGCCGCTGAAAAGTATGCTTTGTGTGATATTGAACTGTACTTTGTGTTCCGCTGTCTTCCCGATGAATACGGGCGCAAATCAAGTGCGAGACATGTAAAGGCAGAAAAAGTGATCTATTTCGATATGACGGTTAGCGAAGACCGTTATAAGACCTGGAGCAAAAGTAAACAGCGATATGCATTAAGCCATGCGTTTTATACGTTTGTGAGTGACAAGATTAAGAAGTATAAGATAGATCATCTGGATACGGATGCATTTATTGCAGATGTGGGTGCGTGGCTGAAAGAAATTGGATGGTTGCAGATGAAAGAGGAAGCAGAGTTGGATGAGATGCAGGAGAAGTATGAGTAGTAACTGGTGAGTTCAATGATTCTTAGCCTATCCTACAAGAAATAAGTAAAATGTCAAAATAGCAACATCAGGCCGACTAATTAGTCGGTTTTTTATTGATAGACAAAGTAGAGCATTTCTGAACAAGAAGATGTTCAAGGGTTCTTTTACACTGTAGAAGAAAGGAGATGAGGGTTTCTGGAGATGTTTAAACTGCTTGACCAGTCTATTGATTATGTGGAACAACATTTACACTTACCGATTGAGGTTGATGACATTGCCAAGGCAGCAATGAGTTCGAAATATCACTTTCAGCGAATGTTTCATGCAGTAACCGGCGTAACTGTTACCCAGTACGTAAGAAATAGAAGGCTTACACTTGCGGCTCAGGAGTTAGCGGGAACAAGTTGTAAAGTCATTGATGTTGCACTTAAGTACGGTTATGATAGTCCAGCAGCATTTACGAAAGCATTTCACAGAATGCATGGGGTAACACCGCTTGAAGCCAGGAAAATGAATGTGAAACTAAAAGCATTCCCTCGAATCTCCTTTCAAATTCAGGTTAGAGGGGAAACAGAGATGAATTATCGAATGGTCGAGGAAAAAGGCTCTATTGTATTTGGAAAAAGCATTATACTCCATGAGGATGCGTACAAAGAGATACCTGTATTTGTGGAGAAAATTTGGAAAGATGGGACCCATAATCAGATACTCGAGTTGTTAGAGAGGCCGGATGGAACATTGCTATATGGTTATCATTATGATTTTGCTGAGGATGGTTCGAAGCGTTATTTAATGGGAGCAGAAGCGCCAGAGGGCATTCAGATTCCGGATGGGTTTACCGTTCTTCATATACCTGATCAAACTTATGCGGTTTTTGACAGTCGCGGGACGATGACAGATGATGTCGAGATTGATTTAAGTATTATGAATGTTTGGAAACGAATCTACACCGAGTGGTTCCCGTCAACAAGTTTTGAGCAAGTAGAAGGACCTTTTATAGAGAAATATTACTGGATAGATGATAAGCATCAAGATTTCATCTCTGAGGTATGGATTCCGGTTCGTAAAATTGCTGTTGATGTTAAACCATTCTAAGAAATGATTAATAGTCAATTCCTACAACAAAAATAGACCCTCTTTCGAGGGTCTACTTTTCATGGGAGAGGAGAAACCGGACGAAGAGCTTATGGGGAAACGTAAGTCTTCTCCGCGGTTGTCTACGACACTTGTGATGTCGATAATTATAGAATGGCCCAAGGGTTTCCTTTTTATACATATCCGTCAACAGTATTTTTCAAACGGAACCGGAGTGTGGTACGATAGCTATATCAAAAACTTACTTAAAGAGAAAAGGTGACACATTCGTGAGAGTGGTATCTGGGAGTGCGAAGGGCAGACCGCTGAAGGCTGTTCCCGGCACAGGTACGCGACCGACTACCGACAAGGTGAAGGAAGCGTTATTTAGTATGATTGGCCCTTATTTTGAGGGCGGAGCAGCATTGGATCTGTTCGCAGGAAGTGGAGGTCTCGGGATCGAAGCACTTAGCCGCGGCATGGACAAGGCTGTTTTTGTTGATCTGGAACCCAAAAGTATCGAAGTGATTCGCACAAATCTGAAGGCTACGAAGCTGGAGGATCAGTCGGCTGTATATCGTAATGATGCTGGTCGTGCGCTCAAAGCGCTGGCCAAACGGAACACAACGTTTGATCTGGTGTTTCTTGATCCGCCCTATCGGTTGAAAAACGGACACGAGTTAATGTTATCGATGCACGAACTAGAACTGCTTGGAGAGCGTGCAACCATCGTGCTGGAATATGAGTCCAAACATGAATACCCTGAGCAATTTGGTCCGTTTGAGCAAACACGAAAAGCGGTGTATGGGGAGACGGCTGTATCCATTTACGATTATGTACCTGGTGCAGTAGAAGACGCAGAAGATCGCAGCAACACGGAAGAGGAGGCTCCTCATGACTGAAATGATCCAGCGGCAGGAACGCATTGCCGTATATCCAGGAAGCTTTGATCCCGTAACGATGGGACATCTTGACATTATTGCGAGAGCATCGAAGCAGTTTGATCGTGTCATCGTCGCTGTATTGAACAATATGAGTAAAAATCCGCTGTTTACCGTAGAGGAGCGCAAAGACCTGATCCTTACGGTAACTAGCCACCTGCCCAACGTGGAGGTCGATAGCTTCCGTGATTTGACGGCTAATTATGTGCGGCAAAAGGAAGCGCAGGTTATCGTTCGCGGCATCCGCTCGGTCACCGATTTTGAGTATGAACTGCAGCTTGCTTCGACCAATAGCAAATTGAACCCCGATGCTGAAACGATTTTTATGATGACCAATCCGAAATACTCCTACCTCAGCTCCAGTATCGTCAAAGAAATTGCCCATTACCACGGGGATGTAACGGATCTGGTATCGCCTGAAGTTGAAGCTGCGCTTCGTCAGAAGATCAGCGAGAAAACAGACGGTTAATCCATAAAGTAAGGCCTGAAAGACCGACCATCACTCCGAGAAGTAAAGCGAGGCTTAGGGCTGCTGCAGGGAAGGTGCTCCAGATCATTTGTAACGTACTCGTGGTGTCTAAGGAATACAGCGATGGCCATGAGAATAAAGAGTCTGAGTGCTTCACTGCAACAGTCTGCCATGTAGTCCATACTTCTGTGGTCGTTCGGCTAAATGGTTCCCACAACCAGAGGGTAAGGCCAAAGGCAGTTAACCCATGTCCTAATCGAACGATAACGAAAAAGAGCATCGATTGCAGCCCAGGGATGGCTGTTCTTAACAACGATGAGACTTGTAAGTGCGAGCATAGCCCACCCCAGCCGAGTGCACCTGCTAGAAGCGCCATGAGTATTTCTGTAGCTAATGTCGTGTTGCTGATGTGGTAAGTACCTAAGTGAAGTTCCAGCACGGAAGGCCAGAATGCGGCTGAAATGCCTGGAGTAAGATAGAGTGAGAGTAATCGGATAAATACAGCAAACACGATGATGTATCCTCCGATTAACAAGAGTGTCTGTACCGCTTGAGATACAGTATCCCCTAGCAATTTGCCGAAACTTCGCGCATCTCGATGATGTGCTTCTCTGGCTGCGAGCAATATCCTCGACCCGAGAGGCAGTTTTCGTGATGACAAAGGTAAGGAAGACGGTTGCTTATGTAGTCCTTGTTTTTGATTTTGGACTGTTGAATTCATTTTCTCATTGGGTAATGTGAAGTCTGACAAAATATTTTTTTTATGGATCGATGGATTCAAACGAATGCCAACAGCGGCAGCAATCCAACCGCTAATCCAATGTATAATGAGTAGAAAATAACCGGCGGCAGGTTGATGAAGAAAAGCACCCCCAACCACGAGCAGTATCATCATGGGGTTGGCAAAATGAGCTGCAGCCGCAACGATAACCGCCTCTCTGGCGGTCATTTGTTTCTCCTGAACTAATCGAGATACAGCATCAGCAGCGGCTGGAAAGCCTCCACACATGCCTACGGCCAGGGCGAAGCCAGTATGGCCGGGCAATTTGAACACACGCTGCATTAAAGGCTCGAGCAGCACCCCCATTGCGTGGGTAAAACCAAATGCTGTCAGCATTTGGGATAGCATCAGGAATGGAAGCAATGCTGGAAAAACAATTTTCCACCAGATATCCAGTCCTTGAATAGAGGCATCAAACGCTTCTTTGGGAGATGCGACTACTGCAATAACAAGTATTAACGCACTGCTGCTCAGAAATATGGTTCGTACCATACCCGAACTTCGAACCTCACTTGTTGTGGTCATCATTTCACCTCTTATTATCTCTTGACTGATGGGCATGGGAATTATAGTGGACGGCCGAATCACGTCCGCAGACGGTTCGGCCTTGACCAGACAGCCATTGATGCAGCGGCCTATCCGGCCTGTACCATTGTATGCAGGACTAGTAGGAGGTTAGACTTGGATTGGCAAGATTATCAGAATTGAAAGAACGATATATTACATGAAAGCAAACCTTGTGAAACACCCTGGAAAATCATCTGAAAGATGGGGCTGTACGAATGCAGCGTTCTCAGTGAGGGAACTTGGTTCAGCTTGAAGAGATACGAAGAACGGAGGCTCATGAGATGAATCGGTTGCGAAAGTCGAGCGGTTTCAGAGCTTCGATCTATGTGATCGCAGTAGCTCTAATCGTCTATCTTACGGTATACATGCCAACGCCATATATTATATATAAACCTGGCAGCGCGGATGAAGTGAAACCCATGGTTACCGTTAAAGATGGTGATCAAGACGAGAAAGGCGTATTCATGATGACAACGGTGTCGGCTACGTATGCGAATCTGTTTATGCTTGGAACCTCGTGGTTTGATAACAATGCGCAAGTGGACAAAAAGGAAGATCGTTTACGCGGCAAAAGCGAGGCAGAATATTCGGCTGAACAGGTCTGGTTCATGAGTGATTCTCAATCGTCCGCGATGGAGGCGGCTTATGAGAAGGCGGGTATAGCATACTCTATTGTGCCTGAACACATCTTTGTGTTTGGACTTTCGGAGAATCCGAAGCCAGATGGAGACATTGAACCGGGGGACATTATTCTAGGTGTAGACGGTACAGCTACGCCAGATAATACGGTGCTTGCCAATCAGCTGGAGGGGAAAAAGGCTGGAGATACCGTAGAGATGCAGTTGGAGCGCCGCGGTGAAACGATTAGCCGGGATGTGACGCTAGTTGAGGTCAAAGACAACAAGACAGGAAAGACGCGAACGGGACTCGGGGTAATGATCGGTGCTGTGCAAAAGGTAAAACCGGAAAATCCAAATAAACAGATCACATTCTCAAGTACGCAGGTGGGCGGACCATCTGCTGGTTTGATGTTCACGCTGGAGATATACAATCAGTTGACTCCTGGCGATCTGACCAAAGGACACCGGATTGCGGGCACAGGCACAATTACGAAAAATGGTGAAGTAGGAGCCATCGGCGGAGTTAAGCATAAAATTGTTGCTGCCGACCGTAAAAAAGCCGAAATTTTCTTTGTGCCTAAAAATAATTACAAAGAAGCCGAGGCTAAAGCAAAAGAAATAAATACCCCAATGAAGCTTGTACCCGTAAGTACGCTTGATGATGCACTGACATATCTGGATACGTTATCTGTGAAATCATAAGATAAATGCCGCCTTTCCGATAAAAGGTGAGGAGAACGAGGGCATTAGATGGTCAGTATACACGAATCTATGCCAGCAGAAATGCGGAATGATGGAAGCAGGAAAAGACAGCTCATAAACACCAAAAAAGCAGCTGATCCATGTGATCGGCTGCTTTTTATTGAGTTAACGGGTGCTTCAATTGATGATTCTGTAAATCGGTATACTGCCACAGTTACAATCATAGGCAATTTTTTTAAGCATATTGCTTCACCTTTGCTTGCAAATATCCTCGAAATTCTTCTACATACGTCTGTGGTTCCACAACCTTTAGGTTTGTTCCGAAACTCACCAGAAATTGATCGTTATTTCAACTTCCTCGCTGAACAAAATTTGTCCCAGTCCGCCGAGCTCAGTCAAAGTATTTTCCAAGTCCAGCGTTGCTTAAAAGACGGTTGTCCACCTTGTACTCATCTAGAATGCCTTAACCCCATGAATTCATGGACCGAGTAGATTGGGATGTTGGATAAACTCAATGTTTTTATATCACGAAAAATAGTTCGCTTGGAAACGTTGAATAATTGTGCAAATTCTCTAGTGAATACGATGTCCTTATTCAGCAAAATCATAATGGTGGAGATTAATCGCTCGACTTTATCTATTCGTTACCCTCTTTTTATACTTCCATATTAAACACTGACATATAGATGTCACCTTTTCTAAATTATACTACGTATATAACAAGAAGGAGATCTTACTTAATGGCTAGCTTTTTTCCTCGATCATGTTCAAAGTTAACGTTCCCAAGTCAAAATTAGAACAGAGTTCATATGAATGGAGGAATGAATAATATGATTGAGAAGGGTAATGGTGTTTAATATGAAAATAGACCATATCATTTCTGCAAAATCCAGAGAAGAATTAAGGTTTTGGCTACAGGAAAATAGTAAGGCTGAAACGTTTTGTTGGGTATTGGTGAGTATGACACCTCGACCGGATACCATTTTATATTTAGATGCAGTCGAGGAAGCTTTGTGCTATGGATGGATTGACGGAATCAAGAAGAAACGATCCGAAACGGAACTGGCTCAACGACTGTCTCCACGAAGTCCGAAAAGTTCGTGGACTGAATTGAATAAAGAACGTGTACGTCGTCTCGAAAAGCTATCTTTGATGACAGATGAAGGAAGAAGAGTGCTTCCGGATATGGATTATGCTTCTTTTCAGATCGATCCTGTTATTGAGAAGCGGCTAAAGGAGGAAAAGATAGTATACGATAATTTCAAGGCTTTCCCGGATCTCTATCAACGCGTTCGGATTGACACGATACAAAGCGTTAAAGATCAACCGGAATTATTCAGAAGCAGATTAGATAAATTGATTGCAAACACAAGAGAAAATAAAATCTATGGGCAATGGAATGATAACGGGCGTTTGTTAGATCGTTCATAGAAGTCAAAACATAGGAATCAAAACATAGAAGTCAAAACATAGAAATGAGAAAATCCCTTGTCTCGACAGCCAATCGGCTTAGGCAAGGGATTTTTGATGAGTGTCATCTTTATGATTAACGAAGGATGCATATAGCGTTCAACATCAGATTCTCACGGGAGAATCATAATAATCACTGTACATATCGCGTGATATGTTGTGCTCAGGATGTGTCATATGTGCGAGTGCATATGCAGCCTGTGCCTGAATGTCCATCTCTAGATGTGGATGCGTATACGTTGAAGATTTCAGAACAACAGGCAGGGAGGCGGTTTGTTTCATCTGCTTCAGCAAGCTTTGGCCTTTTACCGTAAAACCCAGAACACGCAAATATCCGGGTCCCGTGGCCAGTACTTCTGGAGCACATTCAGCCTTGGTGTGATTCAGGAGCAGGTGAGCAAGCATGCGTTGCAGTTTGGTACGAGTGTATCGTCTTGTTTTGAGCGCATTCAGAAGGGTTTCAATGGAAGGTTCCGGGAGTTGGGCAAGTACGCGCACAAGTCGGTGCTCCAACCCTTCCGTGACTTCTGCGATGCGTTCCAGCTCGCTGGCACGGCGGGTAGCCGCAATGTGCAATAGCGGCTGTGCAAAACGCTCCCAGTGCATGGGAGCGTGTCCCCTCTGCCATTCGCGCTGAAGAATGGCAAGGGTTGCCGCCGGCACATATGGAGCGGCGGCATCAGGCCCGTCCGCCAGCAGCAGGCGGCGGACGGCTGTGGCACTGGCGATCGCCCCCGGGCCGGGCGTCGCCTGGTGATAGGCGGCACCGGTACGTGCCGCCGTTAAGGGCTGGATCGCGCTGCCGATTCGTTGCAGCGCGATAAGGTAGTGCAGCCCAAGCGAATTGTTGGGCTGCTCCAGCAGTGCTGCGGCGTCGTGAGCATCGACGCCGCCGGGCGCCAGCGCTGCCGCCGCGCCTGCATACGCGGCGGGGTAGCTGGCGCCCTCCCGCAGGCGTTGCGCGATATTCTCGCGCAATGCTGCGGGTTCATCAGCCAGCACGCGCGCAATGCGCTGCAGGCTGTCTAGGTCGCCAGACTCGCTGCCAAAGCAGAGCGAGTCCACAACCCCTGTGCGGTGCAACAGCGATACCGCACCAAAAGCAAACCATTCTGCCGGTTGAACCGCATACGCGACCGGCAACTCAATCACTAGATCGGCGCCGGCATGGAGCGCCATCTCGGTGCGGGCCCTTTTACCAACGATGGCGGGTTCGCCGCGCTGGAGAAAAGGGCCGCTCATCACGGCAACAACGGCGTCTGCTCCGCTAAGCCGCCGGGATTCATTCAGATGATGCACATGCCCGTTATGCAGTGGATTGTATTCGACAATGACACCTACAGCTCTCATGAACAGATAGACTCCTTTCCTTCTAGTTGATGATGTGTGAACAAGATTCATGTCCATGCTAATTCGGATTTATATGTAGACTACTGATTCATGCGTTCAAGATATTTTTCACGGTATCTATGGGTAAGATCACTGCAAAATTCTCTGTTAACCATATATCAATTATAACCTTTTCCATCATAGAGGAGAGCTTGAATAAGAGCAAATCATGAAAAAAAGGTACAGAAACAGTATCTCTCGATACGGCCTGCACCTTATAACTAGCATTTTTTCACAATCTAGACTTCTTGTAATATCTTATAGATGATACGATCTGCCGATCACAGAATAACCGCATCCATGAGAGCGAAAAGTAATCACACCTGATCTGAAACAGGAGTAAGGCTGGTCTTCGGTCCGAAAAATTCATAATGAATGTGTTCTGGTGTAACACCAATGGACAGAAGCTCTTCATATACTGAACGCATAAATGCCACAGAGCCGCACAGATAATAGTTCGCATCGGGTTCTTGAATAACTTGAGAGAGCCATGCAGCGTCCATATATCCTTTTTTATAGACCAGTCCATCCTTCAGATCTGAATCAACAGGCGACGTGTAACAATAATAGGCTCTGAGGTTAGGGTGCTCTTGTGACAGACGATTCACATGATCGCGAAACGCATGAGATGTGCCGTTCGAATTAGCGTGTAAAAATGTGATTGGACGCTCATCATTCGACTCGATTAGTGTATTCAACATGCTGATCATGGGTGTTAAGCCTACACCACCGCTCACTAACACAACAGGACGAGAATCTTCCATATTCAATGTGAAATCACCAGCTGGAGCGGAGAGTTCAACCACACTACCTTCTGTAATGTGATCATGAAGATAGTTAGATATCACCCCGTCAGGACGTTCCAATTCTCCTGATTCACGTTTCACAGATATACGGTAATAGGGTTTGCCCGGTGCATCGGAAAGGGTATACTGACGAATCTGTGTGAAATTTTGTTCCTCTGGCTGAATTTTAATGCTGATATACTGTCCAGGTTGATAGGAAGAAATAGACTTGCCATCTTTAGGGGTCAAATAAAACGAAGTAATGACATCGCTCTCCTTCACTTTTTTGGCAACCAGAAATGTTCTGAAGCCATCCCATCCACCTGTTTGATTGGAAGCTTCATTGTACATATCTTGCTCTATGCCTATGAAGGCGTCTGCAATCACCTGGTAGGCGTCGCTCCATGCAGTTAAGATTTCATCCGTAGCGGCATCACCCAGCACATCCTTGATGGCTTTTAGCAGATAAGTTCCAACAATCGTATACTGCTCAGGTACAATACCGAGGCTACGGTGCTTATGTGCAACCTGCCGAACTGCTGGCAGAATAGCTCCAAGGTTATCGATGTGCAGGGCCGCGGTGTATACCATGTTGGCAAGAGCCGCTTGCTGACGACCTTGTTTCTGATTGGCATGATTGAAAATGTTCAGTAATTCTGGGTGAGCGGTAAACATCGTTTGATAAAAATGTCGTGTAATCGCTTCGCCGTGAACCTCGAGAACCGGCACCGTAGATTTGATAACGTCGATCGTGCGTTGATCTAACATATGATTTACCTCCTGATTATGATTAATGATGTCTGCAGGGATACTCTTGAAGATGAAAATACCTATTAATAAATTTTGGCGTATGTTACTTACTGACTCGTTGTATTGCAAGTATATCAGCGGCTGAAAAGGGATGTGTGACATAGATCACACCATTCGTTAACGATTGGTGACTGATATAAAAAGAGATTTAGTGCAGAAAAATAAACCGTAAACACGGCTTGTAGTTATGCTACAGGAGGTCTATAATTGATCAGATGTGATGTCTTCGTCGTAGTTATCGTTTGTTCAACAGGGTGTAAAGTTAAAAGTGTTGACAAACCTCTTGGAAAATCGGTATAATGATTTTTGTTTGTTAAGTCGATTTCATAAATCTTTAGCGAGTGACAGTTAGCGTACATACAGTCAGGAATGAAAGCACATATTAGGATCGTCTTGAACTGTATACTGCCGCCATTCGTTGGACATCTATTTATGAAATTGGTTTCGTTTGGAGTGATAAAACATGTTAATGTCATTTCGTAAAGTGGCAACCAGTAATCGCCCTGTACGCTTCAACGAACAGTGGGATATCAAACATCTGGTTTCTAACCGACAAGATATCACAGCCGTCACCCCGCTGACCGCGGATCTATCTGCTGAGAGCAGAGAGGATGACGTTGTGGATGTTCACGGCAAATTGACGATTGGGATGGACATGTTGTGCTCCCGTTGTCTGAAGCCACTCAGTGAACATTTTCATATTGATTTTCATGAGCAATTCAAGCAGGGAAAACAGCCGGAGGAATTATCTGAAGATGACGACACTCTCTATGTGGATGAGGATAGCGTTAATCTGACAGAGTACGCCGAGGGAGCTTTTCTGCTGGATCTTCCGTTCGTGCCGCTCTGTAGTGAAACATGTAAGGGGCTCTGTCCCAAGTGTGGTCATGAGCTAAACGAAGGTGACTGCGGTTGTGATAACCGGGTTATTGATCCACGGCTTGCAGGACTCAAGGATTTTTTTAAATGAGCATGATTGAAAATCGAACGTAACACTACCTGCAAAGGTTGATTTTGATAAGGAGGTGGGAATAATGGCAGTACCTCAACGGAGAACGTCCAAGACGCGTCGCGACAAACGTCGCACTCACTTTAAATTGGCTGTACCGGGCATGGTGAAATGTGAACAATGCGGCGAATTGAAGCTTGCTCACCACGTGTGCAAAGTGTGCGGAACGTACAAAGCAAGAGAGATCATCTCTCAATAATAGCTAGACAACAAGCAGCACTTCATTTTAATGGAGTGCTGCTTTTCTATTGTAAGAAACGTACGAATAGCAGGTTTAAAAGAGAGTGACTGCCGCTAAGACGCGTGCTTCTTCATGCTATAGTGGATCGATGTGTTTTTGTGACACCAGCCTTTCTTTTTGACAAGGGATGCGATATAATATTGTTTAGTACCAGGTTCTAAGATTTGACGTTACATACAGATCAACATAAACTTTTATAACGTACCTTTGGGTGATCAAAGGTTGAAAATATAGAAATGCAAGGCATGATACACTGATCTGACCGAAAGGTCGGTTCAGGAAACGATAAAGCGAGGGGGTGTCAAGCATCGAGCGTTTACCCAAGAGACAGAGACAACAGCAGTTAACCAAAATGATTGATGAGAATCCGTTTGTGACCGATCAGGAGCTTACACGACAATTGAAGGTGAGCATTCAGACAATCCGTCTGGACAGACTGGAACTTGGAATTCCGGAGCTTCGTGAACGGATGAAACTGATGGCAGAGCGCTCGTATGATCAGGTGCGTTCACTGCCCCTGCATGAAATTATCGGTGATATCGTGGACTTGCAACTGGATAAGAGCGGCATATCTTTGTTTGAGATCAAAGAAGAACATGTTTTTTCGAGGACAGGCATTGCTCGGGGGCATTACGTGTTCGCACAAGCCAATTCACTGGCGGTGGCTGTCATTAATGATGAAATTGCGTTAACGGCTTCGGCAGATATACGTTTTGTTCGTTCAGTTCGTTTAGGAGAAAAGTGTATTGCCAAGGCTTATGTGAAATCTATTCCCGGTCAGAAGGGAAAAGCTAAAGTTGAAGTGTTCACTTATGTTGGTGAAGAAATGGTGTTTCAAGGCAATTTTGTGATCTATCACTCCGGTGGAGAAGACAGCAAAGAAGGAGGGCATTTGGAATGAGAATCGTCATTGATGCCATGGGAGGCGATAATGCCCCTGCGTCAACTGTAGAAGGAGCTGTTGCTGCGGCACTGGAATGGGCGGATACACAGATCGTTCTCGTTGGTGATGAAGCTAAGCTTGAACCTCTCTTAAGTCAATCAGGCACCCAACCAGCCAACCTGAGCATTCGGCACGCTTCTGAAGTGATTGGTTCAGATGATGAGCCGGTAAAGGCAGTAAGACGTAAAAAAGATTCCTCCATGGTTGTAGCTGGTCGTATGGTTAAAGAAGGCGAAGCCCAGGCTATGATCTCAGCAGGTAATACAGGGGCTCTAATGACGGCTGGTTTGCTCGTTGTGGGCCGGATGAACGGGATTGAACGTCCTGCGCTTGCACCTATGATTCCTACGATGGATGATGTAGGCGTGCTTGCACTCGACTTGGGCGCTAACATGGATGCTAAACCGGAACATTTGGCACAATACGCGCTGATGGGTAGTTTATACAGGCAAAAAGTACAGGGAATTGCATCTCCAAGGGTAGGGCTGCTCAATGTAGGAACCGAGCCAGGCAAAGGGAATGAGCTGACCAAGGAGGCCTATCCGTTACTTGAACAGATGCCCATCCGTTTTGTGGGGAATGTAGAGGCACGTGATGTCCTGACTGGTGCCTGCGATGTCTTGGTGTGTGACGGGTTTGCAGGCAACATTCTGCTTAAATCACTGGAAGGTGCAGCAGGAGCTATTTTCGGTCTACTTAAAGAAAAGTTTACTTCATCTTTCAAAAATAAACTGGCAGCAGCCGTGCTGATGCCGGAATTGCGCGGATTAAAGAGCAAACTTGATTATACGGAGCACGGTGGTGCCCCATTGCTAGGTCTGAGTGGACTGGTCGTCAAAAGCCACGGTTCCGCGGACGGTAATGCGATCAAAAATGCCGTACGTCAAGCACGAATTGCAATACAAAACCAGCTGGTAGACAGCATATCTAAGGAAATTAGCGGGAAGTGAGTGACGAAATGAATAATTTGCGCCCAGTAGGGATTATTGGTACAGGTAAATATGTGCCTGAGAAAATTTTGACAAACAGTGATTTGGAAAAAATGGTCGATACGAATGACGAGTGGATCGTCAGCCGTACAGGAATTAAGGAGCGGCATATTGCTGCACCGGATCAAGCCACTTCTGACTTAGCCTATGAGGCAGCATTAAAAGCGCTTGAATCTGCTGGTATGACAGGCAGTGATCTCGATCTGATTATTGTTGCTACGATTACACCGGATTCCTCTTTCCCGTCAACAGCTTGCATTCTGCAGGATAAACTGGGTGCCAAGGGCGCTGCTGCTTTTGATTTGTCCGCTGCTTGTTCTGGATTTGTATATGGTCTTGCAACGGCAACCAGTTTCATTCAAAGCGGCATGTACAACAATGCGCTTGTGATTGGTGCAGATTGTTTGTCGCGTATTACAGATTATACAGACCGAAACACCTGTGTTCTTTTTGGTGATGGAGCCGGTGCTGTCGTTGTTGGTGAAGTTCCTGAAGGCCGTGGATTCAAAGCATTTGATCTTGGCGCAGAAGGTGCAGGAGGTAGCCTGCTTCAAATCTAAGGCGGTGGTTCACGTCTGCCAGCAAGTGCGGAAACGGTTGAGAATAAAAAGCATTATATCTACATGAACGGCCGTGAAGTGTTTAAGTTTGCCGTTCGAGTTATGGGTACCGCTACGATTGAAGTTCTTCGCAAAGCGGGCATGGATCGTACGGATGTTGATTTGTTCGTTCCACATCAGGCTAATGTGCGGATTATTCAATCGGCCATGCAGCGACTGGAGCTTCCCGAAGAGAAAGTGGTTGTCAATGTAGACAAATATGCAAACACATCGGCAGCATCCATTCCACTTGCGCTGGTTGAAGCAGCGGAAGAAGGCCGTATGAAAGCTGGAGATACCGTCCTGATGGTCGGATTCGGTGGCGGTTTGACTTGGGGCGCATCCGTACTCGTATGGTAAACTAGACAGCTGGAGGATGAATGAAAATGGGTAAGATTGCTTTTGTATTCCCTGGACAGGGTTCTCAGGCCGTAGGCATGGCTAAAGATGCATATGAATCTATTCCTGCATCCAGGGACGTTTTTCGCACGGCAGATGAAGCGCTAGGCTTCTCGCTGAGCAACCTGATCTTTGAAGGTCCGGAGACCGAGTTGAAACAGACATCAAATACACAGCCGGCTCTGCTTACAGCAAGTACTGCGCTGCTTGAGGCCTTCAAAGAAAAAGGGATTCATGCAGATTACGTGGCAGGACATAGTCTGGGTGAGTACAGCGCACTCGTAGCTGCTGGTGTTCTTACCTTTACGGATGCTGTACAAATTGTCCGGGCGCGTGGTCAATATATGGAAGAGGCTGTGCCGGGTGGACAGGGAGCGATGGCTGCTGTGCTGGGTGCGGATCGGGAGGCGCTAGGGGGGCTTTGCCGTGAAGTATCGGAGAGTGGTCATGCCGTTGAACTTGCCAACATCAACTGTCCTGGGCAGATCGTTATTTCAGGTGTAAAGGAGGGCGTAGCTGCCGTATCAGAACGGGTAAAGGAAGCAGGCGGGAAACGCGCGATTGCACTTGAAGTGAGTGGGCCGTTCCATTCTTCGCTGATGAAAGGCGCTGCGGATAAACTGGCTGATAAACTGAGCACTGTTACGTTCTCACCTGCCAGCATTCCTGTCGTAGCTAATGTCACCGCAAGACCTGCTGAAGATGGACAGTTTCAGGAATTGCTTACGACTCAGGTCTATTCTCCAGTATTATGGGAAGACAGTGTGACATGGCTCATTGCACAAGGTGTAGATACATTTATTGAGATTGGTTCAGGCAATGTATTAACCGGTTTGATTAAAAAAACAGATAAAACCGTAAAATTATACAATGTAAACAATCTTGAAACATTGGAAGCAACTGCATCTGCTCTGAAAGAAATGTAAATGTATTTTTCGCAATGAAACGAACTCAGGGAGAGGAGGAAGAATTATGTCTAAACCGTTAGAAGGTAAAAATGCATTAGTAACTGGAGCATCCCGCGGGATCGGACGTAGTATTGCTCTTGCTCTGGCGGAAGCCGGAGCAAATGTTGCTGTTAACTACGCTGGTAGTCAAGCTGCTGCAGAAGCGGTAGCTGATGAGATTCGAGCGAAGGGCGTTCAGGCGATTACAATTCAGGCCAATGTAGGTCAGATGGATGAAGCGGAACAAATGGTAAAAACGACGCTTGAAGCGTGGGGGAATGTTGATATTCTGGTGAACAACGCGGGAATCACACGAGACAATCTCATCATGCGGATGAAAGAAGAAGAGTTCGATCAAGTCATTGAAACGAATCTTAAAGGGGTGTTTAACTGTCTCAAGGCAGTAACACGTCCAATGATGAAGCAACGTTCGGGGAGAATTATCAATATTTCCTCAGTTGTAGGTGTACTGGGTAATCCGGGTCAAGCTAACTACGTGGCAGCCAAAGCAGGAGTTATCGGTTTAACGAAAGCTTCTGCTCGTGAACTCGCTTCTCGCGGAATTACGGTGAACTGTGTTGCACCTGGTTTCATTGAAACCGATATGACCAAGGAATTGTCTCAAGAGCTGGTGGATGGTATGCTTAGTGGCATTCCGTTATCCCGCCTGGGGCAGCCGGAAGAAATTGCTGGAGTGGTTACATTCCTTGCATCAGAAGCTTCATCTTATATGACAGGTCAAACACTGCATGTCGATGGTGGCATGTACATGTAAATTTCCTGGACTTTGATTCAAAGTCGGGGAACAGGTGCTGGACGATCCGAAATGCCGGAAAAGGCCGGGTTCCCCGGCCGGGAGCCGCATATGTCTTCTATGGCATTTTGCCTGCGATTCTCGTATAATACCTAGGAGGAGGTGAACCGGATGTCCGATGTATTGGAGCGTGTAAAGCGCATCGTCGTCGACCGCTTGGGCGCAGACGAAGCTGAAGTTACACTTGAAGCATCTTTCAAAGAAGATTTGGGTGCTGATTCTTTGGATGTAGTGGAATTGGTCATGGAATTGGAAGATGAATTCGATTTGGAAATCTCTGATGAAGATGCAGAAAAAATTACGACCGTAGGTGAAGTTGTAAACTACATACAATCTCATACCTAAAGTCAATTCAGTCCCGCTCCTGTTTCTCAACAGGCGGGACTTCTCATCATTCATTGGTTTTTCACATCCCGCAGACAAGGGGCTTCTCTGATCTATGGATTGGCGTATAGCAACCGTGTCTGCGGATATTCCCACAAAAATACTTGCGTAATGCAGTCGATATAGAGGTGAGTCGGTTGAAACAAAGAGTCGTAATTACCGGAATGGGCGTAATGACATCGCTCGGAAAAGATTTAGAGACGTTCTGGGGCAGTTTAATGGCAGGAAAGTCCGGAATTTCTCAGATTGAGGCATTTGATGTTAGTGAATACACGACACAGATTGCAGCCGAGATCAAAGATTTCAACCCGGAAGAGTACATGGATCGTAAGGACGCGCGCAAAATGGACCGTTTTGTTCAATTTGCTGTAGCTGCCGGATTCAAAGCGGTGGAAGATAGTGGTCTGAAAATTAATGAGAACATTGACGCAGAGCGTTTCGGCGTATCTATAGGTTCTGGTATTGGCGGATTGGGAACTTGGGAAGATCAGCATAATGCATTGCTGCAAAAAGGTCCTAAACGTGTCAGCCCATTCTTTATCCCGATGATGATTTCCAACATGGCCTCTGGTCAGATGTCGATTTCACTTGGTGCCAAAGGTCCGAACATCAACGTGGTTACCGCTTGTGCAACAGGAACACACTCCATTGGAGATTCATTCAAGTTGATTGCGAATGGTGATGCGGATGCGATGATTTGCGGTGGAGCAGAAGCAACCATCAGACCTACCGGACTTGCTGGTTTTTGTGCTATGCGTGCCATGTCAACACGTAATGATGATCCTACAAAAGCAAGCCGTCCTTTTGATACAGGTCGGGATGGATTTGTAATGGGTGAAGGTGCAGGAATTCTGATTCTGGAATCTCTGGAGCATGCTCAAGCTCGTGGCGCAAAAATCTATGGTGAAGTGATTGGTTATGGGTTAACGGGTGATGCGCATCACATGACTGAACCAGATCCAGACGGAGCAGCACGTTGTATGACAATGGCACTTCGGAACGCGGGCATTAAGCCGGAAGAAGTGGATTATATCAACGCGCATGGAACGTCAACACCTGTGGGTGACCGTTCTGAAACTCTGGCAATCAAAAAGGCATTTGGAGATCGCGCGTACAAGCTCGCCGTTAGTTCGACGAAATCGATGACAGGTCATATGCTTGGCGCTGCGGGTGGTGTGGAGGCTGTTATCTGCGGTCTGTCTCTGACACATCAGACACTGGCTCCAACGATCAATCTGGAGGACCAAGATCCTGAATGTGATCTGGACTACGTACCTAACGTTCCACGTCAGACCAAAGTGAATGTCACAATGTCCAATTCATTTGGTTTCGGCGGTCACAACGCCACCATTATTCTCAAAAAATTTGAAGCATAAGGGGCTAGTTCGTTTGAGTGAAGATCTGAAGCAGTTACAACAAAAACTTCAAATCAAATTTGACAACAGGCAGCTTCTAAAACAAGCGTTTACCCATGCTTCTTATGTAAACGAACACCGATTCAGTCAACATCAGGATAATGAGCGTCTGGAGTTTCTCGGGGATGCTGTGCTGGAGCTGACTGTATCGGAGTACTTGTATCATCTGTATCCTAACCGTCCGGAAGGAGAACTAACAAAGATGCGGGCATCCATTGTCTGTGAACCTTCCCTCGTCAAATTTGCTGAAGCGCTAAGTTTTGGAGAATATGTACTTCTTGGAAAAGGTGAGGAATTAACCGGAGGGCGTACACGACCGGCTCTTCTGGCGGATGTGTTCGAGTCATTTATAGGTGCATTATATCTGGATCAGGGTCTTGAGCCTGTGCGAGCATTTCTGGAACGGCATGTTTTTCCGTTAATCGTTGTTGGTAGCAAACTGCAGATGAGTGACTACAAAACAGAGCTACAGGAACTCACACAGCATCATAACATGGGGGCTCTGGAATATCGGATCGTTGAAGAACGGGGACCGGCCCATGAACGTGAGTTTGTCTCGGAGGTCCATATGGGTCAAGAACGGCTTGGCCGGGGTACTGGACGTTCCAAAAAAGAAGCGGAACAACAGGCAGCAGCTGCGGCGCTTGAACGATTGAAGCTCCCGGAAGCCTGAAAGGTACCATAAAGAGCTTAGACAAACGAAGAGCAAAGAGCAGCCCGCGGGCCCGCCCCGGCGGAATTATTCGGCCGGACTGCTTTTTGCTCTTCTTTTTGTAAAGAGACTCGGGGAATCCGTTTGAATCTTAAACGAGGTAACCAAATGCTATATTTGAAATTTGCAAGAGGAGGTGACGAGAAGCCCTATGTTTTTGAAACGAATAGAATTGGGTGGATTCAAGTCATTCGCCGACAAAACTGAAATGGAGTTCGTTCGCGGTATTACAGCTGTCGTAGGTCCGAATGGTAGCGGTAAAAGTAATATATCTGATGGTATTCGCTGGGTACTGGGGGAACAAAGTGCCAAGTCATTACGTGGCGGCAAAATGGAAGATGTTATTTTTGCAGGTAGTGATGCACGTAAAGCGGTCAATTACGGAGAGGTCTCGCTTACACTGGACAATGAAGATCAAGCATTAGCTTTGGATTTCGGTGAAGTGACTGTGACCCGACGTGTTCATCGCAGCGGTGACAGTGAATATTTTATTAATAAACAATCCTGTCGTCTGAAAGATATTACGGAACTGTTTATGGATACAGGAATTGGTAAAGAGGCTTACTCGATTATTGGACAAGGACGAATTGAAGAGATTTTGAGTACCCGCTCCGAGGATCGTCGTGGGATTTTTGAAGAGGCTTCGGGTATCGTTAAATATAAATCACGCAAACGGGATGCGACACGCAAGCTGGATGAGACGGAGCAGAATCTGCTGCGTATTCACGATCTTGTGACCGAACTGGAAGATCAGATTGGCCCGCTGAAGGAACAATCCGAGAAAGCAATGCATTACAAGCAACTTCGCTCTGAACTCAAATCGAAAGAAATTTCGATGTATGTATATCAGATTGAACAGATTCATGCTTCCTGGAGTAAAGCGAATGAACGTCTGGAATCGCTCAAACAGGAAGAGGTTGGTCTGTCTGCAATTGTATCAACTCATGATGCGAAGCTGGAGAATGATCGCAATGCACTGCGTCTCCTGGAAGCAGAAACGGAAGAGCTTCAGGCTACGTTGTTGCAGTTCAGTGAGGCAACGGAGAAAAGCGAAGGGCTTGGTGAGTTGCTTCGGGAGCGTGCCCGTCATCTGCAGGCGAATCAGGAGCAACTGAAGGAAACGCTGGCGATCAGCGAGGAAAGGCATCGGGAGCGCGAAGCAGAGTTGCTTGCGTTACGTGAGAAGTTTGGCAAAATTGAGGAAGAACTGGCGGATGTGAAAAATCGCCTATCCGAAGAAGAAGCCAAACTTATCGGTGTTACGGGTGGAATAAGTCAGCAGCAGGAGGAAAGCTTAAAAGGTAACCTGCTGGAACTGATGAATCAAATGGCACAAGCACGAAACGAAATTCGGTATGTGGATCAGCAGAAAGAAACGCTGGAGCGCAGAATGAATCGTGCATCAGAGGAATCTGGTAAATGGGAAGAACAGAAAGAAACGCTGGAAAGTCGCAAAGCTGAAATTCAGAAAAAAGTCGTTCAATTAGGTAAAGAAATCAGTGAACTGCGTAGTGGCTACATCTCGGAAAGTGAGCGGCTGCAGTCTCTGCAAAAGCTTCTGGAAGAAAGCCGGAGCACTGTACGCAAATGGGAGCAAAAACGTGAAGCCCAGGTATCTCGACGGGATACGATGAAAGAAATGCAGGATGACTTCGACGGTTTTATGCTGGGTGTAAAAGAAGTGCTTAAAGCTGCACGTAAAGGTACACTGAACGGTGTACACGGTGCAGTGGCAGAACTGGTCAAAGTTCCCGAAAAGGTTGAACTTGCAGTCGAAACGGCAATGGGTGCTGCGCTGCAACATATTGTTATGGAGAATGAGGCGGTATCCAGACAGGCCATTGCATTCCTGAAGCAGCGTCAATTAGGGAGAGCGACATTCTTGCCGCTGGATGTTATTCGGCCACGGGCAATCGGTGCGAGTGAACGTTCGATGGTTGAGGGTATGGATGGTTTCGTAGGCATCGGTGCAGAACTTGTACAGTATGACGAGAAGTATTCCTCTATAATCGGTAGTTTGCTCGGCAACGTGATTATTGCAGAGACGCTGGAGTTTGCGAATAAAATTGCGGCACGCTGTCAGTACCGTTTTCGGGTTGTAACTCTTGAAGGCGACGTGGTTAATGCTGGGGGCTCCATGACAGGTGGCAGTCAGCACAAAAAAAATGGCAGCTTGCTCAGTCGCAAGCGGCAACTGGATCAGCTGGATCAGGATATATTGGATACCGAGCAGCAGATTGAGAAACTGCGCCGCAGCGTGGACGATGTAAAAGAACAGTTGGAGAAGTGTCAGGACAAGTTGGATCAGCTTCGTCAGTCTGGGGATGAAACCCGTAATGCAGAACAGCAGGCTACCATGGAGATGAAGCAGGTTGAACATGAGTTGCGTCATGTATTGGAGCAAGTTGCTGTCGCGGGTCAGGAGAAGCATGGATTTACTGAGGAAATCAACGAGCTGGACAAGTCGCGGATCGAAGCCGAGAAAAAACTCGAACAGCTTGAGGAAGAGGAAAAAGCAACTCATCGGGCCATTCATGCTGCGGAGTTTGCCCGGAAGGCTAATGAGTCTGCAAAAGAAGAGTTACAGACGCAGCTGACTGAATTGAAAGTACGAGAAGGCAAGCTGGATCAGGAACGTTTTTCGAATGAAGAGCAACTGCGGAGATTAGAGCGAGAGGTTGAATCACTCGTCAAAGATCTGCGTCAGAATCGCACGTTACTGGCTTCAATGGAAGCAGATTTCAAGAAAACACAGACCGACAGTGTGAAGCAGATTGAAGATCTGAACGAATACAAGTTGAAAAAGACAAAAGCCTCTCAGGAGCTGGACTTCAAACGTGCCGCGCGCAGTGAACTGTCGAAGAAGCTGGAGCTGGCGGAGAGTGAAACGAAGGAGCAACGTACTCAGCTCAAAGCTGTGGAAGAACAGATGCGTCAGACTGAGATATCGGTTAACCGTCTGGATGTTGAGCTGGAAAACATTTTGCGCAAGCTGACAGATGAATATGAGCTAGGCTATGAGCTTGCCAAAGAGCGTTATCCGGTGCCGGAGGATGTCGAGAGTACACAAGCAGAGGTTCAGAAGCTGAAACGTTCCATCTCCGCTCTTGGTGATGTGAATCTGGGTGCAATCGAAGAGTTCCAGCGAGTGAATGAGCGCTATGAATTCCTGAACGAACAGAAGAATGATTTGGTGGAAGCCAAAACAACACTTTATCAGGTAATCCGTGAAATGGAAGATGAAATGGCAAAGCGGTTCAAAGTTACGTTTGATGCCATTCGTCGTGAGTTCGGCACAGTGTTTACGAAACTATTCGGCGGAGGACGTGCGGATTTGGTTCTGATGGACCCTGAGCGCCTTCTTGAAACAGGTATTGATATTGTAGCGCAGCCACCAGGTAAGAAACTGCAAAATCTTCAGTTATTGTCTGGTGGAGAACGGGCTTTAACGGCCATGGCACTACTTTTTGCTATTCTACATGTTAAACCAGTGCCATTTTGCGTGCTGGATGAAGTCGAAGCTGCACTGGATGAGGCCAATGTTGTTCGTTTTGCCCAGTATCTGCGCGAGTTCTCTGAACAAACACAATTTATTGTTGTTACACACCGGAAGGGCACGATGGAAGAAGCTGATGTTCTATACGGGGTTACGATGGAAGAGGGCGGAGTATCCAAGCTTGTTTCGGTTAAACTGGATGATGAAGAAGCTGAAATTGCCTGATTTGCTGCAAGGTTGTGATGTTAACAGAGCATGACTCATTGTATTTTCTACAAAAATTATTACAATTACGATTGATTATGTACACGATGGAGGGGCTTTATGAGTTTCTTTAAAAAGCTACGAGACAGCATTGCAAGTAAAACGGAGTCTGTAACCAAACAGTTCAAGGATGGACTGGAAAAGACACGTAAAGGGCTTGTGGAGAAAGTAACGGATCTGGTCATTCGCCGCAAAAAAATAGATGAAGAATTCTACGAAGAACTCGAAGAAATTCTGATAGGAGCGGACGTTGGCGTTAATACGGTTATGCGATTAATTGAAGACCTGCGTGAAGAAGTGAAAAAACGGAGAATTGAAGATGCAGCTGAGCTTCAGCCGGTGTTGTCCGAGAAATTGACAGACTTGCTTCGTGGTGAGCAAAACAATGAACTTAATATGAATCCAGATGGTATCACCGTGATTTTGTTTGTGGGTGTTAACGGTGTTGGTAAAACGACCACCATTGGTAAGCTTGCACACCGCTTTAAGCAGCAAGGGAAAAAAGTAATTATGGCTGCAGGAGATACATTCCGCGCCGGCGCGATCGAGCAACTGGAAGTATGGGGACAGCGTGCAGGGGTAGAAGTGATCAAGCAGCAATCAGGTTCTGATCCCGCTGCGGTTATGTATGATGCGGTACAAGCCGCAAAACAACGCGGAGCGGACGTGTTGTTGTGTGATACAGCAGGACGATTGCAAAACAAATCGAACCTGATGGACGAGCTGAACAAAATCTATCGCGTTATTCAACGAGAGATTCCAAGTGCACCGCATGAAGTATTGATGGTGCTGGATGCAACAACAGGACAGAATGCCTTGAATCAGGCTAAACTTTTCGGAGAGAAAAGTGGCGTAACAGGTCTAGTATTAACCAAGTTGGATGGAACAGCCAAAGGTGGGATCGTGGTTGCGATTCGTCAAGAGTTGGACTTGCCTGTTAAATTGGTTGGACTGGGAGAGAAAATTGATGATCTTCAGCAGTTCGACTCAGAGCAGTTTGTACATGCTTTGTTTGCAGGACTAATTCAGGAACAGCCAGCCCAAGTTAATGGAGATG
Source organism: Paenibacillus sp. (assembly GCA_017512705.1). Classification (GTDB taxonomy): domain Bacteria; phylum Bacillota; class Bacilli; order Paenibacillales; family Paenibacillaceae; genus Paenibacillus. The sequence goes on from JAFWEX010000130.1 coordinate 113,329, forward strand.
AGGATCAGTAAGATTAATCCATAGTCTCAGAAACAAAGAGCAATTAGAAACGCAAATAAATAATATTTACCGTATTGCCGCTGCATCATGTGAACTCACGTGTAATGTCATCGGCAATACGTGTATAATGGAAGGTAACCGAAATTGTAAGGGGTTAGAAAGGAAGGTTGATATGGCCAATACTTACACCTATTCTCGCCGTGAAGAGCTCGCAAACGCAGTGACACATGGAATCGGTGCTGCACTGAGTGTAGCTGCTCTAGTATTGTTGATCGTATTCTCCAGTATGAAAGGTACAGCTTGGCATGTCGTTAGTTTTACAATCTATGGCATAACCATGCTCATGTTGTATACCAATTCAACGCTGGTTCATGCACTCAAAGAAGGAAAAGCCAAAGATTTGTTTGAGTTTTTCGACCACTCTTCGATATATTTGTTTATTGCAGGGACGTATACACCCTTTTTATTCGTTGCAGTTCGAGGAACACTGGGGTGGACCTTGTTCGGGATCATCTGGGGCATTGCACTAGCCGGAGTGATCTTCAAAGCCTTTTTCACGAAGAAGTTCTTGTTTATGTCAACGATCTTCTACATTGCGATGGGCTGGTTGATTGTGATTGCCTGGAACCCGCTTGTGACTGCAATACCGACAGGTGGAATTGTGCTGCTAGTTGCAGGTGGTCTGATGTATACGCTTGGCACATTGTTTTATGTATGGAGAGGTTTTCCGTTTCACCATGCCATCTGGCATCTGTTTGTACTAGCCGGCAGTATTCTTCACTTCTTTGCCGTACTGATTTATCTGACTCCGCTTCGTTAGAAGCGTTAAACGAAGCGGCTCTTACCTGGGGCGGTTTCGTTTTTTTATGTAGGGACATCGATAACAAAACATGTCTTCCATGCTGAAGTAGAGCTCGAAGATCATGCTTTATAGATACGATAATTGATGTTTTTGGACGCTTTTTATAACGCGTTGTATCTCTTTTTATTGTGACAAGTATTTTTGCTTGACATCCTGATTTGTTTTAGGTATTATTAGGAACGTTGCAAGAGTGTAAAGTGTTTTTCCTTGACGAAGGGAGTGCCCTGGTATGAGTCAAGAAAACCGGCTTGAGAAGACAAACCGGATTAACTTGCTGTTTGCCTTTTATGAATCTCTGCTTACAGAGAAACAGCAAACATTTCTGAAATATTATTTTCATGATGATTTTTCACTTGGTGAAATAGCAACCGAGTTTGAGATCAGCCGCCAGGCGGTATATGAACATATTAAACGTGCTGAACAAGTGCTTGAGAACTACGAAAGCAAGCTAGGCTTGCTGGAGAAGTATGAAAGACGCAGCCGTTGCCTTGAAGATTTACAACAAGCACTGGAACGCGCTGGCGTTACCGTGGATAACAACAAACCAATACACGATCTCGTTTCACAGTTGGTGGAATAATTATTATTGTTCGCTGCGCTGTGGAATGAGTCGGTCTAAAAACGTAATTGAAGCTTGAAGGAGGTGGGATCATGGCATTTGAAGGATTAACGACCCGATTGCAGAATGTGTTCAGCAAGCTGCGCGGCAAAGGTAAGGTGTCTGACGAAGACGTAGCCGAAGCGATGCGCGAAGTACGCCTGGCATTGCTTGAGGCGGATGTAAACTTCAAAGTGGTCAAGGAATTCATCGCCAAAGTGAAAGAGAAGGCTGTCGGCAAAGAAGTCATGGACAGCTTTACACCCGGGATGGTCATCATTGACATTGTTAACAAAGAGTTAACGGAGTTAATGGGCGGAAGTCAAGCCAAACTGGCGAAGGCAAACAAACCACCTACAGTCATCATGATGGTTGGTTTACAGGGTGCTGGTAAAACGACCACTTCCGGTAAATTGGCAAAAATGCTGCAAAAGCAAAACAGCAGACCCTTGCTGATTGCGGGTGATATTTATCGTCCAGCTGCGATCAAGCAGTTGCAAGTACTGGGTGAGCAGCTGAAGGCGCCAGTGTTTACCCTTGGTGATCAGACAAGCCCGGTAGAGATTGCTCGTCAAGGTCTGCAGCACGCAAAAGACAACGGGCATGATTATGTGATCGTTGATACAGCGGGACGTCTGCACGTCGATGAAGAATTGATGGAAGAACTTCGCCAGATTCACAGCGTCGTGAACCCTGATGAAGTCTTGCTCGTTGTCGACAGTATGACGGGTCAAGATGCGGTTAACGTAGCAGAGCACTTTAATCAACAGCTTGATCTGACAGGAGTAGTCCTGACCAAGCTGGATGGCGATACACGTGGTGGTGCTGCACTGTCTGTCAAAGCAGTTACAGGCTGCCCGATCAAGTTTGCCTCTCTGGGAGAGAAGCTTGATGCACTGGAGCCGTTCCATCCGGAACGTATGGCTTCACGGATTCTCGGTATGGGTGACATGTTGTCCTTGATTGAAAAGGCACAGTCCAACATTGATACCGAGAAAGCGAAGGAAATGGAACGGAAGATGCGGAATGCAGAATTCACGTTCGAAGATTTCCTGGAGCAGATGGATCAGGTGAAAAAGCTTGGGCCAATTGACCAGATCATGGATATGATTCCGGGGATGGGCAAGATGAAGCAAGCGAAAGACCTGAAGGTCGATGACAAACAGATGGGCCGAATTGAAGCGATTGTCTATTCCATGACAACGGAAGAGAAACGTAACCCAGATATGATTAACCATAGCCGCCGGAAGCGGATTGCTACCGGAAGTGGAACATCGCTCGCTGAGGTGAATCGTCTGATCAAACAATTTGATGAGATGCGCCGTATGATGAAGCAGTTCTCGGATATGATGGGTCCTAAAGGCGGCAAAAACAAAGCAATGAAGCAGTTGAAAGGTCTCGGCAAAGGAATGAAATTTCCTTTTCGTTGATTAAATGTCAGACTGCACGAGATACAGATTTCATTGAAGGAGGTGAATTTTCAAATGGCAGTTCGTATTCGTCTGAAACGTATGGGTGCTCACAAAGCTCCTTTCTACCGCGTAGTGGTATCGGATTCCCGTTCCCCACGTGACGGTCGTTTTATCGAGGAGATCGGTTACTACAACCCGGTTGAACAACCGGCTGTTGTTAAAATCGATGAAGATAAAGCATTGCAATGGCTTCAAAACGGTGCGCAAGCATCCGACACTGTCCGCAACTTGCTGAGCAAAGCGGGCGTGATGAAGAAATTCCACGAGTCTAAATTATCTAAATAAGTTGCTGATTCGGAGGGTCATCTATGGAAGAATTAGTAAGCATAATTGCTAAGGCTTTGGTCGATCATCCGGAAGATGTGGCGGTTCGGACGGTTGAGAAAGACCGGCTTGTCGTTTATGAGTTAACGGTGCATCCCGACGATGTCGGAAAAGTGATCGGAAAACAAGGACGAATCGCAAAATCTCTTCGTACGGTCGTCACATCAGCAGCAGTTAAGATGGATAAGCGGGTTACCGTCGATATCATATCTTAAAGATATACGAAAGGGGGTTAGGATGCATGTCCTAGCCCCTTTTCGTGCATGCTGAACTTAATATGTTAGATTATATATTGAATTAAAATATTTTGGGCTATGAGTTACTTCGGAGCAGTGTAGGGGACGGAATCGATTCTGGAGAAGCGTAAGCGTTCGCCTTTATCACCTCATTTTCACCTTTTAATAAGAGTTCAAAAAATGAGGGGGTAACAGCGATCGGAAGAACGAACCGTCGCCGGAACGACCGGACGAGAGTCGAAGTGACTGTTTATTTTGATTGAATTTCGTAGGAGGATTGTATGGCAGAGTTTATGAATGTAGGTAAAATTGTGAATACTCACGGTATTCGCGGCGAGTTGAAGATTATGCCTTTGACTGATTTTCCAGAAGTGCGTTTTGCCAAAAATGCGGAGCTGTATTTATTTACACCGGATAACCATCCGGCACTGGTCACGGTTGAATCTGCGCGTTTGCATAAAAATATGTATATCGTACGTCTGAAAGAATACGGCAACATCAACGAAGTAGAGAAATTTAAAGGCGGCATGGCAAAAGTAACTAAGGAAAATCTTGCTGATCTGGAGGAAGGTGAGTATTATTTCCATCAGATTATAGGCTGCGCGGTTATTACAGAAGAGGGAGACACCCTCGGCACAGTCTCTGAAATTCTGACACCAGGCGCGAATGATGTATGGGTAGTCAAAACGCCAGCGGGAAAAGAAGTGTTGATTCCAGTAATTGATGATGTGGTTTTGGATGTTGATGTGGAACAGAAGCTGGTCAAGATTCACCTGATGGAAGGACTGCTGTAAGATGAAGGTTGATGTATTAACGTTATTCCCGGAAATGTTTGACGGTGTGTTCGGTACAAGCATACTGGGTAAAGCGCAGGCAAAGGGACTTGTCTCATTGGGGGCAACCAATTTCCGTAATTACGCAACCAACAAACATAACACTGTGGATGATGCTCCTTACGGTGGAGGTGGGGGGATGGTGCTTAAGCCGGATCCAATCTTTGCTGCGGTTGAAGATGTACTGGAGCAGCGTGGAGAAGCTGACGCGGAGATGAAAGCACCTCGCGTTATTTTAATGTGTCCCCAGGGAGAAACGTTCACTCAGAAAAAAGCAGAAGAGTTGGTTCAAGAAGATCATCTGATCTTTATATGTGGTCATTATGAAGGTTACGATGAGCGTATCCGTGAATTTCTCGTGACAGACGAACTGTCTATTGGTGACTATGTTCTAACCGGGGGCGAGCTTCCTGCGATGGTGGCGATCGATAGCATTGTACGCCTCATTCCAGGGGTTCTTGGGAACGAGACTAGTGCGGTGACGGACTCATTCAGTACCGGGTTGCTTGAATATCCTCATTACACGCGTCCACCTGAATTTAGAGGTATGAAAGTGCCGGACATGCTTTTGTCTGGGCATCACCTAAATATTGAGGCATGGCGTAGAGAACAGTCTCTGATTCGTACGCTGGAGCGTAGACCAGAACTGTTAGAGACGGCTGAATTAACAGACAAGGAACGGAAGTGGCTAGAACAGTACCGAGCTGATCACGAAAAAAAATAGAACGTTTATACCGAAATACTATGGGGTAGGCGGAGCAGAGTGAATCGAACGTTATCTGGATCCTCGCCGAATGTAGCATAACCCACATGAGAGATCAGCCATCGTTTTGCCATAGTAAAGCGATGTAGATGCAGGTTTAGCAAAGTGTAATGCTGTTAGTGACTGCTCAGCCCTTATTAGCCAGAAAAAAAACCGAGAGGACAGCTCAGGCTGCGCCAATCGGTTTTTTTTGATCCAAGTAAATTGTGAAATAGAGGTGAATCATCCGTGATTAGTTCTCGTCTACATGCTCTACCTATGTATATTAGAATCTGTTTGCAACAGGATCGATAAATCGGTCTCGTTCGTAACCGTTAGACGTGGAAGGACCATCGGTGAATCGCCTGGACGAACAAACCCGGGAATAACCGTGAAGCCCATGCGATATCCGTGTTGCTGAAGCTTGTATATCATCTGTACACTGAAATAGCCGTATGGATAGGCGATATATGGGGTATCGATACCAGCGCGTTTGATCTGTTCTATATCTTGATCTAAGAGGTTGGTATCCAGTGTGATGGGCAGATCGTCTCCACATACCATATATCCTTTATGATGAAGGTTAAAAGTATGGCTGTTATACTCGAATACGTCACTTCCTGCTTCCATCTCAGGCTTGGAGATATCGCTTTTTTTACTTGAGTCGAAGGCTACGGGTTCAGGTTGAATTCGGCTGCCTATTACAAATAGTGAAGCGTGGAAATTATATTTTTTAAGTACCGGATAAGCTAACGTATAATTATTCTGGTATCCATCATCGAAAGTAATCACAAATGATTTCTGCGGTAGTGAGATTTCACCATTAACATATTGTTCAAGTTCGGATAGACTAACCGTCCGGTAGCCATTATCGTATAAAAACTTCATGTTTTGCTCAAAGGTTTCCAAGTCCACAACGGACTTATTACCCGGTTCACGATTGTCCGCCTTAGGCGTTATATAGTGATACATAAGTACCGGGGCTTCCGTAGCCGTACCTTGTTTAACAACTAGCTTCGATCGATCGAGCTTGGAATGCATGGAAAAATCAGTGTTAAATAACGTGAACATTTTACGTTCCACGATTTTCCATGAGGTGCATGCTTTATGAGATAACGCGTTAGTGGGATGATTAACAGCATAAGCGTATAGTGTAATACTGCATGTGAGCAAAGCAAGCGAGGATAATATGATTTTTTTCAAGTGTTTCATAATTCAACGAGTTCTCCTTTAACATGTTCATCTTTTCTTAAAAACGACAAGCTTCTCATGATTATGAGCATTAAGTAATATGATAGACGATCTTTAACTACGGAAAGTTACATTATTTTATCCGACATAGGGGTTGAAATATCTAAATCTTCAATTAATGTACAATAAATCCGTAATGGAGGAGATTTTAAACGTGCTTTTTGTTTTGCTTGTGTTTTGATAGGGGACATGATACAATAATCCTGTTGTGTGGAATACGGCGGTCCTCTATGGATAATGAAAGAGACAAAGGTGATCTCTGGAAGAAGTATGAACGCCTGTACGGAAGGAGGGAGTCATAGATGAATATCATTCAAGCGATTACACAAGAACAACTTCGCAACGATCGTCCAAGTTTTCGTCCTGGTGACACTTTGAAAGTGCACGTTAAGGTTATCGAGGGAACTCGTGAGCGTATCCAATTGTTCGAAGGTGTTGTGATTAAGCGCCGTGGTGGTGGAATCAGTGAGACTTTTACAGTTCGTAAAATTTCTTACGGTGTAGGTGTGGAAAGAACTTTCCCGCTTCATTCCCCTAAAATCGATAAAATCGAAGTGGCTCGCCGTGGTAAAGTGCGTCGTGCGAAGCTTTATTATCTTCGTGAACTACGCGGTAAAGCAGCGAGAATTAAAGAAATTCGTTAATATAACGGATACCGGGAAGGGCTTGGAGACAAGCCCTTTTCGTTTTTGTCCGGGAAAAGTTGAACCAGAGGTACACTTCCGAGTAAAATGGTATAGCGGATATGCAGCATAAAGTCCTGGAGGAAATTGAGTTCAGTTATCAAAGACATTTGAATTAGGATTGAATGTACTGTTGTAATGCTTGGCTGCAAGAATTACATAACTGAGTGGAGTAACCTGCTTCCCCAAGACTCATGAAGGTGTAAATAAGCTGGATGTATACTGCTATAAACATGTACTGCAAAGAGAGGAAGATCTTGAATGGAACAAGAAGTTCAACAGGACCAGGTTGTACCTGCCGAAGAAAAAAATAACAGATCCAAAAAAGCAAAAAATGAAATTGTGGAGTGGCTTAAGGCCATTGTCATTGCACTTGTGCTCGTCATTCTGATTCGCTGGCTGCTCTTTAAACCGTTTGTTGTGGACGGGCCGTCCATGCAGCCGAATTTCTCGACTGGAGAACGTGTCATTGTTAATGAAATTCTGTACGATATTCGTGAGCCAAAACGTGGCGAAGTTATCGTCTTCCATGTACCTTCCGAAGGACGGGATTTTATTAAACGGGTTATTGCAGTAGCCGGGGACACAGTGCAAGTTCAGGGAGACACAGTAACGGTTAACGGACAAAAGGTTAATGAAACCTATATCCAGGGCGCTATCGATGAGGCTCAAGCTCAAGGTGGAACATATAATGTGAAGGACTTCCCAAATGAACAATTTCCGGATGGAAAGGTGCCGCCGGGTCATGTGTTTGTTATGGGAGACAATCGACCAAACAGTACGGATAGCCGGATGATCGGTTACGTATCGTTGAAAGATATTATTGGCCGTGCAGATGTTATTTTCTGGCCAATTGGAGAAATTAAGTGGATCAACCACTAAGATTCAAAGTATGTATTAAATGAGGTGAAGACAAGGTGACGATACATTGGTTTCCAGGTCATATGACCCGAGCCAGACGCCAGATTCAGGACAAGTTGAAGCTCATTGACGTGGTCATCGAACTGTTGGATGCCCGTCTTCCTGTCTCCAGCCGTAATCCGATGATTGATGAGATATTGATGGATAAACCCCGCATGATTTTGCTGAATAAGTCGGATTTGGCAGATGCCAAAGTGACGAAAGAGTGGATTGAATATTTTAAAAAAGAAGGCATTACCGCTTTCCCTATAGATGCTTCTACAGGTACAAATGTTAAAGATATTCCTGCTCAGGCAAGACTTATTCTGAAGGAAAAGATTGATCGTCAACTGGCCAAAGGGATTAATCCTCGTGCTGTAAGGGGATTAATTGTCGGTATTCCTAACGTAGGCAAGTCTACATTAATCAATCGTCTGGCAGGACGGAGTATTGCAGCAACCGGAGATCGTCCGGGTGTAACCAAAGGCCAGCAGTGGATTAAAGTGGGCAAAGAAATGGAGCTACTAGACACGCCAGGTATCTTATGGCCGAAGTTTGAAGATCAAAATGTAGGTTACCGCCTTGCTGTAACGGGTGCGATCAAAGAGGAAATCCTGAATGCAGAAGATATCGCATTTTTTGGGATCAGTTATCTGATGCGTTTTTACTGGGATGCTCTGGAAGAAAGATATGGTCTCCAGGAATTCTCCAGAGATGCAGACGATTCAGACAGCGTTATTGCCATCATGGAGCAAATAGGACGAATCCGTGGGTGTGTGATTAGCGGAGGAAGAATCGATCTGGAGAAGGCATCAAGAGCGTTTCTACGGGAGCTGCGGGCAGGTAAGATGGAACGCTTTTCCATGGAAGCTCCATATTAATAAATACAGCAGTATAAGAGCCGAAAGAAGCGGCCGTTACCGGGTGACCGGGAAACGGTCTTTTTGGTGTTCGAATAACTGTACAGGTTGCGACGATGTAAATTTAGTTGGAAGAGAATTCAAGGAAGAATAATTGGTGGAATTATGTATTCCGTATATGAGGTGTTCTAAAATCATGATATGATAAATGACGGTGTAAATTTGCAGAACATCAGTTTGTATGTATTCAATTTAGCATGATAAAGACCGATAAATGAAGAAAACAATATTATTTTATTTTTTCATTCTTCGTCAGAATGAGTGATTTGAAATGGCATCAAGCAGAACAAAAGTCCGATGTTCACGTCTAAATTTATAAATACATGATATGGGATTACACAGGTGTATGAAACACATGTGGGGGAGTTGAATAGCATGACAGCAAATCATGAAATACCAGAGTTAAAATTATCTGAACAGCCTAGCAAGCTGAAGAAGAAGAAAAAAGAAACCAGCGAACCGCGTGATTTGTTACTGTATGAGCGGGAATATTGGGGTAGCGGATTTGAATATATTGCAGGAATTGATGAAGTAGGGCGTGGATGTCTGTTTGGGGATGTCGTGGCGGCAGCTGTTATCTTGCCAAAAGGGCTTATTTTGGAGGGCATTAATGATTCTAAAAAGCTGTCCGAAAAGAAGAGGGAGACGCTATATGACATCATTATGGAAAACGCGCTGGCCGTAAGCGTAGGGTATGCAGATGCTGAAACGATTGATCGTCTGAATATTAAGCAAGCTGCCAGACTAGCGATGAAAAGAGCAGTGGATGCGCTCGATGAAACGCCTCATTTTATGCTTGTAGACGCTGAAAAGGTAGATGTGAACATTCCGCAATTGTCCATTATTAAAGGAGATGCGAACAGCCAATCCATCGCAGCTGCTTCGATCGTTGCCAAGGTAACGAGAGATCGACTATGTAAGGAAGAATGGGACACGATGTACCCGGAATATGGTTTGTCAGTACATAAAGGCTATGCTACTCAATTTCACCGTGAGCAGATTATGGCGCTTGGTGCTACACCGATGCATCGGCGAAGTTTTCTTGGTAATTTACTTGGAGAGCAGCAAACATTGTTTTGATTGAATGGGATCGGAAAGGAGGGAGAGCAAGTTGAATATTAGCTCTATGATCCGGGGGTTAATGGGAGATGGTAAACCGGGAGATGCCAAGTCACTTGAATTAAAGGAAGGACAAGTTGTTCGTGGCTCTGTAGTTAGTGTATCTGATGATGGTGGAGAGGCTGTGCTTCAGATTCAAGGAGTACAGGTGCGCGCCAAATTGGAGACCCCGCTTCGTCCAGGGGAAACAACACTTCTACAGGTTCAGCCTCCAGGAGAAAATGGGATGACCGTAATGAAACCTGTTGCTGGTTCTCTCGCAGAACTGCCGCAGGCTTCGCTGAATAATGTGTTGCAAGAAGTCGGTCTAGCGGATACTAAAGACAACCGGGAACTACTGCTTGCCATGCAACGCAATGGACTGCCATTGACCAAAGATAATGTAGCCATGGTACAGAATATGATGGCGGCCAAACCCGCGCATGTCCCTGTAGAAGAATGGGTACAAGCGGCAGGAATTGCTTTCCAGCGAGGACTGCCAGTGACGACTGAAACGATGAAAGGATTACATCAAACGGTATTTGGACCTCCATTACATCAGTTATTAAAGGGTCTAGCAGACCAGCTCGAGTCGCTGCTATTACAATCACGAGGGAACGCTGCTTCGCCGGGGGGACAAGCAGGGAGTGCGGCAGGAACTCTTGCTGCCCAGCCACAGGCGAGCACGGCTGAAGCGGCCAATCCCAACCTCAATCGGCAACCAACTGGAACGCCGACAACAGGTGCATCTGCGAATGCAACCGGATCGCAAGGTGCTGTAGCGGAGACAGGGCAGCAGGTGAAAAGCGGCATAGGTCAAGCGAGTGGGGGACAGGCTGGGACTGAGGCCGGAGCGAAAGGAATAGCCAGCAGTCAAGAAACTGTTGGCAAAAGCAGTGCAGGTATTCCAGCAGGCACTGGAATACCTGGGGAAGGCCCGCGAAGCTCGGAATCGGGCCAAGTTGTGAGCCGCCCGAGTTCGGCTGGGGCGGCAGAAGCTGCGGCCGTGCGTTCAGACGGCCGCACTGATCCGCCTGCTGCGTCGGGGACGTCCTCCGCAGCAGGTCAGGGCGCGCCAGCACCTTCGGCAGTGCAACTGGCGCCGAAGCTGCTGGCGCTGCTGGCCGCGCTGCGCAGCGCGTCTCCTGCCGCACCTGCAACGCCGGGTGCGGCAGGACAAGCCGCCTCAGCTGCGCAGCAGGGCGGCCAGACCGCTGCGGCTGCCGCAGGCTCGCCGCAGCAGCCCTTGTCAGCCGGCGCTGATGCGCAGCCGGCTGGCGGTGTTGCCGCTGCACCTGCGGGAGCAGCGGCAGGGCACGTGCCCGTCACCCACGGGGGAGACCCGTGGGTGGGGCGCGTGCTCAAGCTGCTCGGTGCAGAGCACGAGCAGCAGGCTGTTCACGGCGCGCTGGTACAGCCGCGCGTGGGTGAGGCAGCGGGTCCAGCGAACGCGGACACGCTCAAGGGCTTGCTGCTGCAATTGGCCAGCAGCGATAGTGCCCCGGCGGCACTGAAAGATGCCGCCGCCCAAGCCGTGCAGTATCTGACCGGTCAGCAGCTGCTGCTTACCACGGACCGCAGTGCAACGTTTGCGCAGATGCACTGGTTTATACCGATTACGGGTCCGGACGGAGAACAGACCGCCTCGGTTCAGATTCAATCACGACGAGGGCCGCGCGGAGAATTGGATGCGTCCAATTGCCGTCTACTATTTGATCTAGATATGAAAAGTCTGGGGCATACCCTGGTTGATGTACATGTGGTGAATAATATTGTCAGTTTGCGTGTACTTAATGATCAGGAGGGCATGGCGGCTCTTCTGGAAAGTGGACGTGATATGATCCATCAATCGCTTGATAAACTAGGATATCAGTTATTGACTTTCAAGGCGGAACCTTGGCCTGCAGGACAGTCGCCTGGGTCAGAACGTAAGATGACGGCAGCTGATTATAGTCCTGAGCGATACAAAGGGGTGGATTTCAAAATATGAAAGAAGATTCACCGCAACCGGAACAGTTATCCAAAAAGGCAGTTGCACTGAAATATGTGCCAGGAGAAAGTGAAGCGCCTGTAGTCGTTGCTAAAGGCCGCGGCAAAGTAGCAGAAGCCATTCTGGAAAAAGCCAAGGAGAACGGTGTACCTGTGCAGGAGGATGCTGCCCTAGTAGAGGTGCTCTCCAAACTGGATCTGGATGAACAGATCCCGGCGGAATTGTATCAACTGGTGGCTGAAGTGCTTACGTACGTGTATCAAACAGACCGACTTGCCTCAGGCCGTCGTGAGAGTGAATCATGGTAAGCCCACGGTCAGGTCAGAATCCAAAGGGCAAGATGACTCGTCAGCAAAAAGGTCGGATTGGTGAAGAGGAAGCTTGCCGTTGGTTAGAGGAAAAGAATTATCACATCCTCGAGCGAAATTGGCGCTGCCGCAGCGGCGAAGTGGATATTATCGCAACTCATGAGAATTTGTTGATTTTTATCGAGGTTCGGAGCCGCAGTTCACATGTTGCATTTGGTACTCCCCAAGAGTCAGTCGATCAGCGAAAAATGCAGCAAGTACGTTCGACGGCTGCGGTCTACATACAAAGGAGCGGTGAACATCATCGTCAGGTTCGATTTGATGTCATTGCGATTATGATCAGCCATACGGGTGAGGTTGAATCTGTTAAACATGTAGAAAATGCATTTTAGCTAGTAGAATGCGTGATGAGCTTTTAGACAGAAGTCATGTCCAAGGCTCATCTTTTTTTAATATTTTTTCAAGGCAAGGGATCTTTGAATCTGTATAACAGAAGAGTGTATAATGAAGGCTGTAACTCGATGTGTAATATATGGATAAGGAGGCACTCCGCCTATGAATAAAATGATAAACGCAGACAATGAAGTCCGCAATGCGATCATAAATCGCAGAACCGTCAAAAAATTTAAACAAGATCCTGTTCCAACGGAGCAAATTATCGACTTGCTGGATACAGCGGTTTGGGCACCAAATCATAAATTGCGTGAACCATGGAGATTTGTGCTGTTTAATGGCAAAGGGCGCAAAAAACTCGCAGAAGCGATTGAAGTCGAGATGGGCGAAGATAACAAGTTTTCGGCCAACGTGCTACAGGTGCCCGCCATTCTACTTGTTGTTCTGGATGAGGACCCAAGACAAGCAATATGGGATGAGGATTTTGCAGCAACGAGTGCCTTGGTTCAGAACTTTATGCTTGCCGCATGGAGTGAGCAGGTTGGAACGTTTTGGGTTACTAAACCATTTTTATATGCACCTAAATTCCGCAATGCACTGGGGATTGAGGGTGGGGAAAAAATCATTGGCATGATTTATATCGGGTATCCTGACGTGATACCATCAGCAAAAGAGCGTACGCCTGCTAAGGATAAGCTGACTTTATTTGAATGACTCTTCAATAGATTGATTGAAGAGAGTGAATAAAAAAACTTCTTTTTAGAAAGGAATCCACAGGAAATCCATTAATATCATTTTAGAAAGGAATCCACAGGAAATCCATTAATATCATTGATTGAAAGTCGCTGTTCCACCCATGAATCATTAATAATTATTGTCAACAAATCTAAGAGAGGTCACCTTCTCTCAACCATTTTGAGTATATCTGCTATAATTATCAAGCCGTACAAGCATCTTCATACACAATGAATGAAGATGACGAATACGGCTTTTTGTGTTGTATCTGGATATCCCGTACTAAAATAAATTTAAGTCTAACTGTCGATACTGTATCGCTTCTGCCACATGGGCAGTCAAAATTTCACCTTCATGATCCAGATCCGCAATGGTTTGTGCCATCTTCATAATTCGGTCATGAGCACGCATGCTCAGATTCAGCGTGTGAAGTGTCTGGTCCAACAACTGTTCTGCTTCAAGATTGAGATGAATCGTTTTACGTAAAAATGTGCCAGAGAGCTGACTGTTCCAGCGTACCGAACGATTTGCGTAGCGTTTGGCCTGAATGGCATGAGCAGCCATCACTTTAGCTTGCATCTCAGTAGAAGTTGGAGAGGCTCCTGATTTGCGCCAATCCCCGGGTGGGGGAACTTCGACTTGGAGATCGATTCGATCAAGCAGCGGGCCTGAAATTTTGGCACGGTATGCTGCAACGCGAGCAGGGCTGCAGATGCAGCGTTGTTCTTCTGCTTGAGCAGATAAATACCCACACGGGCAAGGGTTCATGGAACAGGCAAGCATAAACTGCGCAGGAAATGTAAATGCAGCTCTAGCTCGACTAATGGTTACGGTCTGATCCTCCAGCGGCTGCCTTAGGACTTCCAGAACTTGACGCTGAAACTCTGGCAGCTCATCCAAAAACAATATTCCACGATGAGCGAGACTGACTTCACCAGGCTTTGGAATTCCACCGCCTCCGATCAGACCGGAGGTGGAAATCGTATGATGAGGTGAGCGGAAAGGTCTATCAGCGATCAATCCAAGAGGAGCTTCTTTTAGCTGACCTGCAGCGCTCAATACTTTGGTTACTTCAAGTGCCTCTTCTTCCGATAAAGGTGGCAAAATCGTAGGTAGGCGCTTAATCAGCATGGTCTTACCCGTACCAGGCGGGCCAACCAACATAATATTGTGCATTCCGGCAGCGGCAATCATCAAGGCACGCTTGACATGATGCTGTCCCAGAACATCACTGAAATCTTCCGACAGAGAGGGAGAAACAGTCCTCTTTTGATTCAGTCGCTCACTGGACGATGCGGAGATATGCAGATGGCTGTAATCTTTTAACTTGATCGTTGCAGCATTCGTTGAAACCGGAGATTCAGCTATGGGAACAGGGGCGATCTCTTTCAAATGGCGTAGTCCGTAAATTTTAATTCCACGAATAAGACGAGCTTCTTCAACATTATCATACGGTAAAATAACGGAAGTGAAGCCTTGACGTTTAGCAAGGTCCACCATGGATAATATACCGGGTACAGGCCGAATGGAGCCATCTAATGCCAACTCCCCCAATACTAAAGTTCGTTCTTGCGAAGGAAGAACAAGTTGATTACTGGTTGTAAGCAAAGCGATCGCAATAGCAAGATCAAAGGAAGATCCCTCTTTGCGCAGGTCAGCTGGGGCTAGATTGATTGTAATACGTTGCAAAGGATATTGATAACCGCAGTTTTTGATCGCTGCACGAACCCGCTCCACAGCCTCTCGGATTGCTGAATCGGGTAGACCGATAATAGAAGTCAGGGGTAAACCGTTGGACAAATCCGTTTCCACTTCAATTAGAACACCATCAATTCCATAGAGACACGAGCTATATAATTTTCCGTACATAACAAAGAAACACCTCATTCGGTAGTTAGCTCCACACAGCGTGGGCCAGTCTCGAATTAAGGTGCTTCCTCAGCTTCTACTAGCATTTTATATAAAAGAAATCAGAGCGTCAACCCATCCATGTTGTGAATTTGCATTGAGTTGCTCTGTCTATAATTGTTCTTTTCGAACTCGTTAATTTAAATGTACTAGACTACAAGAGGTTAATTCCTCGAAATGTATTTTATACAATTTGATTTATCATAATTAAATAAAGAAGTAAAATAATTTGTGCTCAATTATTCTTTTTTTTATCTATTTTATGATAAGATAGTAGTGGGGGCTTTATTATTCACAAAGATGTTTAATAGCTAATTTCCTCAATAAGTAACATATAGCACATTAGGCAGGTGAGATAGACAACATGCAGACAGACCGTTTAAAACTGGATAATCAATTATGTTTCGCAATATACGCTTGTTCACGTGAGATTACAAAGTTGTATCAGCCCTATTTGGAAGTACTTGGTGTAACGTATTCTCAGTATCTCGTGTTGATGGTACTGTGGGAGCGGGAAGAATGTACGGTGAAGGAGATCGGGGAAGCTTTATACCTTGACTCAGGCACGCTGACTCCTCTTCTGAAACGCTTGCAAACAGCCGGCCTCATTCATCGCGAGCGTTCAGCGCAAGACGAACGTAAAGTGATGATTACACTGACCGAAGAAGGTCGTGATCTGAAGAATAAAGCGTTATCCATACCTGATGCCATCCAAGGTGATGCTTGCCTGAACAGTACGGAATTCGAATCGCTCCTTGGGCAGTTTAAGGGATTGCTAGAAAAAGTTCACGAAAAAAACACAAACACAGCGAAAAAGTAATAAAAGCATTGTTTCACGCAGAACCTTAGCCTATTGAGCTAAGGTTTTTCCCATATATATCCAAGCATTCACAAAAAGGGATCATATCGATATCAAAAAGCTGTCTATTAATCATTACTTTTTTAAGGAAAGCGTTTTAAAAACATGGTACAATGAATTGGGTTTAAGTGAAAATAGTCAACATATGTCTTTTGTTCGTCTACCAACCCGCCTTGTTGCAGTCATGTTGATAGGAGGATTCGAGAATGAATATCCATGAATATCAAGGAAAAGAAGTACTGAAACAGTATGGAGTTTCCGTTCCAAACGGAAAGGTTGCTTATACAGTCGATGAAGCGGTTGCAGCCGCAGAGGCACTGGGCAGTCCGGTGACTGTAGTTAAAGCACAAATTCACGCAGGGGGTCGGGGGAAAGCCGGCGGCGTGAAAGTGGCAAAAAGTTTAGAGGAAGTTCGTGCCTATGCATCCGAAATTTTGGGCAAAGTACTAGTAACCCATCAAACAGGACCAGAAGGTAAAGAAGTGAAACGTCTTCTGATTGAAGAAGGATGCGATATCCGCAAAGAGTATTATGTGGGTGTTGTTGTAGATCGTGCTACAGGACGTGTAGTCATGATGGCTTCCGAAGAAGGCGGTACAGAGATCGAAGAAGTAGCCGAAGCTACACCTGAGAAAATCTTCAAAGAGGTCGTTGACCCTGCAATCGGGCTTCAAGTGTTCCAGGCTCGCAAGCTGGCTTACAGCATTAAAATTCCGAATGAACTCGTGAACAAAGCTGTGAAATTCATGCTCGCGTTGTACCAGGCATTTGTAGAAAAAGATTGCTCCATTGCCGAGATCAACCCACTGGTTGTTACCGGAGATGGAAACGTTATCGCGCTTGATGCCAAGCTGAACTTCGACTCTAATGCTCTATTCCGTCACAAAGATATTCAGGAGCTTCGTGACCTGGATGAGGAAGATGAAAAAGAAATCGAAGCTTCTAAATATGACCTCAGCTACATAGCGCTTGATGGCAACATTGGCTGCATGGTTAATGGTGCGGGACTTGCGATGGCGACAATGGACATCATCAAATATTATGGCGGCGACCCTGCCAACTTCCTCGATGTTGGGGGCGGTGCTACTACGGAGAAAGTTACGGAAGCATTCAAGATTATTCTGTCTGATGCCAAAGTAGCTGGAATCTTTGTGAACATCTTCGGTGGGATCATGCGTTGTGATGTCATTGCCAACGGTGTTGTTGAAGCTGCGAAGCAGCTTGGTCTGACCAAACCGCTGGTTGTTCGTCTTGAAGGAACTAACGTGGAATTGGGCAAACGCATTCTGGGAGAATCCGGTCTGAATATTGTTCCAGCCGATTCCATGGCCGATGGAGCACAGAAAATTGTTGCCCTCGTAAAATAAGTTCATTCCTTCGTACCGGAGCTGTCCGGGCATTGAAAAATAACCGTAAGGATGTGAAGCAACGTGAGTATTTTGATCGATAAAAATACAAAAGTCATTACGCAAGGCATTACGGGTTCAACGGGAATGTTCCACACGAAGGGCGCATTGGACTACGGAACCCAGATGGTAGGCGGTGTTACGCCGGGTAAAGGCGGAACTAATGTTGACATCACGCTGGAAGACGGTTCAGTCGTTAGTTTGCCGGTGTTTAACACTGTGCAGGAAGCGAAGGAAGCTACTGGCGCAACAGCGAGCGTCATCTATGTTCCACCTGCATTCGCAGCAGATTCGATCATGGAGGCTGTTGACGCAGAACTGGATCTCGTGATCTGTATTACAGAAGGTATCCCTGTTCTTGATATGGTCAAAGTTGACCGTTTCATGGAAGGCAAAAATACAGTATTGATTGGCCCTAACTGTCCGGGTGTTATTACACCAGGCGAGTGCAAAATCGGTATTATGCCTGGATATATCCATATGCCAGGACATGTCGGTGTCGTTTCCCGTAGTGGAACATTGACGTATGAAGCTGTTCATCAGCTCACAACTCGTGGCATTGGTCAATCTTCTGCCGTAGGAATCGGGGGGGACCCCGTTAAAGGCTCTGAATTCATTGATATCCTGAAACGCTTCAATGAAGATCCTCAGACACATGCTGTCATTATGATCGGTGAGATTGGCGGTACTGCGGAAGAGGATGCAGCAGAGTGGGTCGCTGCTAACATGACGAAACCCGTAGTAGGTTTCATTGGTGGAGTTACAGCACCTCCAGGTAAACGTATGGGTCATGCTGGAGCGATTATCTCTGGTGGTAAAGGTACTGCCAAAGAAAAAATTGCAAAGCTTGAATCTTGCGGTATCAAAGTAGCCCCAACACCAGCTGAGATGGGTTCCACTTTGGTGAGCGTGCTTGAAGAACGTGGTATTTTGAATTTGTGCACGACACATTAATCCTATTCCGTTATAATAGAAGAAACAGCTCAGAAATAGATTCATTTCTGAAGCTGTTGATTCTGGAGCGGTAAAGGTAAGCAACCTTTTGTCCTTTAAACAGGGCGAATGGTTGCTTTTTTGCGTTTATTTTCAGAAAATGCTGACGAGTTTTGAAGGTGCATGGTGTAAACGCTTGCTATTTTACTTTACTTATCACACAATATGAGGGGAGTTTTCTCTCCTTTATTAAGGGAGGCCGTAACGTGGAAGAACGTTGGATTTTGTTGGGGCTGTATGAAATGGAAGGGATCGGCAAGAAGAGTATTTCAAAATTAATAGAAGGTGGACATTTGCTGCAGGAGATGTTTCTCTATGATGAGGGAGATTGGATTGCGGCTGGAATGAGAAGAGATCAAGCGGCTCGTCTAGCAAAATGTTTTGATGTGAATTGGGTTGAAAGCAGAAGACAACACGTTTATGATCGAGGGATAGAGGTTATTACTTATCTGGATTCGAATTATCCTATATTAATGAAGGAAACCCCTCAGCCTCCTTGGATTATGTATGCTCGAGGAGATATTCAGTTATTACATCAGCCCTCGATCGCCATGGTAGGTACAAGAATGCCTACGGTTTACGGACGTAAAGTGGCGGAGAAGCTTGCTGAGCAATTATCTCAGGCTGGATTGACGGTTGTAAGTGGACTTGCCAGGGGGATTGATCGTGTGTGTCATGAATCCGTACTGCGAGCAAACGGGAAAACGATTGCAGTATTCGGAACGGGGATCGATTGTTGTGTTTATCCGCCTGAGAATAGAGGTCTTGCGGAGCAAATTGCTGAGAAAGGTCTGCTTTTGTCCGAATATCCCTTAGGTACCAAGGCTCGTCAGGGACTTTTCCCCGAGAGAAATCGGATAATTGCTGGATTAACGCTGGGAACCCTCGTTGTAGAAGCAGATGTAAGAAGTGGTTCGCTTATCACTGCAGATGCAGCATTGGAGGCAGGAAGGGATGTATTTGCGGTTCCAGGACCCATTACTTCTCCCAAGAGTCGAGGAGCCCATAATTTAATTCGTCAAGGAGCCAAAATGGTCACTTGTGCAGATGATTTATTGGAAGAATATCGTTTGGACTTGCAAAATGTAGAACAACTTCCTTACAATAGAGAGCGTTCACCAGAAAAGCTGGACCTTGCAGAGCGCAGTTGGTTCCCGAAAGTGGAGCGCACGGCTGATGAAAACCGTGTCATCGTGTTACTTGAGCAAGAAGAACTGACTGTAGATCAACTCATTGATCGGTTAGGTTGGGATTTTGGACATTTACATTCAGTTCTGTTATCTTTAATCATAAAAAAGCAGATTAGACAATTACCAGGAACTAAATATGCTAGGGTATGACGATGCTGCAACCTGTGCAGTATGTGGAATATATAAAATAATAAGAATGAAATGAAAGTACATGAACACTAGTAAAACACAGTTTCATGGCTGAGAGGAGGATGGACCTATGGCGGATGCACTCGTGATCGTGGAATCGCCCTCAAAGGCGAAGACGATTGGCAAGTATTTAGGCAGCAAATTTATCGTAAAAGCTTCGATGGGGCATGTTCGTGATTTGCCAAAGAGTCAGATCGGCGTTGAGGTAGAGAACGATTTTAATCCGAAATATATTACGATCCGCGGTAAAGGTTCAGTATTGAAGGAACTTAAGGATGCACGTAAGAAAGTAAAAAAAGTATATCTCGCAGCCGACCCGGATCGTGAGGGTGAAGCCATTGCCTGGCATTTGGCACATGCGCTTGAACTGGATGATACAGCAGATTGCCGGGTTGTATTTAATGAGATTACCAAACAGGCGGTTAAGGATGCGTTCAAAACACCGCGTAAAATAAATATGGATCTGGTCAATGCACAGCAAGCTAGACGAATCCTGGATCGGCTCGTAGGATACAAGATCAGTCCACTATTATGGAAGAAAGTCAAAAAAGGGTTGTCAGCAGGACGCGTACAGTCCGTTGCAGTCAAAATTATTTTGGATCGTGAAAATGAAATTGACGAATTCGAACCGGAAGAGTACTGGAGCATTACTGCCAAGCTGAGTGCAGACGGCAATCCGTTTGAAGCGAAGTTTCATAAGTTAAACGGAACCAAGACAGAGCTTGGCAGTGAGGAAGAAGTACAGGCGATTTTGAAACAGATTGAAAACGCCGACTTTACGATCAAGGAAGTGAAGGAGAAGGAGAGAACCCGTAACCCTTCTGCGCCATTTACGACAAGTTCACTGCAGCAGGAAGCGGCACGTAAGCTCAATTTCCGGGCTTCCAAAACCATGTCCGTTGCACAACAACTATATGAAGGTGTAGACCTAGGAAAAGAAGGCACAGTCGGTCTGATTACGTATATGCGTACAGACTCGACCCGGATTGCAGCTTCTGCACAGGAAGAAGCCAAAGAATACATCATTGGCAAGTACGGCGAAAGCTTTGCACCAGAGAGTCCGCGCAATTATTCCAAAAAGGCTTCAAATGCTCAGGATGCACACGAAGCTATTCGTCCGACATCCATATTGCGTGATCCAGATTCGATTAAATCCTTCATGAGTCGTGATCAATTCCGTTTATATAAGCTGATCTGGGAACGTTTTGTAGCAAGTCAGATGTCTTCGGCTATTTTAGATACACTTTCGGTAGACATTGCAGCCGGAGATACGATCTTCCGTGCAGCAGGATCAAAAGTACGCTTCCAAGGATTTATGAAAGTTTATGTTGAAGGCAACGACGATGGCACAACGGAGGAAGAGCGTTTACTGCCGCCACTTAAGAGTGGAGATGTGCTGGAGAAGCAGGAGATTGAGCCTAAACAGCACTTTACGCAGCCGCCACCACGTTACACAGAAGCGCGGCTTGTTAAGACACTTGAGGAGCTTGGCATAGGCAGACCAAGTACATATGCGCCAACACTGGAGACGATTCAGAAGCGCGGATATGTTGCAATTGAAGAAAAGAAATTTATGCCAACCGAACTAGGTGAGCTCGTTATTGAGCAGATGGAAGAGTTTTTCCCGGAAATTCTGAATGTTGAGTTTACCGCTAACATGGAAGGTGACCTTGACCACGTAGAAGAAGGCTCGGAAGACTGGGTTAAAGTGCTAGCTGAATTCTATGAATCTTTCGAGAAACGACTGGAATTTGCTGAGGAAGAGATGAAAGAGATCGAGATCGAAGATGAGGTATCGGACGAGATCTGTGAAAAATGCGGTAAACCGCTCGTTTACAAACTGGGGCGTTTCGGAAAGTTCCTCGCTTGCTCGGGATTTCCTGATTGTCGCAATACGAAACCGATTATCAAAGATATCGGCGTAACATGTCCAAAGTGCAAGGAAGGGCATGTCGTTGAACGCCGTAGTAAAAAAGGACGTATCTTCTATGGATGTGACAAATATCCAGAATGTGATTTTGTATCCTGGGATAAACCATCGGCTAAACCTTGTCCTAGCTGTGGGTCATTAATGATCGAGAAGAGAAACAAAAAGGGTGCCAGATTGCAATGTACTTCATGTGACCATCAGGAGACCGTGGAAGAATCAGATGATGAGTCAACGGATTAGCATATTATGGGGGTAAATGATTTTGACAAGTGAACAACAAGTAACGGTTATCGGTGCAGGTCTGGCTGGGTCAGAAGCCGCCTGGCAGATTGCCAGTCGTGGAGTGCGTGTAAAACTAGTTGAGATGAGACCGGTTGTTAAAACGCCGGCTCATCATACGGATAAGTTTGCAGAGCTCGTTTGCAGTAACTCTCTGCGTGCCAATGGACTAACGAATGCTGTAGGGGTTCTAAAAGAAGAGATGAGAATGTTGAATTCTTTGGTGTTGGGGGCAGCTGATCGACATGCTGTTCCTGCAGGTGGAGCTCTTGCCGTTGACCGGGATGGCTTTTCCGGTGAGATTACATCGACTCTGCATCAGCATCCGCTGATTGAAGTGGTGAACGAAGAGCTTACTTCATTGCCAGAGGATGGAATTGTTGTTGTTGCCACCGGCCCACTGACTTCACCAGCATTGTCTGAGCAGATCAAGGCGTTAATGGGTGAAGAGTATTTCTATTTTTATGATGCAGCAGCACCGATCATTGAAAAAGATTCAATCGATATGAACAAGGTATATCTTGCATCTCGGTATGATAAAGGAGAGGCAGCTTATCTGAACTGTCCGATGACAGAAGAGGAATTCGATACCTTCTATGATGCGCTCATTACTGCAGAGGTTGCACAGCTAAAAGATTTTGAAAAAGAAATATATTTCGAAGGCTGTATGCCGATTGAAGTGATGATGAGACGAGGGAAACAAACTGCTTTGTTCGGACCGATGAAACCGGTAGGTTTGATCAACCCGCATACAGGTGAATTGCCACACGCTGTGGTACAGCTCAGACAGGACAATGCAGCGGGGACGTTGTATAATCTGGTCGGCTTCCAAACTCATCTGAAATGGGGAGAGCAGAAACGTGTTTTCTCTCTCATTCCAGGTCTAGAGAATGCAGAGTTCGTTCGTTACGGTGTTATGCACCGAAATACATTTATCAACTCACCGAAGCTGCTTCGTCCAACATACCAATTCAAAGAACGTTCGAATTTATTCTTTGCCGGTCAGATGACAGGGGTAGAGGGATATGTTGAATCTGCAGCATCGGGGCTGATTGCGGGAATCAATGCAGCCAAAGCGGCTTTGGGACAAGAACTTGTTGTACTGCCTGTAGAAACGACATTAGGCAGCATGGCCCAATATATTACCACTGCTGATTTCAAACACTTCCAACCGATGAATGCAAACTTCGGACTCCTGCCGAAACTCGAAACTAAAATTCGTAATAAAAAAGAAAAAAATGAAGCGCTAGCTAAGCGAGCGCTGGATGGGATTGCTAGATTTGCTGCATCAGAAGGTCTAACCGTTCCAGAACGCGTATAAATTATTCGTGGGGAGGCTGATATCATGGATATGTCATTTCATGCTACTACGATCTGTGCTGTCCGTCATAATGGCAAAGCTGCAATTGCCGGTGATGGACAGGTAACGATGGGACAGAGTGTTGTCATGAAGAATACAGCCAAAAAGGTAAGACGATTGTACCGTGGACAGGTTGTTGCCGGTTTTGCCGGTTCTGTGGCAGATGCAATTACACTATTTGAAAAATTCGAAGGTAAGTTGGAAGAGCACCACGGTAATCTGCAACGGGCGGCCGTGGAACTTGCTAAGGACTGGCGCCAGGATCGTATTTTGCGTAAGTTGGAAGCTTTGCTCATTGTGATGGATAAAACGGGCATGTTACTGATCTCTGGTGGCGGTGAGATTATTGAGCCAGATGATGATATCATTGCCATCGGTTCAGGTGGTAATTTTGCCTTGTCGGCTGCAAGAGCGTTGAAACGTCATGCGACACAGTTGGAGGCAAAAGATATCGCGCGCGAATCTCTTCAAGTTGCTTCCGAACTGTGCGTATACACCAATAGTAATATAATTGTAGAAGAATTATAGAAACAAAGAAATCTCCCGTACACGAGCATTGTGCTGAATCTGCCTCGGTTTACGTTAAGGAGATTCTTTGTTCTTATGGCTGAATGGAGATCAACTTACCTACAGGAGGGAAGCGTATGAATACTCAAGCGTTAACACCAAGACAGATTGTTGCGGAACTGGATAAATATATCGTAGGTCAAAAACAAGCCAAGAAATCAGTGGCAGTAGCGCTTCGTAACCGCTATCGACGCAGTCTTTTACCAGAGCATACACAGGATGATATCGTACCTAAGAATATTCTGATGATCGGGCCTACGGGTGTCGGTAAAACGGAGATTGCACGTCGTCTAGCCAAACTGGTTGGAGCGCCTTTTGTCAAAGTTGAAGCGACGAAGTTCACAGAAGTGGGATATGTCGGACGTGATGTGGAATCTATGGTCCGTGATTTGATTGAGACGTCACTGCGTATGGTCAAGCTTGAGCGGACAGAAAAGGTGAAAGATAAAGCGGAAGAGGCTGCGAACGAGCGCATTGTACATATTTTGGCTCCTTCTCAATCTAAGTCGAAAAACCAACGTAACCCGTTTGAGATGATCTTTGGCAATAACGGAAATACAAACGTTACACAGGACCAAGATGAGACTGAACCTGATGCCAATGTAGCCGAGCGTCGTCGCAAAATTAAATTTGATCTCTTGTCTGGTAAATTAGAAGACGACATCATTGAGATTGATGTTGAGGATCACACACCTAACATGATGGATATGTTTGCTGGACAGGGCAATGATCAGATGGGTATGAATATGCAGGAGATGTTTGGTAGCTTACTCCCGCGTCGTACGAAGAAACGTAAACTGGCTATTAAGGAAGCGCGTAAAGTGCTTATCCAAGAAGAAGCCAGCAAATTAATTGATATGGATGATGTCACGCAGGAGTCCATTAGACGTGCAGAGCAAACAGGGATAATTTTCATTGATGAAATTGATAAGGTTGCCAGTCAGGGCCGAGGGAGTGGTCCAGATGTATCTCGTGAGGGTGTTCAGCGTGATATCCTGCCAATTGTTGAAGGTTCAACGGTGATGACCAAGTACGGACCTGTCAAAACAGATTATATTCTGTTTATGGCAGCAGGTGCGTTTCATGTAGCTAAACCTTCTGATCTGATTCCGGAGCTTCAGGGGCGCTTCCCGATTCGTGTAGAGCTGAACAGTCTTACATTGGAGGAGTTTGTATCCATCCTGACAGAGCCTCAAAATGCATTGACGAAACAATATGTTGATCTGCTGCGTACGGAGAATATCGAGATTGAATTCTCGGATGAAGCGATCAGAGAAATTGCCAAGCTGGCAGAATCCGTTAACCAAAACACGGAAAATATTGGTGCGCGTCGTTTGCACACTATTTTGGAGAAGCTTCTGGAGGACTTGTCTTTTGAGGCGCCTGAACTTACATTGGAACGTATGGTGATTACACCGGAATATGTACGTGAGAAATTAAATGATATTGCGACTGACCGGGATTTAAGCCAGTATATCCTTTAATCAATAGAGATACATGTGCTGCATATAGACGTCTCGATCGTTAGTTTCTGATAAGATCTTGGGTATGGACCGAAAATGATTGGACATCCGCCAGCAAGTTCTGTTTTCTTCTACAGACATGCTGCGTTAGATGCCATGTTTATCGGGACATACCTTTTTATTTTTGTTAAGAGCTAACACTTTATGCTGAATGGACCGATAAAAGAGGGACAGTACTAGTATTTTCAGTGTATTATAGGACTTCTGCCGCATGTATATCGGGATGAAAAGTCAAAAAATGTGTGGGCAATCTCTTTGGGGTAGACTATTAATTTCCAATAAAAGAATTTTAGTTATTTAAATTATGATCAGTTACCCCACTACTGAATTGAAACAATTTGCGCATTTGCGCAAAATAACGTTTTGTAGAAAAGTAAGAGGGCATTAATTGATTTTCAAATTTAAACGAGTATGAGTCTCCTTAATTGTTAAGAAAGTGTTGAGAAACAGATGTTATATTTAGTCTTTTCTTGTACGTTAACTGTGAGGATTCACAGCATCGGCCCATGTAAATGCTACACGGACGGTCAGCTTAAAACCTTAATCTGACGGTAAAATATTAAACTTAAAAAAAGATCAGACTCCTTCAGGAATCCTCTGATGAACACATTTTGAAAGAAACACAGGTGAAAAAAGATAATATTAATTTTAAGAATGTATAAGATGGAAACCAAAGAACATTTAACACATTTTTGATTTGGGACTGATAATTTACGAAAAAAATCAATATTTGCAGAAAATACACTAAAAGCTCTCTCTTGAAGAAAAGATAGGGCTTTTTTCTTATTGTAATATATGCCAAACTCGAAGAAACTTATGATATACGACAACATCAGATTTAATTCTACTTAAGTCCTAGAAAAACGTGTAAAGACGAATGTTTTTGTCGAAAACATAAGCCTATTCACGTAAAAAAAAGCTTCAATCATTTTCCATATATACTAAAAGAGAGGAGGGATGTTATGAATCTTTTAAACGACATCAGCTTTAAAAGATTACAAGGTGCACTCGATGCCTCGAACACCAGACAAAGAGCGATTGCTAACAACATCGCAAACGCCGACACCCCGTATTTCAAACGCTCAGACGTTTCATTTGAAGTCATGTTACAGGAACAGATGAACGGTGAAATGCCTTTACTAAAAGGTAAAATAACGGATCCAAGGCATATTGTCATAGGTCCTTCCTCTTCTGTACCGACACCAGTAGTTAATATGGACCAGTCCACTTCCATGAATAACAACCAGAATAATGTGGACATCGATAGAGAGATGAGCCTTTTGGCGGAAAATCAATTGCGATACAGCGCGTATATCCAGCAAGTAAACGAACAGATAAAAATGATGCGGATTGGCGTAGAAAGGAGATAAAAGCGTTGAATATTAGCAACAGTTTTGGAATAAGTTCTTCAGCTCTTACGGCTCAACGTCTGCGTATGGATGTTATTTCCTCCAATATTGCAAATGCCGAAACAACTCGCGCAAGCATATCTAATGGAGAAGTGGTTCCCTATAAGCGGAAAGTGGTGGTCCTTGAACCGAATAAACCATCCTTTAGTACGATTCTGCAAAATCAGATTCGTGGTGGGGGTGCGGGTGAAGGAGTCAGAGTAACTGAAATTCGTGAAGATCAATCACCACTCAAGCCGGTCTATGATCCAACGCACCCAGATGCTAACGCAGAAGGCTACGTGTTCATGCCAAATGTAGATATTGCAAAAGAGATGGTTGACATGATCTCAGCTTCACGTTCATATGAGGCTAATGTAACTGCACTGAATTCAACCAAAGCAATGATTACCAAAGCTTTAGAGATCGGAAGAGCTTAACTGCGTTACCTTTGATAACGGATAAAAGAGATAAGGGGAGGGACATTCATGATTCAGAACAACATGTTTAGCACTCAGGGAGTTCAGCAGTTACAAATGAAAAGCAATGTAGAAAATAAGCCTTTCACACCAGCCGAGGGTATTCAAAGCTTCGGTACATACTTACAAAATGCACTGGGTTCTGTCGCTGCACAGGAATCTGAGGCACATGAAATGTCAAATCAATTTTTGGTAGGCAAAGCGAATGTAGATCAGGTAATGATCGCTTCGGAACAAGCTCTGTTAGGTCTGCAACTTACTACCCAAGTTCGCAACAAAGTAGTTGAGGCGTATCAAGAGATTATGCGCACACAGTTATAATTTATGTAAGCCAGACAGTAGCGCTGATCAGTACGACTAGCAGCTGCTATGCTGTTCCTGTCACGAGCTAATGGAACGCTAAGGCTTGTGAACGGACAGACTAAGCAAAGTTTCGGATGGGGTGACAGAGTGAATGAGAGAATTGCCCAGTACAGGGAGAAGGCAACAGAGTACTGGAATAGCTTTAGCAAGAAGCAAAAAACATTATTTATTTCAACCTTCCTTTTTCTGATTTTGGCCGCAGTGGTTCTCACGATGCAGTTGTCCAAAACAGAATATGAAGTTGCGTTCACTGATCTAAATGCAAGTGATTCAGCTGGTGTAATTGATTATCTTAACTCTTCAAATATTCCTTACAAACTTAGTTCCGATGGTAAAAGTATTTCTGTGCCTAGCACAGATGTAGCGTTAACCAAAGTGAATATTGGATCTCAAGGAATCATTCAAAGCGGGTCACTTGGTTACAGAGCTTTTGAAAATCCATCATCCGCGATCGGAATGACGGACAAAGAGTTTGATGTCAGATATAACAATGCTATAAATGGAGAGGTCGAAAAACTACTTCAACGAATGCAAGGTATTCAGGATGCAAAAGTTCTTGTCAATATGCCCAAAGATAATATCTTTGCGGGCCTGGAAGAACAGGACAAGGCTTCGGCTTCTGTAGCGTTGCAATTTAAACCTGGCTATCATCCAAATCAGGCAGCTGTAGATGGGTATTTTAATCTGGTTAAAACAGCTGTCCCGAACTTGCCGATCGAAAATATTACGATTACCAATACAGATGAGGCTGAACTCATTCCAACAGCTCGTGGTGGCAGTGGCGGCTTGTCATCTGAAGTGCAAGAAAACATGGCATTACAGAAAAAGTTTGAGAGTGATGTCAGAAACAACGTTAAGCAATTCCTATCTCAAATAGTCGGTGAGGATAAGGTTAACGTTCTCGTAGCATCCAAACTGAACTTTGATAAAGTGACAAGTAAACAAAACCTCGTCACGCCTGTTGACCAGGAGAACATGAAAGGCATTGAGATCAGTGTCCAGGAAATTCAGAAGAGCTACACTGGCGGAGGAAGTCCGACAGGTGGTGTACCTGGGACAGGCCAACAGGACGTTCCTGGCTACCCTTCTTCTGATTCCAATGGCAATGCCAATTCTGAAGAATCATCGAGCACGATCAATTATGAAGTGAATCGGATTGCCAAAGATATCATCTCAAGCCCATATACTGTAAAAGATTTAACCATAAATGTGGCTGTTGAACCACCTGCGGGACAAACCGAATTACAGCAACCGGTTCGAGATGCAATCGAGAATATTCTAGTTAATATTGTTCGTGCTTCATTGGCAGATTCAGACATTATAATTACTGACGCAGAGCTGACCAAAAAAGTTTCAGTCATTTCGCAAGGATTTGCATCAGCTACAGATACAAACACGGGCTTCCAGTTAACACCTGCAATGATGTGGGGTGGAGGAGCACTAATAGCAGCATTAATCGCTGCGGTTGTTATTTTGTTAGTACGCCGTCGTCGTAAACAAAATGAAATTGAAGAAGAGGAAGATATTCCGCTTCCAGTAGCAACGGAGTTCCCGTCCATTACTTTGGACAGTGTGACGAACGAAAGTCAGGTGCGCAAACAATTGGAGAGTTTGGCCAAGAAAAAGCCAGACGAATTCGTCAATCTGCTGCGTACGTGGCTGGCTGACGAATAGAGGTGAACACATTGGCAAAAGCAGGCAGTCAAGGATTGACTGGCAGACAAAAAGCAGCAATTTTATTAATCACTTTAGGTCCGGAAGTATCTGCGCAAATCTTCAAACATTTGCGCGATGAAGAAATCGAACAACTTACGTTAGAAATTGCCAACGTGCGGAAGGTTGATTCAGCCGAAAAGGACTTAATTATGTCGGAGTTCCACCAGATCTGTCTTGCACAAGAATACATTTCTCAAGGTGGAATTAACTACGCAAAAGAAATTTTGGAAAAGGCTCTAGGATCCACCAAGGCGCTTGAGGTTATCAATCGGTTGACTGCAACGCTGCAGGTAAGACCATTTGATTTTGCTCGTAAAGCGGATCCGAATCAGATTCTGAATTTTATTCAAAATGAAAGTCCACAGACGATTGCATTGGTTCTTTCTTATCTGCAATTTGAACAAGCAGCAGCTATACTATCGTCTCTCCCTCAGGAGAAGCAGGCTGATGTCGCTCGTAGAGTAGCTGTGATGGACAGTACTTCTCCGGAAGTGATTTCACAAGTGGAGCGGGTACTCGAACAGAAGTTATCTTCTACAGTAACGCAAGATTATACAAATGCAGGTGGTATAGAGTCCATCGTTCAGATTTTGAATGGTGTCGACCGTGGGACGGAACGTACGATTTTGGATTCCCTCGAGATTCAAGACCCGGAGCTGGCGGAAGAAATCAAAAAACGCATGTTCGTTTTCGAAGATATCGTCAATGTGGACGACCGTTCGATTCAGCGTATTATTCGGGATATCGACAACTCAGATTTGCAGCTCGCACTCAAAGTGGCAAGCGAAGAGGTTCGGGATGTCGTGTTCCGGAATATGTCGAAACGTATGGCCGAGACATTCAAAGAAGAGATGGAGTTCATGGGACCTGTGCGGTTACGTGATGTTGAGGAAGCTCAAACACGCATTGTAGGAACGATCCGCAGATTGGAAGAAGCCGGTGAGATCATTATCGCACGTGGTGGAGGAGATGATATCATTGTCTAATTTGATTAAATCTTTCCAGTACGTTCCTGTCGAAGACCATAAAAGACTCGAAAATCATCACTACTATAGCGCTGGTGAAGAGTCCGAAATGAATGGGGACGACGGTGCTGTTTCCGAAGCAGAAGTGCTACGTGCACGAGTTGATGAAGAGACGGAACGACTCACTGCCGAGATGCTGGAGGATGCCAAGGAGTTTGCGGAACAGCAGGTGCGTGATGCTTCGGAAGAAGCGGAACGAATGCTTCAGGAAGCCCGGGAACAGATTGATCGTTGGTGGCAGGAGCAACGAGAGCAGGATGAACATCTGACTGAGGCTCTGCGATCCCAAGGTTTCCAACAAGGGTTTGAAGAAGGACGAGCACAAGCTGAAGTGGAGCTCCAGGTGAAGATCGAAGAGATGATGAAAGAAGCACAAGAGGTACTTCAGAAAGCGTATGTTGCCAAAGATCAGATTATTCAGGAAGCAGAGCCCTTCCTTGTTGAGCTTGCGTGTGGCATTGCGGAGAAAGTGATTGACAAGCAGCTAACCGTAGAGCCTGAACACACGCTAGAACTGATACGTCAGAGTTTGTCCAGAAAAAGAGAGCAAGGTCAGATCACCCTTTGTGTGACACCAGAACAGTTTTCTTTTGTACAGGCAGCGCGGGAGGAATTAGCTCTCTCTATTGACTCACAAGCAGAACTGCAAATTTTACCTGATGCTACGGTTAAAGACAAAGGTTGTGTTATTCGTTCTTCATTTGGAAGTGTTGATGCACGAATCGATACACAGCTTACAGAAATCAAAAAAGAACTGATCCGTATAGCACTTGAGGATGAGGAGCGAAGAAATCAACATGAAGGTTCTTAGTTCACAGCGTTATATGGAACATCTTCGACAATTTGATCCTGTTCGTATTAACGGAAAAGTAACTCAGGTCATTGGGTTAATGGTGGAGTCAGAAGGACCAGATGCTAGCATCGGCGACGTGTGTTATATCTATCCCGGCAAATCTGCGAAGCCGCTTCAAGCTGAGGTTGTGGGGTTTCGAGATAACAAAGTATTGCTTATGCCTCTGGGAGAACTTCAATCGATCGGTCCCGGATGTGACGTGGTAGGAACAGGCAAGCCGTTAGGCGTTCAGGTGGGAGCTGAGCTGTTAGGTAAAGTTCTCGATGGGCTGGGGCAACCACTTGACGGTTCACTGTTACCTTCTAGAATGCCTACGTATTCTACCTCAAATACACCCGTGAATCCTATGGATAGACCGCGTGTACTTGAAACAATGAGTGTGGGTGTAAGAGCGATTGACGGTTTACTCACCGTAGGCAAAGGACAGCGGGTCGGTATTTTCGCAGGTTCAGGTGTAGGTAAAAGTACATTAATGGGTATGATCGCCCGAAATACCGAAGCGGATGTAAATGTGATTGCGCTTGTGGGTGAGCGTGGACGTGAGGTTCGTGACTTTATCGAGCGAGATCTAGGTCCGGAAGGGTTGGAACGATCTGTCGTTATTGTCGCAACATCAGACCAGCCTGCGTTGATTCGAATCAAGGGAGCGGTAATAGCAACAACGATCGCTGAATATTTCCGGGATCGGGGCATGAATGTCATGTTAATGATGGATTCCGTTACCCGTTATGCTATGGCGCAGAGAGAAGTAGGCTTGGCTGTAGGAGAACCTCCTGCCATGAGAGGTTATACACCTTCTGTTTTTGCAAGTCTACCTAAATTGCTCGAACGTGCAGGGACAGGTCCGACAGGCTCAATTACT
This sequence comes from Paenibacillus sp., assembly GCA_017512705.1. GTDB lineage: Bacteria > Bacillota > Bacilli > Paenibacillales > Paenibacillaceae > Paenibacillus. The sequence goes on from JAFWEX010000130.1 coordinate 145,564, forward strand.
GCCTTTTATACCGTACTCGTCGATGGGGATGACATGAACGAACCGATTGCAGACGCAGTCCGGGGGATATTGGATGGTCACATTGTATTGAACCGTGCGATAGCAAACAAAGGTCATTTTCCTGCGATAGATGTACTTGCAAGCATCAGCCGTGTTATGAAGGACATTGCACCTGAAGAACAGATGGATGCGGTCAATAATATGAAACGTCTGATGGCTGTGTACAAGGAATCCGAAGATTTAATTAACATTGGTGCCTATCAGCGTGGATCAAATGCTGCAATAGATGAAGCTATGGATCAGATTGATCATATCTGGGATTTTACGAAGCAAAAAGTGGATGAAAAGGTAACGTTAAGTGAAGTGCAGGAGCGTTTGATTCTTGAATTTGCAAGGAGATGAAGGGGTAAGCGATGAAATTTCGATATCATTTCCAGAAGGTTGTTGACCTGAAAAGCAATGAAAAAACACAGGCGGAATGGATGTTATCCACAGCGATCGGTAAACTTCAGACAGAAGAAGAGCATTTATCGCAATTAATTAATGATCGCAATAATCTGATGAACATTATTCAA